>NZ_JBIRUY010000007.1:0-228125 GCF_044335305.1 Streptomyces sp. NPDC020490 | reverse complement strand
GTCCTGGCGCCTGCTGCGCAAGCTCCGCTGCAGCACCACCCGCATCACCGACCTGGTCAAGGCCGTACTCGCCCTTCACCTGGCCACGTCAAGCTGAGGTTGGAAAAGCCTCAAGGGCGGCGAACGGACGGTTCACCCTGCGGGAATTCCCCGGTCTGGGCGCGGTCATCGGCGGTTCAGGGGAACGGCGGCCACAAGGGGCGCGTGGATTCCCGGCCCGGGCGTCCGGGAAATCGCGGTCATTCGGCGGCGGGTGCCACCCGGCCGAACCGGCCGTCGACGAAGAGCAGCCCTCCGCCCTCGGCGACCTGACCCGCCCCGAGCACGGTTCCGATGAAGATGGTGTGGTCACCGAAGGCGTGCGCGGCCGTCAGCTCGCACTCCAGCCAGGCCAGCGCGCCGCCCAGCAGCGGGGAGCCGGTGTGCCGGCCCGGCGTCCAGGCCACCCCTTCGAACTGGGCGGCGCCCAGCGTGCGCTTGCTGTTCGCGAAGTGGCGCGCCAGATCCTCCTGTTCGGCACCGAGTATGTTGACGGCGAAGCGTCCCGCCGAGGACAGCGCTCCGTGCATCACCGCGCCGTGTCCCACGCTGCACAGCACCGAGGGCGGTTCGAGGGACACCGAGCTGAACGCGTTCGCCGTCATCGCGTGCAGCTGTGCGCCGCCCACGGTGATCACGGTGACTCCGGTGGCGAAACGCGCCATCACGGTGCGCAGCACGGCGGGGGTCACCGCGTCGAGGGCGGGCGGGAAGGCGGACACGGCGTCGAGGTGAGCGGGCGCGGAATTCATTCCGGATTCTCCGATCCTTTTCGCGGGGCGCTCTCAGGCCCTGCCGTTGGCCGACCAGGGCCCGCTTTCGCCAACGTACCGTCGGGATTCCGGCAGTCCGTCATCCGCCGGTAATCGTCTGCTCCCGCAGGTCGCTCACAGGTGCTCGAGGCCGGACGAAGAGCCGCCGATGACCGGCCGCTGACCAGAACGGCGCAATCTGAACCCATGGACACCAAGAACTCCGCGGCCGAGGGGCCGGAACTGGCTGAGCCGTATCTGCGGGAAGTGCTGGGAACGGCCGGTCTGGCCGTCGAGTACGTGCGGGCCGAGGGCAACACCCTGTACCGGCGCGGCGAGGACGGCGGCGAGATCCCGGTCGCCGACTTCGCCGGAGGCTACGGTTCGGTACTGCTGGGCCACAACCACCCGGACCTGGTCGCCTGCGCCCGGGACCTGCTCGACGCGGGCACGCCCGTGCACGCGCAGTTCTCCCGGCACCCCTACGCCAACCGTCTCGCCGCCGAGCTGAACCGGATCGTGCACCGCGAACTCGGCTCCGCGGAACCTTACTTCGCCATCTTCGCGAACACCGGCGCGGAGGCCGTGGAGGCCGCCGTCAAGCATGCCGAACTGGACCGGGTGCTGCGGATCGCCGCACTGCGCGAGGAACTGGAGCACTCGGCGGACCGGGCGCGAGCCGCGGTGGCCGCCGGGGAGGCCGAGGTGCCGGCCCGGATCCGCACCCGCTTCGGGGTCTCCACCGGAGCCGCGACGGCCGCCGCCTTCGCCGAGTTGACGGCACGCGTCACCGCCGAGAACTCCGCACGGTTCAACCGGCCGCCGCTCTTCCTGGCGCTGGAGGGCGGCTTCCACGGCAAGCTGGGCCTGAGTGTGCAGCTCACCCACAACGCGGCCTACCGCACGCCGTTCCAGGCGCTGGCCGCGCAGGCGCGGTTCGTGCCGCGGGACCGGCCCGAAATGCTGAAGGAGATCCACGCGCAGGAACGGAGCGTCGCGTACTCGCTCGAGGTGACGAACGGCCAGGTGGATGTCGTCGAGCGGGAGTTCCCCGTGTTCTGCGCCTTCCTGGTGGAGCCGATCCAGGGCGAGGGCGGCATCCGGGTGCTCGGCGCCGAGTTCGCGGAGGCGATCCAGCAGTTCTGCGCGGAGGCCGACGTCCCGCTGATCGTGGACGAGATCCAGAGCGGCATGGGACGTACGGGCACGCTGCTCGCCTCGGCGCAGACCGGCCTGGTGGGCGACTACTACACGCTCGCCAAGACGCTCGGCGGCGGGCTGGCCAAGACGTCGGTGATGCTGGTGCGCGAGGCCCGCTACCGGCGGGAGTTCGAGATCGTGCACAGCTCGACCTTCGCCAAGGACAGCTTCTCCTGCACCATCGCCCTGAAGGTGCTGGAGCTGCTGGAGGCCGACGGCGGGGCCGGCTACCGCCGGGCCGTGGAGCGCGGTGCGGCCCTGCGGGCGGTGCTGGAGTCCGTCCGCGCCGACTTCCCCGACGTGGTGAAGGAGGTGCGGGGCATGGGTCTGATGCTCGGCCTGGAGTTCCACGACCAGAGCGGGTCCGCCTCCGAGTCGGTACGTTCGCTGGCCGGGAGCGGGCTGTTCGGCTACTTCCTGGCGGGCCGTCTGCTGCATGCGCACGGGGTGCGCACCTTCCCGACGGCGAGTGCGGTCGAGACGCTGCGCTTCGAGCCGTCCGTACAGGTCTCGGACGAGGAGATCGCGCAGCTGGAGGCGGGCCTGCGGGACGTGTGCGGGCTGCTGCGCGACGGAGACGGCGCCCGGCTGGCGGGAACGGCGGCCGGCTGACACGCGGACACACGGCAGCGGCCCCGGCCCGTGCCCTTGCCTCGGCGCGGGTCACCGCCCGGCCGATCTCATCACATTGACGTTGCCGTCCTTTGGGAAGACAGGGATTGACACGATCGGTCCGGGTCGGGTGACGACCCGGCCGAGCGAGGAAACGGGGGAAGACGTCGTGGAGTTCCGTCTACTGGGACCACTCGAGGTGGAGGTGCCGTCGGGGCTGGTGGCTCTCGGCGGCACCCGGCAGCGCGCGGCACTGGCCTATCTGCTGCTGCACGCGGGCGAGGTGGTGCCGACCCGGCGCCTGCTGTCGGCGGTGTGGCCGGCGGACCGGGTGCCGGGCACGGCACGCAAGATCCTGCAGAACGCGATCTGGCGGCTGCGACGGACGCTCGCCGTGCCGGGCGAGGCCCAGGTGGCACAGCTGGTGACGCAGGCCCCCGGATATGTGGTGCGGGTGCCGCCGGAACGGGTCGATCTGCTGCGGTTCGAGCGGCTGGCGGCACAGGGCCGAGCGGCCCTGCTGACCGGTGAGCCCGCCCGCGCCCGCAGGGCGCTGCGCGAGGCGCTCGCGCTGTGGCGCGGGCCCGCCCTGGCGGATCTCGCCGAGGCCGGTACGGTGTGGCCGGAGCTGGCCGGGCTGGAGCAGAAGCGGCTCGACGTCATGGAGGACTGCTTCGAGGTCGAACTCCTGTGCGGCCAGCACCAGTCGGTCCTGCGTGACCTCGACGCCTTCGTCCGGGCGGAGCCGCTGCGTGAGCGTGCCTCGGGCCAGTTGATGCTCGCCCTGTACCGCAGCGGACGACAGGCCGACGCGTTGCACGTCTACGCCCGCATCCGCACCGCCCTCGTCGAGGGCCTCGGCCTGGAGCCGGGCCGCGAGATGCAGCGCCTCCAGTCGGCCATCCTCGCCCAGGACCCCCGGCTGAACCTGCCCGGCCCGTCGTACAGCACCGGACCGGGTTCCCCGTCGGCCCCCGCCTTCGGCACCGGACCGGCTTCCTTACCGTACGGCGCCGGTCCGGGGACGGCCCCCACGCCTTCCGCTGGTGGCGGTGCGGCTCCGGCACCAGGAACGGGATGGGCTTCCGGCCCGGACGCCGGACCGGGCCGGGCCCGGAGCCTTGGTACGGATCGGGCCCGGAGCACCGGACCGGGCCGGGCCCTGGACACCGGACCGGGCCGGGCCCTGGACACCGGACCGGATCGGGCCCTGGACACCGGACCGGATCGGGCCCGGGACACCGGAACAGCTCGGGGGCGCGGCACCCGACCGGATCCCACCCGAAGCGCCGGACCGGCCTCCGCCCAAAGCCCCGGGCCCGTCGTCGAAGCGGACGCAGGCCCGGCGATCGGACCAGGCCCCGCCTTCCTGCCCGGCCGTGGAGCGGACGCCGCCCTGCACACCGAAGCAGCCCGCACCCCGGGCACCGGAGCAGCCGTCGACCACGGCGCCGGAGCACCCCCCTGGCCGGACACCGGAACACCCGCTGCGCCGGGCACCGGAGCACCGGCCGGGCCAGGCACGACACCAGCGCCCGAACCCGGCGCCGGACCGGTTCCCGGGCCGCTCACCGGACTGATCCTCGGCCCGTCTGCCGCTCCTCGCCCCGGCCCCCTCCACGACGCCGTGCCGGGGAGCGGACCGGCCCCCGCGCCGGGCGCTGCTCCCCTGCCGGCCGCCGGCACCGCCGTATCCCCGGCGGGAGCCCCTTCCCGTGCCGGGACCGGCACCGGACCCGACACCCCCGCCCGCCCCCTCACCGCCTCGCCGTCGCCCTCGCCCTCGCCCGACGGCCGAGGCGGTGCCTACCGGTCCGGCTCGGTGCTGATGATCCGCTTCAGTCTGGGCACGGAGTTCGACGATCTGTCGGCCGGCGACATCGACCGCGTCCTGGACACCGTGTGCGAACTGGCGCGGGAGGAGATAGAGAAGTCGGGCGGGTGCGCGGCCTGGTCGATAGGGTCCGTGCTGCTCAGCCTGTTCGAGGAGGAGCCCGGCCGGGACGACTGCGCGGAGCGGGCCGTGCGGGCGGGGCTCGCGGTCCGGGACTGCCTGAGCATCCCCGCCTCGCCGCTCGCCCCGCCCACCTTTGTGGTGAAGGGGCTGTCGGTGCACGCGGCGCTGGCGACGGGGGCGGCGTACGTGTGCCGGTGGCCGTCCTCCGGCGCGGCCGGCGACGATCCCTGGATCAGCGGTGAACTCGTCGACGCCTGCGAGACGATGCTGTGCCTGACCCCGCCGGCCGAGATCCACGTCTGCGACGAGACCCGAAGACGCACCCAGGACGCCGTCAGCTACCACCGGCTGCCCGACGCGACGGCGACCTGGCAGGTGCACGCGCTCCGGCCGGGCGCCGAGGGGGACGTCCCCTGCTTCGAGCGGGAGTCCGAACTGGACCTGATGACCGGCTTCCTGAGCCGGGCCCGCCAGCGCTCCACCCCGCACCTGATCTCCGTTCTCGGCCACTCTGACCTCGGCCGCACCCGGCTTCTGATGGAGTTCCGCCGCAGGATCGCGGAGACCGCCCCCGACCCGGTACGGGTCCTGGACGGCACGGTCACCGCGGGCGGCGACGCGCTTGCCGTACCGGCCGAGACGCTGGCCGCCTGCTGCGGCATCACCCGCCAGGACGATCCCGCGACCGCCGACGGCAAACTCGCCTCCGCGCTGCGCGGGTTCGCCGACGCCGGCACCGCAGCCGAACTGCTGCCCGCGCTGCGGTCGCTGCTCGCCGGGCGGTACCGCGGCGCGGACGAGCGGGACCGGCTGCTGGCCGCCTGGCGCCGGTTCATGGCGCTGGCCGCGCGCGGCGGGCCGCTGGTGCTGATCTGGGACGGCGTGCACCAGGCGGACGACGCCCTGCCGGCCGTCGTGGAGCAGCTCTGCGCCGACTGCCCGGACGCGCCGCTGCTGGTCGTGGTCGGCGCGCACGACGGACCGCTCGGCGCCCGCCCGGCCTGGTCCGGTGTCGCGCGGCAGACGATGACCCTGCACCTCGCGCCGCTCGCCGAGGACGCGCTGGACCGGCTGCTGCGGTCGGTGTTCCTGTCCGGGGCGGACGGCGACCCGGCCTGAGGACGGGTCACCGCAGCGGGGGCCGGGTCCCGCTGCCACGGGCGCGTCACCCCCGCGGCATCCCCTCGGCGTCGCGGGGCCGCTTCAGCGCTCCCCGGAAAGCTCGCCCGAGACCTCGGCCACCACCTCACGCGGAACAGCCTCGCGCGGAACGGCCTCACGCGGGACCGCCTCGCGCGGAGCGGGATCACGCAGCCATCCGCTGCCCACGGACTGCTCGGCAGCGGCACCGGGCAGCCGCTGCAGGGTGAGGGTCACGCTGTGCCGCAGACCGCTGCCCCACAGGGGCCTGCGGGTCAGCAGGCCGCCGGGCCGGGCACACACCAGGATGAGCAGGGGCACGTCCTGAGGCAGCGACGCGAGCTTCTCCACGAGGCCGAGTACGGCGTCGTCGGCGGCGTGCGCGTCGTCCACGCACAGCACCAGCGGCTGTTCCCGGGCCAGCAGCACCAGCAGCTCGCACCAGGCCTCGTACGCCTCGGCATCCTGGTCGGACGGGTCGTACGGCCGGCCGGGGCTGAGCCGCCGCAGCAGCCGTTCCGCGGTCTCGCTGCGCCCGGCGACCCGGCGCACGACGTCGGTGAGCCCGCGGTCGTCGGTGTCGGACAGGGGCAGCCCGCAGCAGGCCCGCAGCACGTCGCAGAGCGTCCACGAGGCCCGGGGGTCCCTGCCGCGCACCCGCACCACCCGGACCGCCTCGCCCTGGATGCTGCGGACGAAGTCGGCGAGGAAGCGGGTCCTGCCGACGCGCGGTTGGCCGAGGATGGTGACCAGATGCGGGGCGTCATGGCGCCGGGAGCGGGTCAACAGGCTTTTCACCATGCCCAGTTCGGCCTCGAAGCCGCCGGACGGGTCGGGCAGGGCGGCGGTCTCCGCGGTCGTGCGCAGCCCGGCGACGGCCCGCACCCGGGGCTGTTCGGTCGGTACTTGCCGGACCAGGCCCACGGTGTCCTGCACGGCTTCGCCGTCGAGGTGGATCGCGCCGGACGGCACCGTGGCGAGCAGGGTCCGGGCCTCGTCGACGAGGCGGCCCACCACCCGGACGGGCGCGGAGGCGTCATGGGGGTTCCAGCGCACGAGGGCCTCGCCCGCCGAGACCACGGCGTGCCAGCGGGGCCCGGGGACCTGGCTGAGCCTGACGCGCAGGGCCACCGCGGCGCGCACCGCGCCCTGCGCGGCCTCGGCCCGGCCGGTGTCCAGCCCGAACACCGCGACCCAGACCCGGCCGAGCGACCCGGCCACGGTGCCGCCGAACTCCTCGACGCAGTCGGCGACCGCGGCCACGGCGTCGTACAGCGTGTGGGACTCCGCCGCATCCTGACCGGCGGCGGATGTCTCGGCGGTGCGGGCGCCGACCAGCAGGACGGCGACCGACCTGCGCTCGGTGTGCGGGGACGGGGCCCGGTGCGAGACCCGTTCCGGGAGCGCCCGGGGCGGCGCGGGCTGCTCTGGCGGTGCGGGTTGCTCGGGCTGCTCGGGCCGGGTGTGCACGGCGGGCGGCGCGGGCTGGGCGGGCCTGGTGTGCACGGCGGGCGGCGCGGGCGCGACCGTGGCCGGCGGGGCCAGCGCGGGGTCGTGGGTGAGGATGTTCTGCTGGAGCAGCTGGAGTTCGCGGGAGGGCTCCAGGCCGTGCTCTTCGACCAGCGCCCGTCGTACCCGGCTGAAGACGTCGAGCGCCTCGGCCTGTCGGCCGCAGCGGTACAGGGCCAGCATCAGCTGGCCGCACAGCCGCTCCCGCAGCGGCTCCTCCTCGGCCAGGGAGACCAGCTCGCCGAGGACGGAGTAGTGGTGGCCGCTGCGCAGTTCGGCCTCGAAGCGGTCCTCCATCACGTCCAGCCGGAGCTGGCTCAGTGCCGTCAGCTCCGGCCAGTCGGTGCCCGCCTCGGCGAGGTCCGCGAGCGCCGGCCCGTGCCACTCCTCCAGCGCGGCGCCGAGCAGCCGGGCGGCCTCGGCGGGGGCGCCGGCGGACAGACGGGAGCGTCCTTCGGCGACCCGGCGGTTGAAGCGGTGCAGGTCCAGCCGCTCCGGGTCGAGCCGCAGCACGTATCCCGGTGCCTGGGTGACCAGTTCGGGGCCGCGGTGCACGGCGCTCTGCTCGGCGAACAGGGCGCGCAGGCCCCACACCGCGTTCTGCACGATCTTCCGGGCGGTGGTGGGACGGTTCTCGTCAGGCCACAGCGCGCCCAGCAGTTCGCTGGTCGCCACCACCCGGTTCGCCCGCAGCAGGAGCAGCCCCAGCACCGCACGCTGTTTGTGGCCCCCGAGGGCCAGCTTGCGCTCTCCCGCTGACGCCTCCAACGGGCCCAGAACCCTGAATTCCACTGCTTCCCCCTGTCGATGGTCTCAAGCGGGTCGTCAGGACAGCGGTCACCTGGTCCAACCGCTCGCTCAGATAGAAGTGGCCCCCTGCGAAGACCAGAACCTCGTCGTCCTGTCGCGTCTGCCGTGCCCAGCCGGCCACCGACGCGACCGGTACGACCGGGTCCGCGTCGCCGACGAGCACAGTGACGGGGGTGTTCAGCGCGGGACCGGGCTGCCAGCGGTACGAGGCGAGGGCCCCGTAGTCGGCGCGCAGCGCGGGCAGCACCATGTCGAGCAGTTCCGGGTCGTCCAGCACGGAGGCGTCGGTGCCTCCCAGCTTCCGGACCGCGGCGAGGATGGCCGCGTCGTCGGTGAGCCGGTCGTGCGGGTCCGGCGTCGGGCCGGGCGCGCCGCGCCCGGACAGGAACAGGCGCACGGGTGGCGGCACGGATCCGTGGTCCAGGATCCGCGCGGTCTCATACGCGACGAGCGCCCCCATGCTGTGGCCGAAGAACGCGTACGGCTGCCGCGTGTGGGGCGTGAGGGCCTCGGCTATGCGGGCGGCGAGCCCGAGGATGCCGTTCGCGGGCGGCTCGGCGCGCCGGTCCTGGCGGGCCGGGTACTGGACGGCGAGGACGTCGAGCGTCCCGGACAGTTTCCGCGACAGCGGTGCGTAGGCGGTGGCCGAGCCGCCCGCGTGCGGGAAACAGATCAGCCGACAGGCCGCGGGCAGCGGCTCGCCGAACCGCCGGAACCACCTGGTGTCCATGGATGTGTCACTCCTCCGCGCGGGCGGGGTACGAGTACGTGTACGGCTCACGGGCACGGGCCCGGCGCAGGGCGCGCGCCCACCAGTCGAGCCGGTCGAGCATGGCGAGGGCGGCGCGGCGGCAGTCCTCGGTGTCGTGGAACTGCCCCTCTGAGCCCCATCGCTCCTGGTAGTTGTCGAAACTGACGGTCTCCGGGACGGTGACCGCGTGGGACTCGGCGAACACCTGCCGCAACTGGGCGACGGCCCACAGCCCGCCGGACGGCCCGCCGTAGCAGACGAAGCCGACGGGCTTGGCATGCCATTCGCTGTCGTACCAGTCGATCGCGTTCTTCAGGGCCGCCGGGTAGCCGGAGCGGTGCTCCTGCGTCACCACGGCGAACGCGTCGGCGGCGGCGAGCCACGGGGACAGGTCCCGGACGGCGGAGGGCCGCGGCAGCGCGGGATCGGCGGTCATCAGGTCCGGCAGCCAGGCCGTGGCCAGGTCGATGACATCGACCTCGAAATCGCTGCGCAACCGGGCGCGGGTCGCGAGCCACTCGGCGGCCGCCAGCCCGAAGCGTCCCTCCCTGGCCGCGCCGACGAGGATCACCAGCCGCAGCCGGGCGTCGCCGTCGTCCATCCCCGCTCCTCCAGCCCCGATCGTTCCGTTCTCAAGCACCTCGACCACTGTGCGGCATATGCCTTCGGAAACGCTTCGGGTCTCCTTACGGTCGCGCTTCGGGCGCTTACGGCCGACGAGCCGGACGTCCCGCCGGCCGACGAGTGCGCCACTGACCTCGGCGCCACCGTCCAGGAGCGACAGCTAGCCCGGCACCCCGTCGAGGCGGAGGTTCCAGCGGCGGGCGTGACCGGTGACGGTGACGGCCGACAGGGGGCGCACGTCGATGCTCCAGTAGGCCGACGGCGGCGCCTTCAGGGCGTACAGCAGGGCGGCGCGGATGACGGACGGTTCGGCCACGGCGACGATGCGGCAGCCGTCCTCGTAGGGCCGGGTGTCGAGCCAGCCGCCGACGCGGGAGACGAAGGCCAGCAGCGACTCGCCGCCGTGCGGGGTGGCGTGCGGGTCGGCCAGCCAGGCGTCCACCAGTTCCGGCTCGCGGGCCATCGCCTCGCCGAGCGTCAGCCCCCGCCAGCGCCCCATGTCGCAGTCCCGCAGGGCGAGTTGGACGAGCGGCGCGTAGCCGAGGGCGTCGCCGGTGGCGCGGCTGCGGGGCGTGGGCGAGCAGTAGCGCAGTTCGGACGCCGCCAGCGGGACCAGGGCGGGGGCGGCGCGCTGCACCTCGTCCCAGCCGGCCTGGTCCAGCGGGCGGTCGTCCTCGAAGCGCTCGGCGAGCGGCGGGGAACTGCGCGCGGCCGCGACGAATGTGACCCTCAGCTGCATGCGGCGATGGTGAGCCGCGGGAGTAAGCAGGTCAAGGGGTGTTACCTACGAGTCACCCAGGGTGCGTGAGCCCTTACCTCCGGGTCGGGATCTGCCGGACAAGTCGCCCTCCGGTCGGACGGTTCGCCCTCCGACGGCTCACTCGAAGGCGAGCACCATCCACTGCTCGGGCCGATCCAGCGCGGTGAAGCCGACCTTCTCGTACACCCCGTGGGCGTCGTGCGTGGCGAGCAGCAGGCGCCGCAGCCCGTACGGGAGCAGGTGCTCGCGCACGGCCGCGACCATGACGGTGCCGATCCCCTTGCCCCGCACGGACGGGTCGACGTAGACATCGCACAGCCAGGCGAAGGTCGCCCGGTCGGTGACGACCCGCGCGTACGCGACCTGCTCCCCCGACACCCTGTCGTACACACCGAAGTTCAGCGAGCCCTCGATCGCCCGGTCCAGCTTCTCCCGCGGCCGCCCGAGCGCCCAGTACGCGTCGGTGGACAGCCAGTGGTGCACGCGATCGACGTCGACCCGTCCGGGATCGGCGGAGAACTCGTAATCGTCGGGAAGGCTCGGGATGTCGTTCATGGCGGGAGGGTCACAGGCCGGCCTGCGGTTTGTCGAACCGTTTTCCCGTCACCCCCACCGCACGGCCCCGATGCGCTGCAGCACCTCGTCCGCGGCGGTCCGCAGCCGCCGCACTCCTTCGGTGATCTCGCCGGTGCCCGCCACCGCCGCGAAGCTCAGGCGCAGGTGGCCGGCCGGGGGCTCGGCGCCGAAGTACGGGCGGCCGGGCGTGACGGCGACGCCGGCGCGGAGGGCGGCGGCCGTCAGGGCCGCCTCGTCCGTGCCGTGGGGGAGGCGCAGCCACAGGTGGTAGCCGCCCGACGGGATGTGCGGCAGGGCGAGCCGGGGCAGCTCCCGGCGCAGGGCCGCCGTCATCACGTCGCGGCGGGCCTTCAACTGTGCCGACAGGGACCGCAGATGACGCGGCCAGGCGGGCGAGCCGACGAGTTCGAGCGCGGCCTCCTGCAGCGGCCGCGGCACGAAGAAGGTGTCGACGATCTGGATGGCGCGCAGACGTTCCAGGACCGGGCCGCGGGCGGCCAGGGCGCCGACCCGGAAGCTGGGCGAGGTGGCCTTGGTCAGCGAGCAGACGTGGACGACGACGCCGTCGGGGTCGTCGGCGGCGAGCGGCCGCGGCAGCTCTCCCGCGTCCTCGTGCGCGAGCCGCCGTACGAAGTCGTCCTCGACGACGAACGCGCCGGCCTCCCGGGCGGTCCGCAGCACCGCGGCGCGGCGCCCGGGCGCCAGCACGGCGCCGGTCGGGTTCTGGAACAGTGGCTGGCAGACGAAGACGCGGGCCCCGGTCGCCCGGAAGGCGTCGGCGAGCAGGGCCGGCTTCACCCCGTCCGGGTCCACGGGGACGGGGACGGGCCGCAGCCCCGCCGCGCGGGCGATCGCCAGCATGCCGGGGTAGGTGGGCGATTCGACCAGCACCGGCGCCCCGGGCGGGGCGAGCGCGCGCAGGGCGGTGGTCAGCGCCGACTGGCCGCCCGCGGTGACCAGCACATCCGCGGCGGTGACCGCCGCGCCGATGCTCCGCGCGAACCACTCGCGCAGCTCCGGCAGTCCCTCCACCGGCGGCCGCCCCCAGGCGCCGGGCCGGCGTCCGGCGCGGGACAGCGCCGCCGCCATCGCCCGTTCCGGCTGGAGCGAGGGATGCAGATAGCCGCCGTTGAACTCGACGACGCCGGGCGGCGGGCCGGTCAGCGAGACCAGCACGCCCGAGGCGTCCACCGTGCGCGGGACGAGGTCGGTGGCGCCGTCCGCGCTCAGCGCCACCTCCTGCCACGAGGTGTCCCCCGCGGCGACGGCGCTCGCGCGCGGCTGCGCCCGGAAGGCTCCGGCGCCGGGCCGGGTGACCACCAGCCCCTCGGCGGCGAGCTGGGCGAGGGCCCGCGAGACGGTCACCGGGCTGACCCGGAAACGCTCGACGAGCGCCCGGCTGGAGGGGAGCTTCCCTCCGGGAGAGTAGCGGTCCAGCTCCTGTCGCAGCTGTTCCGCCAGTTCACCCACACTGCTACGCTCTTGCATGAGAGCACAGAGTAGCGCTACTGCGGCAGCATCGATAGCGGTCGGCACCTCCGGGAAAACGGCCGGGGCGGCGGCACCGGCCGCGGCGGACCGTCGCGTCGGCACCTTGCAGGCCGCCCTCGGCGTCGTCGCCTTCTCCCTCACCTTCCCCGCGACCGCCTGGGGTCTGGAGGGCTTCGGGCCCTGGGCGCTGGTCGCCGTGCGCAGCGTCCTCGCCGCGCTGATCGCGGGCGGCTGCCTGTTGGCGCTGCGCGTGCCGGTGCCGGGGCGGGCGCACTGGCCGGGCCTCGCGGTCGTCGCCGGCGGCGTCGTCGTCGGCTTCCCGCTGCTGACGACGCTCGCCCTGCGGACGTCCAGCACCGCGCACGCGGCCGTCGTGATCGGCCTGCTCCCCCTCACCACCGCCCTGCTGTCCGCGCTGCGCGTCGGCGTCCGCCCCTCCCGGACGTTCTGGGCGGCGGCGGTCGCGGGGGCGGCCGCGGTGGCCGTGTTCACCGCCCAGCAGAGCGGCGGCGCGCTGACCGCCGCCGACCTGTTCCTGTTCGCGGCGCTGCTGGTGTGCGCCGCGGGCTACACCGAGGGCGGCCGGCTGGCCCGGATCATGCCCGGCTGGCAGGTCATCGGCTGGGCCCTGGTGCTGTGCCTGCCGCTGAGCGTGCCCGCCGCCGTGGCCGCCCTGGCGCTGGAGCCCGCGCACCTGACCGCGCACAGCGTGGCCGGACTGCTGTGGGTGGCGGCGGGCTCGCAGTTCCTGGGGCTGGTCGTGTGGTACCGGGGCATGGCCGCGGTCGGGATCCCCAAGGCGAGTCAGTTGCAGTTGGCGCAGCCCCTGCTCACACTGGTGTGGTCGGTGCTGCTGCTGGGGGAGCACCTGACGGTGGCCGCTCCGTTGACCGCCGCGGCGGTGCTCGTGTGCATCGCCGTGACCCAGCGGGCCCGGGGCTGAGGGCCGTTCGGACCGCTTCCCGCCTGCTCCCGCGCCCTGGACCCATGGCCACGGAACCGCCGCTCGGCACCATGTGAGGAGGCCGCGCAGATGCGTGCAACCAAGGGCGACCAGCTTGTCCAGCACGGCAGGGTGGTCGGCCAGCAGGACAAGGTCGGCGAGATCGTCGAAGTGATGGGCCAGGAGGGCAATCCTCCCTACCGCGTCCGTTTCGAGGACGGGCACGAGGGCGTGTGCTCACCCGGCCCCGACACCGAGATCCGCCACCGGGAGAACCGGGAGAACCGGTAGAACCGGGAGAACCGGTGGCTCGTCCGGTGGATCAGCGCGGGGGCATCGCCGGCTGTGTGTAGTGGTCGGCGACGACCCGCGCCATCGCCCCGATCGGATCGGCCGCCACGTCCTTGGCGGCGAAGAAGACGTGCCCGCGCGCCTGCGGATGCTTCTTGGCCAGCGCCAGGTGCCGGGACAGTTCCGCCGGGTCCTGCCAGGCGGCGGGCTGCGCGGGGTCCCCGGTCTTGTACAGCGCCTCGCCCAGGTACAGCCTCGTCGCGGTGTTCCGCGCCACGTCCGCCCACCAGGACACCAGCGTGGCGTAGTCGGCGGCGGCGAACCCGATGTTCCAGTACAGCTGCGGGCAGATGTAGTCGATCCAGTTCTCCCGCACCCACTTCCGCGTGTCCGCGTACAGGTCGTCGTACGTCTCCACGCCCGCGCGCGTGTCGGAACCGCGGGGGTCGGTCGCCGCGTTGCGCCACACTCCGAAGGGGCTGATCCCGAACTGCGTGGCGGGCCGGACCAGCTCGATGCCGGCCGCGGTCTCCTCGATCAGCTTGTCGATGTTGGCGCGCCGCCAGGCGGCCCGGGTCGCGTGGCCGGCGCCGTGGCGGTCGTAGGCGGCGGTGTCGTCGAAGGTCCGGCCGGCCACCGGGTAGGGGTAGAAGTAGTCGTCGAAGTGCACCGCGTCGACGGGGTACTTGCGCACCGCGTCCAGCATGGCCTCCCGGACGAAGGCGCGGACCTCCGGCAGTCCCGGGTTGTAGTACAGCTTCCCGCCGTACGGCACCACCCAGTCCGGGTGCCTGCGCGCGGGGTGCGAGGCGGCCAGCCGTGCCGGGTCGGTGTGGTTGGCGACGCGGTAGGGGTTGAACCAGGCGTGCAGGGCCAGACCGCGGGCGTGGGCCTCCTCGACCGCCGTCCCCAGCGGATCCCAGCCGGGGTTCCTGCCCTGGGTGCCGGTGAGGTACTGCGACCAGGGCTCGTACGGCGACGGCCACAGCGCGTCGGCGGTCGGGCGCACCTGGAGGATCACGGTGTTGAGCCGGTCGCGGACCGCGCGGTCGAGGTGGGCGATCAGCTCGGCGCGCTGCCGCGCGGCGGTCAGCCCCGGCCGCGAGGGCCAGTCGCGGTTGGCCACGGTCGCCACCCACACCCCCCGCATCTCCCCGGCCGCGCGCCGCCGGCCACCGCCCGGGCCGCCCGCCGCCACGCCGCCCGTGACTGCGCCGCCCGTGACCGCGCCGGCCGCCGCCACGCCGCCCGCCGTCGCGCCGCCCGCCATGAGCGCCGACAGGGCGGTCACCGCGAACGCCCGGCGCGACCAGGGTGCTGTCCTCCGTGTCCTCACTGCTGCCTCCCGTGCGTCTGTCTCCGGCGCCGGGCCGCCTGGCGGCACCCCGGTGATCGATCAACGATCGCCGAAGGTAACGTGCAGGGTCGGAGCAGGGACCGAAACACGGCAGACCTGCCACGGATGGATCAGTGAAGGGGACGATGTGACGGACATCCCGGCTGGAGACATCGCGCGCGTCGGTGTGGTGGGCTGCGGCCAGATGGGAGCGGGCATCGCCGAGGTGTGCGCCCGCGCCGGACTGGACGTGAAGGTCGCCGAGACCACCGGCGAGGCCCTGGAGATCGGCCGCACCCGGCTGTTCGGCTCCCTGGCCAAGGCCGCCGAGCGCGGCAAGATCACCGAAGCGGAGCTGGCGGCGACGCAGGCCCGGCTGAGCTTCACCACCGACCTGGGCGAGTTCGCCGACCGCGACCTGGTGATCGAGGCCGTCGTGGAGAACGAGCAGGTCAAGACGGAGATCTTCCAGGTGCTCGATCAGGTCGTGACCCGGCCCGACGCCATCCTGGCCTCCAACACCTCCTCGATCCCGCTGGTGAAGCTGGCCGTGGCCACCTCGCGCCCCGACCACGTCATCGGCATCCACTTCTTCAACCCGGCCCCGGTGCAGAAGCTCGTCGAGCTGATCCCGGCGCTGACCACCTCCGAGGGCACGCTCGGCCGGGCGCAGCTCTTCGCGGAGAAGCTGCTCGGCAAGCACGCCATCCGCGCCCAGGACCGCTCCGGGTTCGTGGTGAACGCGCTGCTGATCCCCTACCTGCTCTCGGCGATCCGGATGTTCGAGTCGGGCATCGCCAGCCGCGAGGACATCGACAACGGCATGGAGCTCGGCTGCGCCCACCCGATGGGCCCGCTGAAGCTGTCCGACCTGATCGGCCTGGACACGGTCGCCTCGGTGGCGCAGAGCATGTACGAGGAGTACAAGGAGCCGCTGTACGCCGCTCCCCCGCTGCTCCAGCGCATGGTCGACGCGGGCCGGCTGGGCCGGAAGTCCGGATCGGGCTTCTACGTCTACGGCTGACACCGCGCACGGCGTTCGCACAGTGCCCGTTGCAGGGTGGCGGTCACACAGTGCGACGACCATGGGCCCGGCGCTCTTCCGAGTGCCGGGCCCACGCGTTTCACACACCGTGTGCGCACCGGGCACGCATATGCCCCACGCACACTCTCCCCACGCGCCCACCAGGCGAGTTCACTCATCATGCGCATGCAAGGGATGTGCCGACTACGGAAAGGAGCGGACTCGTGACCGCCGACCCGGAGCATCCCGTGGTCAATGGAGAACTCGCAGAGTTACGCCGGCGCCTCGACGTGGCGTACGCGCGCGTCGAGGGTGGGCTGGCTCTGCTCAGTCACCGAACGGAGGAGACGGACAAGGAGATCGACGAGCTGAGCGCCCGCATCGTCGCCCTGGAGCACAGCCGCTGGCCGTTGCCCGCGGTCGCGGCGCTGACCGCGGTGGGCGCGCTGGTGGTGGCGATCTGGCAGGCCCTGGGCCGCTGAGGGACCAGGACCCGGTCGGGGGAGATCAGGGCTGGGCGTCCTGCCCGAGCCTGAGATGGTGCAGGAGCAGTAACGCGGCTGCCATGTTGGCGGCCGGGACCTCACCGCGGGCGACCATGTCCGGGACGAGCTTGAGGGGAACCCATTCCCGGCGGTCCGACTCGAAGTCGTCCACGGGGTGCCCGACGTACTCTCCCTCGTCGGCCCAGTAGATGTGGTGCCGGGCGTCGGTGAGGCCGTTGGACGGTTCCACGCTCATCAGGTGGTACAGGGGCCCCGGTCGCCAGCCGGTCTCCTCCTCGAGTTCCCTGGCGGCCGCGCGGGAGACGTCCTCGCCGTCCTCGACGACGCCCGCCGCCAGTTCCCACCCCCAACTGTCGGTGATGAAGCGGTGGCGCCACAGCAGCAGGACCTCGTTGGCCCCGTTGACCACCGTGGCGACGGCGACCGGCCGCAGCCGGATCAGGAAGTGATCGAGATGCCGGCCGTCCGGCAGCTCGACATCCGCGAGATTGACGCTGAACCAGCGGTTTGAGTACACAGTCTGTTCGTTCTGTTTCGTCCACTGCACGGTTCTGCCACCTTCCTTTGGGTAAGGGGCAATATCGCAGCAGGGGCGAAGACTGTCGGTGCTCCGGAGCCCGAGCCCGTCCGCGGACCTCGGCCTACAGCGGCACCCGCAGCGCGCCGTCGATCAGCTCGGCGGCCTCGGAGGTGCCCGTGCAGCCGTTGCGCACCAGGTGGTCGCGCACCGCGCGGAGTCTGTCGCGCAGCCGCTGGGACTCCATTCCCCGGGCCTGTTCGGCCATCTGCACGGCCGTGGCCACCGCTTTGTCGGCGTTCCCCCGCCGCAGCTCGATCGTGCTGAGCATGGCGAGCCGGTGCACCCGCCCCCGGTCGTGCGCGGGGTTGTCCACGGCCGCCGCGGCGTGCTCCCCCGCGGCCGTGAGTTCCCCGAGGCTGAGCAACGCCTCCGCCACCTGCACGTTGACCAGGCCCGGCTGGACATAGCCGGTCTCGTCGGGTTCGTGCCCGCGCCGGATCCGTTCGGCGGCCTGCTCGGCACGCCGGATGCAGGACAGCGCGCTCGTGCCGTCGCCGAGGTGCGCGTACGCCTTGGCCTGCATCGCGTAGAGGTCGGAGGCGAGCGCCGGGGTGATGTGCTTGCCGGCGGCGCGCAGCGCGGCCTCCGCGAAGGCGACGGCCTGGCGGTACTCCCGCATGAACAGCGACTGGTTGACCAGCAGCGCGATCACATAGGCGCCCAGGCCGCGGTCGCCGCTGGCCTTGGCGAGCCGGAGCGCCTGGTGGAAGTAGCGCTGGGCCAGGCCGTGGGCGTCGGAGTCGTAGGCGCAGATGCCGGCGATCGCCACCAGGCCGCCGGTGGCGCGGTGCAGCTGGCGGCCGGTGGCGTCGGTGTAGCTGCCGCGCAGCAGCGGCGCGGCCTCGGCGTTGAGGAAGCCGACGATGCGGGTGCGGGTCGCCATGCCGCCGGCCTTGCGGTACATCTGCTCGTAGTGGGTGCGGGCGGCCCGCAGCATCTCGATGTCGGAGGACGTGACGCGGTGCCGGCCGCCGCGCGAGACGTCGACGTCCTCGGGCGGGTTCTCCCACTCCCACACCGGCATGACGGCGGGCGTGCCGGTGACCGCGGGCGCGCCCAGGATGTGCGGGCGCTGCTGTTCGTCGGAGCGCCACAGGGCGGTGGCGCGCTCGACGAAACCGGACAGGGAGGTGCCGTGCGGTGCGGACGGCTCGCCGGGGACGCCGAGGCCGATGTCGTCGAGGGTGACGGGCCGGTGCAGCCGGGCGGCCAGCACCTCGCAGATGAGGTCGGGCACCTGGCCGCGGGGCCGCTGTCCCTTGAGCCAGCGCGCCACGGCGGTGTGCTCGTAGCGGAGCGCGAGTCCGCGCGCCAGGCCCGCGTGATTGACGTGTGCGGCCAGCCCCGCGTGCGAGATCCCGGCCTCGTCCAGGATCGCGTCGAGCAGAGTGTTGGGCTGCATGGATGCCCCCCGGGTGCCTCGGTGCCGTCAGAGTAGTGCCAACCCCTTCACACGGGGTGTGAACGGAGTGCCCGGATCCGCAGTGTGTGCGCGCTGTCGCGGAGAGTTTCCGGCCGGCTGACTGAACTGCCTCGCAAGAGGCCGGCCGGGCCGTCGGCTCCCCCTCGTACCAGTGCGGCGGCCCGTCTCCACGCCGTCCGCCCAGCTGCCTGCCCGACACTCCGTGGCGGGGCGGACGGCTCGCCGGCGGCGGCTGAGCGGTGCGATCACTCCCGCTTCTCGACCGTGTGGTCCCAACGGTGCGTCGTCGGCTGCGGGTCCGTCGTGGCCGGTCGCGCGGTTCCCCGGGCCCCTGACGGGCGGCTTTTGTGCGGGCCCGTCAAAAGCGGCCGGACCGGCCTCGAAAGGCCGGTCCGCTGCTGTCGGCAGCCGGTCCGGGCGAACCGGGTCGCCCGGACTGACCGCGGGGCCACGCGTCCACCGCCCGTACCGGTCGCCCGTACCCGGTCGGCGGACGTGCGGCCCCGTCGGCGGCGGTCAGCCGCGCAGTACCGCTCCCGTGCGCTCGCCCGCCAGGGCGACGGCCGCGTCCCGGGCGGCCGAGGCCTCGTCGACCGTCAGCGTCCGGTCCGCGGCACGGAACCGCAGCGCGTACGCGAGGGACTTCTTGCCCTCGCCGAGCTGGTCGTCGTTCTGGTAGACGTCGAACAGCCGGATGTGCTCCAGCAGTTCGCCCGCTCCCTCACGCAGCGCGCCCTCGACGTCCGCCGCGGGGACGTACGCGTCGACCACCAGGGCGACGTCCTGTGTGGCGACCGGGAAGGTGGAGATGCTCGGCGCCTGGGGCGTGTCGTCGCCGGCCCGCTCCAGGACGTCCAGGTTCAGCTCCATCGCCGAGACCCGCGCGGGCAGGCCCAGGGCCTTCAGCACGCGGGGGTGCAGCTCGCCCGCGTGGCCCACGACCCGCTCGGCGCCGTCGACGACGACCGCCAGCTCGGCGCAGCGGCCCGGGTGCCACGGCCCGTACTGGCCCTTGCGGACGATCAGGTCGGCACCGGTCTCGCGGGCGACGGCGCGCGCCGCCTCGACGGCGTCGGCCCACCCGGCGGGACGGCCGGCGCCCCACCAGCCGGCCTGCTCGCGGGCGCCGGCCAGGACGACGGCGACGTGGCGCGGCTGCTCGGGCAGCGCGGCGTTCAGCTCCGCGATCTCCTCGTCGGTGGGACGCCGGTCGACGGGCAGGGCCACGGCGGCGCGCTGCTCCTCGCGCGGGTGGAAGACCAGACCCGTCTCGAACAGCGCCAGGTCGTGCGAGCCCCGGCCGTCGTTGCGCCGCAGCGCGCCGAGCAGGCCCGGCAGCAGCGACGTGCGCAGCGCGGGCTCCTCGTCGTTGAGCGGGTTGGTCAGCTTCACGACGCGGCGCTTGGGGTCGTCCGCCTCCAGCAGCAGCTGGTCGAAGACCTGCTCGCCGATGAAGGGGTAGCTGGGCGCCTCGACGTAGCCCGCCGCGGCCAGCGCGCGGCCGACGCGGCGGTGCAGCCGCTGCCGGTGGGTCAGGCCCCGGCCCGAGGGCGGCTTGGGCAGGGTGGAGGGCAGGTTCTCGTAGCCCTCCAGGCGGATGACCTCTTCGGCGAGGTCGTTCGCCTCGAGCAGGTCGGGCCGCCAGGACGGCACGGTGACGGTCAGCTCGTCCTGCCCGTAGACGTCGCAGCCGACCTCCTGCAGCCGCCGTACGACGGTCTCGCGGCCGTAGGCGACGCCCGCGACCTTGTCCGGGTGGTCGGCCGGGACGGTGATGGTGTGCGGCCCGGCCGACGCGACGACCTCGGTGACGCCGGCCTCGGCGGTGCCGCCCGCGAGCAGGACCAGCAGGTCGACGGTGCGCTGCGCGGCGGCGGCCGCGGCCTGCGGGTCGACGCCGCGCTCGAAGCGGCGGGACGCCTCGGAGGACAGCTTGTGGCGGCGGGCGGTGCGCGCGATGGAGACCGCGTCGAAGTGCGCGGCCTCGATCACGACGTCGCTGGTGGCGTTCTCGAGGTCGTCGTGGTCGGCGATCTCGGTGTTGGCGCCGCCCATGACGCCGGCGAGCCCGATCGGGCCGCGCTCGTCGGTGATGACCAGGTCCTCGGCGTGCAGGGAGCGCTCGACGCCGTCGAGGGTGACGAGCTTCTCGCCCTCCTCGGCCCGGCGGACGCCGATCGTGCCCTGGACCAGGCCGCGGTCGTAGGCGTGCAGGGGCTGGCCGAGCTCCATCATCACGTAGTTGGTGACGTCGACGGCGAGCGAGATCGGCCGCATGCCGACCTTCTGCAGGCGGCGCTGCAGCCAGATCGGGGAGCGGGCCTCCGGGCTCAGGCCGGTGACGGTGCGCGCGGTGAAACGGTCGCAGCCGGCCGGGTCGGAGACCGTCACCGGGTAGCCGAACGCGTTCGGGGCGGGCACGTCGAGCAGCGCCGGGTCGCGCAGCGGCAGGCCGTAGGCGATGGCGGTCTCGCGGGCGACGCCGCGGATGGACAGGCAGTCGCCGCGGTTGGCGGTGACGGCGATGTCCAGGACCTCGTCGACGAGTTCGAGCAGCTCGATGGCGTCCTTGCCGACCTCGGTCTCCGGCGGCAGCACGATGATGCCGTGGCTGCCGTCGTCGCCCATGCCCAGCTCGTCGCTGGAGCAGATCATGCCGTGGGACGTCTTGCCGTACGTCTTGCGCGCGGCGATGGCGAAGCCGCCGGGGAGGACCGCGCCCGGCAGGACCACGACGACCTTGTCGCCGACGGCGAAGTTGCGGGCGCCGCAGACGATCTCCTGCGGCTCGCCAGTGCCGTTGGCGGTGCCGACGTCGACGGTGCAGAAGCGGATCGGCTTCTTGAAGCCCTCCAGCTCCTCGATGGTCAGCACCTGGCCGACGACGAGGGGGCCCTTGAGGTCGGCGCCGAGGTGTTCGACGGTCTCGACCTCCAGACCGGCCGAAATGAGCTTGGCCTGGACGTCGCGGCCGGTTTCGGTCGCCGGCAGGTCGACGTACTCCCGCAGCCAAGAAAGCGGGACCCGCATCAGATCTCCATCCCGAACGGCCGGGTGAACCGGACGTCACCCTCGACCATGTCTCGCATGTCATCGACGTTGTGGCGGAACATCAGCATCCGCTCGATGCCGAACCCGAAGGCGAAGCCGCTGTACTTCTCCGGGTCGACGCCGCAGGCGACGAGCACCCGCGGGTTGACCATGCCGCAGCCGCCGAGCTCGATCCAGCCCTCGGAGGAGCAGGTGCGGCAGGGCCGGTCGGGGTTGCCGACGGACTCGCCGCGGCAGACGTAGCACTCCATGTCCATCTCGGCGGACGGCTCGGTGAACGGGAAGAAGTTCGGCCGCAGCCGCGTCTTCACGCCCTCGCCGAACAGCGACTGGACCATGTGGTCCAGAGTGCCCTTGAGGTCGGCCATGGTCAGGCCCTCGTCGACGGCGAGCAGCTCGACCTGGTGGAAGACCGGGGTGTGGGTGGCGTCCAGCTCGTCGGTGCGGTACACGCGGCCGGGGCAGATCACGTAGACCGGCAGCTCGCGGTCGAGCAGCGAGCGGATCTGCACGGGCGAGGTGTGGGTGCGCAGCACGACGCCGGACTCGGTGCCGCCCTGCGGGCCCTCCACGAAGAAGGTGTCGGCCTCGCCGCGGGCCGGGTGGTCGGGGCCGATGTTGAGGGCGTCGAAGTTGAACCACTCGGCCTCGACCTGCGGGCCCTCGGCGACGGCGTAGCCCATGGCCACGAAGATGTCCTCGATGCGCTCCGAGAGCGTGGTGAGCGGGTGGCGGGCGCCGGCCGGCACGCGGTCGAACGGCAGCGTGACGTCCACCGACTCCTCGACCAGCACGCGCGCGTCGCGCTCGGCCTCCAGCTCCGCCTGGCGGGCGGCGAGCGCCTTGTTCACGGCGCCGCGGGCCTGGCCCACACGCTTGCCGGCGTCGGCCTTGGCGTGCGGGGGCAGGGCGCCGATCTCGCGGTTGGCGAGGGCCAGCGGGGAGGTGCCGCCGGTGTGCGCGACCTTGGCCTCCTGGAGGGCGTCGAGGGAGTCCGCGGCGGCGAAGGCGGCGAGCGCCTCGTCCCGCATGCGCTCGATCTGTTCCGGTTTCAACGCCTCGACCTCGACAGGGTCGTACGACTTATTGGGTGCCGACATCTCTTCCCGTGCTTCCGATTGGCTGGCTGAAGGTCCCCGTCACCGACTCTGAGGGCCGTCCATGGGACACCAAGGTGCCAAAGGCCGAGTCTAACGGGGTGGACGTGTGCGAAGGCGCCCGTGGGCCGCTAGGCGAGATACGCCGGCGCCGCCACGGGCAACGTAAATCGGAACTCGGCGCCGCCGCCGTGGGCGCGGCCGACCGTGATGGTGCCGCCGTGGGCCTCGACGATGCCCTTGACGATGTAGAGCCCGAGGCCGGTGCCACCGCGCTTGCTGCCCCGCCAGAAGCGGGTGAAGACGCGGTCCATGGACTCCTCCGGGATGCCGGTGCCCTCGTCGCTCACCGTGACCGACGTGCCGGCGTCCTCCCCTTCACGCGGGGACGCCGTGGGCGTGATGTCGATGCTGACGGTTCCCTCGCCGTGGCGCACGGCATTTTCCAGCAGGTTGGACAGCACCTGGTCGATCTTGTCCGGGTCGGCCCACAGCGCGGGCAGCGGCTGCTCGATGCGCAGCAGGAACCGGTCGGCGGGCTGTCCGGCGGCGACGTACGCCTGGATGTGCCGGCCGACGGCGGCGCCGATGTCGACGGGCTGGCGGCGCACCTCCAGCCGTCCGGAGTCGATCCGGGAGATGTCCAGCAGTTCGGCTATGAGCCGGGTGACCCGGTCGGCGTCGGCGTCGACGGTCTCCAGCATCAGCCGCTTCTGGTCGTCGGTGAAGCGGGCCCACTTGGCCAGCAGGGTGGCGGTGAAGCCCTTGACGGAGGTGAGGGGCGAGCGCAGCTCGTGGGCGACGGTCGCTATCAGTTCGGCGTGGCTGCGCTCGGTGCGGCGGCGGGCCTCGGTGTCGCGCAGGGAGACGACGACGCGGCGGACGGGGCCGGTGGGTTCGGCGCGGATGTAGCGCGCGGAGACGAGGACCTCGCGGCCGCCGGGGAGCAGCAGGTTGCGCTCGGGCTGCCGTACCCGGATGGCGAGGCCGCCGTAGGGGTCGGTCAGCTGCCACCAGCGGCGGCCCTCGAGGTCCTCTAACGGCAGGGCCTTCTCCAGCCGCTGTCCGAGGGCTTCACGGGCGGAGCGGGCGGTGATGCGTTCGGCGGCGGCGTTGAAGCAGATCACGCGGCCCTGCTCGTCGGCGACGACCAGGCCGTCGGGCAGGTCGTCGGGGTCGATGCCGAGCTCGGCGAGGTCGCCGTGCCGGGGCGCGGGCGGGCGGCGCACGTCGTGTGCTTTCCGCGTCCTGCTCGTGCCGACGCTCATATCCCCGTACCCCACCTCTCAGGCACCCGAGTTGGTCACCCTACTAGCTCTCGGTGACGGAGCGGCACCCTCCGCAGGCGCGCTGTGCACGGGCTGACGTGTAGAGACATACGGCGGCGGCGGTGGCCAGGTTCAGGCTCTCGGCCTTCCCGTGGATCGGCACGCGCACCACGGCGTCCGCGAGGGCGCGGGTCTCCTCCGGCAGCCCCCATGCCTCGTTGCCGAACACCCAGGCGGTCGGTCCGCCCATGGCGCCCTTGTCGAGTTCCTCGTCCAGGTCGTGGACGCCGGCGCCGTCGGCGGCGAGGACGCGCACGCCGGCGCTCCTGAGCCCGTCGACCGCGCGCTCGACGGGTACGCCGACGGCGACGGGGAGGTGGAAGAGGGAGCCGACGGAGGCGCGGACGGCCTTGGGGTTGTAGAGGTCGACGGAGGCGTCGGTCAGGACGACGGCGTCGGCGCCGGCGGCGTCGGCGCAGCGCAGGACGGTGCCGGCGTTGCCGGGGTCGCGTACGTGCGCGAGCACGGCGACGAGGCGGGGGCGGGCGGCGAGGACGTCCTCGAAGGGGGTGTCGACGAACCGGCAGACGCCGACCAGGCCCTGCGGGGTGACGGTGGTGGAGATGTCGGCGATCACCTGCTCGTCGGCGAGGTGGATCCGGGCTCCCGCGTCCCGCGCCTCCCCCACGATGTCGGCGTACCGCTCCGCGGCCTCGACGGTGGCGAACAGCTCGGTGAGGCTGTCGCCGTGCGCGGCGGCCTCCCGCACGGCCTGGGGCCCCTCCGCGAGGAACAGCCGCTCCTTGCCCCGGAAGTTCCGCCTGGCCAGCCGCCGGGCGGCCAGGACGCGGGCGGAGCGCGGGGAGATCAGCTCGGGCGTGACGGGGGGCATGCGGTTCACCTCTGCAGTCGGGAAGACCAGCGGACCCGCAGGCCCCGAGGGCCTGCGGGTCCGTCCGGTACAACGGCGCCGATCCGGCGTCAGGCCGCCTTGGGCGCGTTCACGTCCGCGGGCAGGGCCTTCTGCGCGACCTCGACGAGCGCGGCGAACGCGCCGGCGTCGTTGACGGCCAGCTCGGCGAGGATCTTGCGGTCGACCTCGACGTTGGCGGCCTTCAGGCCCTGGATGAAGCGGTTGTAGGTGATGCCGTTGGCGCGGGCAGCGGCGTTGATGCGCTGGATCCACAGCTGACGGAAGTCGCCCTTGCGCTTCTTGCGGTCGTTGTAGTTGTAGACCAGCGAGTGGGTGACCTGCTCCTTGGCCTTGCGGTACAGGCGCGAACGCTGACCGCGGTAGCCGGAGGCCTGCTCGAGGATCGCCCGGCGCTTCTTGTGGGCGTTGACTGCCCGCTTGACGCGTGCCACTTGTTAACTCCTTGTAGCGGGGCCGTGGTTGTCGTCACACGGCCCGGAATCGATGGGGTCCCGGTCAGAGGTCGGGCGCGGATGCGCGCCCGGCGTCACTTGCCGAGAAGCTTCTTGATCTTCGCGGCGTCGCCCGGGGCCATCTCGGCGTTGCCGGTGAGGCGACGCGTCACGCGGGACGACTTGTGCTCGAGCAGGTGGCGCTTGCCGGCGCGCTCACGGAGCACCTTGCCGGAGCCGGTGACCTTGAAGCGCTTGCTGGCACCGCTGTGCGACTTGTTCTTCGGCATAGCGCCGTTCTCTCCTCGTCGGTGGCGCTCCGGTGCCCGGTCACGAAAACCGGGCACCACGGTTGGAGCGTCGCTCTTGTATCGGTTACGTCCTCGGGGACTGTCGTCCCCCGGGATCACGCCTCGGCGGAAGCCTCGGCAGGTGCCTCGGCGCCCACGGCGTTGGCGGTGTCCGCGGCGTTCTGCGACTTGCCGGGGTTGGCCTTCGCTTCTGCCTTGCGGGCTTCCTGCGCCTGGCGGGCCTCGGCCATCGCCTCGGTCTTCTTCTTGTGCGGACCGAGAACCATGATCATGTTCCGGCCGTCCTGCTTCGGGTTCGACTCCACGAAACCGAGGTCCTGGACGTCCTCCGCGAGACGCTGCAGCAGCCGGTAGCCCAGTTCGGGCCGGGACTGCTCGCGACCACGGAACATGATCGTGATCTTGACCTTGTCGCCCTGCTTGAGGAACCGGACGACGTGACCCTTCTTGGTGTCATAGTCGTGCGGGTCGATCTTCGGCCGGAGCTTCATCTCCTTGATGACCGTGTGCGCCTGGTTCTTGCGCGCCTCACGGGCCTTCATGGCCGACTCGTACTTGAACTTCCCGTAGTCCATGAGCTTGCACACGGGCGGACGGGCGTTCGCCGCGACCTCGACCAGGTCGAGGTCGTACTCCTGGGCAAGCTCCAGTGCCTTCGCGAGCGGCACGATGCCGACCTGCTCGCCACTGGGACCGACAAGTCGCACCTCGGGAACGCGAATCCGGTCGTTGATGCGGGGCTCGGCGCTGATGGATCCTCCTCGGTAGCACCAACGCGGCGGTCTGGCGGACAGCCGCGCATACGTCTGTATTCGTTAGACCTAACCGCGCCGAAGCAGAAAAAATGCCCCGGACGATCACAGACGGGGCTCCGAGCACTACCGGAACACCGCCGCGGTGATCGCGGGGCGCACTTTCGGGCGACTCCATCGTCCGTACGGAACGATGGTGGCCGCCTGACCGGGGTGACCCGCCGCCCCGGGGGCGGTCAGGTGGGAGATCGGAGCCTCCACTTGTGGGCCGCACACACGTGTCCGGCCGGTCGCCCTCCAGACTAGCAGGATCACTTGACAAGGGCTAATTCAAGGACCGCCCGCCGGACCGCCTAGGGTGTGGCCCATGAGTGAGACCCCTCCTGAGAATCCCGACTTCGACGCCATGACGCGCGACATCGCCGAGGTCCCCGCCGTCGAGGTGATCGTGACGGTCGCCGTCAACCTGATGAGCGCCGCCGCGGTGAAGCTCGGCCTCACCGAGGAGGGGGACAAGTACAAGGACCTGGACGAGGCCCGCAAGCTGGTGACCGCGCTGGCCGGTCTGCTGGACGCCAGCGCGACCGAGATCAGCTCCTTCCACGCGGCGCCCCTGCGCGACGGCCTGAAGTCGCTGCAGCTGGCCTTCCGCGAGGCGTCCCTGGTCAAGGACGAGCCGGGCCAGGGTCCTGGCGAGAAGTACACCGGCCCGGTCTACGGCTAGATCTCCCGGCCCGCGGCTGGACCTCCCGGTCCACGGCTGGACCTCCCGGTCCACGGCTGGATCTTCGGTCGGCGTCCGTCGGTCAGCGTACGTACAGCGGCTCGCCCGGCGGTGTGGCCCCGGCCGGCAGCAGTGCCAGGTCGAGGCCGCGCACCAGGCGGGCCCGCAGCGTCTCGTCGGCGGCCAGGCGCTCGGCGACGGCGCGGGCGGTCCCGGCGGGCGCGGCGGCCGGGTCCAGCACCAGGGCGAGGGTGCCGTCGGCCTGCCCGGGGCCGAGATGGGCGCGGACGACGCCGGGTTCGGCGGCGACCGCGGCGCGCACCGCCTCGCGCACGGCGGGGTCGGCGAGCGGATCGTCGGTCGTGCGTCCCTCGGCGAGCGCGAGCAGCGCCTGCCCGGTCAGCTCGAACGGCACCGGACCGGACATGTCCAGCACGATCGTGTCCGCCTTCTCGTGCGCCGCGGCCTGCAGCGCCTGGTGCAGCGGTACGGCGACGGGGCGCGCCGCCGGGTCCCAGCGGGCCAGCGCGTCGGTGGAGGTGAACGCGGGCAGGGCGGTGCGGGAGCCCGCCTTCAGCGTCGGCACGGCCATCTCGCTCGTCTTCTCGCGGCGCAGCCCGTTCTCGTCCTCCTCCACCTCGCCGAGCACGGCGACCACGGGGACGAGCAGCCGGGCGCCCTTGAGCGCCTGGAGGACGGGGCCCACGGCGGTGCGGTCCCCGGCCCAGGCGGCGAGCGCCGCGCTCAGCCGGGGGTCGGCGGAGCCGTCGTCGTCGGAGAAGAGGGAGTCGGGAATGTTCTTGTTCGCCACGGTCACCGACCCTATCGGGGGGATGGTGCCGGGCTCGTGCGGCCCCCGAAACCGGCCGTTCACGGCTTTCACGGGTTTCTCAGGTTTCCCTGACACACATCTAACGTCCGGCTAACGGCCCGCACAGCCGCCGCGCCCAGCATCGCGGGCATGGAGTCCTCCAGAGCCCGCCGTCGCCGCCGTGCTCGTCCGTCCCGGGCGCGCCCCTTTCTGTACACCGCCCTCGCCGCGGTCACCATCGTGGGCGGTACGGCGGCCGGGACCGTGTACGTCAGAGCTCAGGCGCACTCCGGCTCCGGCGTCGCATCGTCGTCGTCGCCGCCGTCGGCCTCCGGCTCGGCCACGGCCGGCGGGAAGGGGTCGGTGGCTACGGTGGCGCAGCCCGCGGTGGATCACGGCGCCCTGCTCTCGGCCGCGATGAAGTCGGTCGACGCCGAGGACGGGGCCCGGGTGTCGGTGGCGGTGCTGGACCTGGGGTCGGGCGAGAGCGCCTCCTACGACGACGGCACCTTCGACACCGCCAGCATCGTGAAGGTCGACATCCTCGCGACGCTGCTGCTCCAGGCGCAGGACGCGGGGCGGCAGCTGACGGCGGCGGAGAAGTCGTACGCCACCGCCATGATCGAGAACAGCGACAACGCCTCGGCGTCCGCCCTGTGGGAGGCCATCGGCGAGGCCGGCGGGCTCGACGCCGCGAACGAGCGGTTCGGGCTGACCGGCACCGAGGGCGGCGACGGCGCGCTGTGGGGGCTGACCCGGACCACCGCCGCCGACCAGCTGACGCTGCTGGAGCAGGTCTTCGGGGACGACTCGGAGCTGAGCGAGGCCTCACGGGCGTACCTGCGCGAGCTGATGGGGCGGATCGCCGCCGACCAGCACTGGGGTGTGTCGGCGGCGGCCGACGAGGGGCGGTGGGCGCTGAAGAACGGCTGGCTGCCCCGCAGCACCACCGGCCTGTGGGTCATCAACAGCATCGGCAGGGTGACGGTGGACGGCCACGCGTACCTGGTGGCCGCGCTGTCGGACGGCAACTCGACGAAGGCGAAGGGCATTTCGCTGGTCGAGGCGGCGGCACGGGCCGCCGTGTCGGTGTTCGCCGACGACGACGTCCCGGCCGTGTCCGCCTTGGGTTAGCGCCCCCGGGCCGGGTGTGTCCGGCGCGGGTCAGCGGTCGGCGTGCTCCTCGCGCCGACCGCGCCACAGCACGACCGCGACGACCAGCAGGACGCCGCCGAGACCGCCCGCGAGCGGGGCGGCCCAGTCGCTGGTGCCGCCGTCGGACTTGGCGGCGTCGGGCCCGGGGCCGAAGTACTTCTCGCCGTACGACGCCGCCCGCAGGCCCTCCGGCTTCAGGCGTCCGGCCGCCTCGATGGCCGCGGCCGGGTCGATGAAGCCGAAGCCGCGGGAGTCGTCGTGGCGGCCGGCCGGGGCGTCCCGGGCGGTGTCCTCCAGGAGCTGCTTGATCTGCGCGGGGGCCAGTCCCGGGTGCGCGGCCTTGACGAGGGCCACCGCGCCCGAGACGAACGCCGACGCCGCGCTCGTCCCCCAGCCCTCGTAGTACCGGTGATCGGGGTCGGCGATGACGATGTCGACGCCGGGCGCGCTGACGGTGGCGTACCAGCGGCGGGTGGAGAAGGAGGCGCGGGTTCCGTAGCGGTCGACGGCGGTCGCGGCGATGACGCCCGGGTAGGCGGCCGGGTAGGAGACGTGGTCGCCCTTCTCGCCGCCGTTGCCGGCCGAGGCGACGACGGCGACGCCCTTCTTCAGGGCGTACTGGACGGCCTCGTCCTCGGCGGGTTCGGGATGGGCGGAGGCGGAGTCGTCGCCGAGGGAGAGGTTGATGACGTCGGCGCCGTGGTCGGCGGCCCAGCGGATGCCTTCGGCGAGGGCGTTGCCGCGGGTGCTGCGGGCCTTGCCGCGGGCCGAGTCGCCGTCCTCGAGGATCACGCGGACGGGCAGGATCCTGGCCTCGGGCGCGATGCCCATGACGCCTTCGGCGTCGCCGGGGCCGTGTCCGTGCCCGGCGATGATCCCGGCCATCGCGGTGCCGTGCCGGGCCCACGCCCGGTCGCCCTTGCGGGCGCCGAAGCCGATCATGTCCTTGGTGGGCAGGACGTTGCCGGCCAGGTCGGGGTGGTCGGCCTCGACACCGGTGTCCAGGACGGCGACGGTGACGCCCTTGCCCTTGGTGGTGCGCCAGGCCTCCTGGGTGTGCATGGCTTCCAGGGCCCACTGCTGGGCGCGGATGCCGTCGGCGTGCGCCGCGGTGGGCGGGACCAGCGCGACGGATGCGGCGAGGAGGACGCTCAGGGCCCCGACACGGCCGCGGCGCCTCATGACGGCGTCTCCGTGGCCGAGCCCCTGACGTCCTTGCGCAGGGCCCGCTCGATCCGGTCGGCGAGGCCCCGCGCCTCGTGGCCGAGGCCCGACTGGGCGACGGCCGCGGTGTTGCCGGACTGCATGGCCTCCCCGGCGGGCAGCGGGCTGTCGACGGTGCGGCCGTCGGCCCAGCCGGAGACGGCGTAGACGACGACGGGCGCGTCGGTGAGGACGGACACGGTCCACGAGGCGCGCTGCCGGAGGCCGAAGCGGGCGGCGGCGGTGTCCGGAGCGGTGTACGGGCGGGGCATCAGGTCGGTGCGGCGGTCCAGGCCCTCGTTCTGGAAGCGGGCGGCGAGGGAGGCCATGCCGGCGGCGTCGGCCTTGGTGAACAGCAGGCCGACGGTGGTGACGTGGCTCTGCGTGGCGTCGGTGTAGGTGGCCCGCAGCAGGCGCCGGCAGCCCACGGGCGCGAGCGCCTTCTTCAGCAACGGGTCGAAGGCCTGCGCGCACCCGCTGTCCGGGGCGACCGCGATCCGCGTCCAGCTGCGGTCGGCGCCGCCGGGACCGGCGCCGCGGCCCGCCACCACGGGCGGGAAGAGCCGGTCGACGGAGATGCTGTGCCACAGGCCGCCGGCCGCGGCGAAGGTGTCCCGCGCGCCGCTGTCCCCCGGGTCACCGACCAGCCAACTGCCGGTCAGCGCACCGCCGATGAGCCCGAGCCCGAGTACGACGCAGGCGGCGACGGCGACGGTCCGCGAGCGGACGTGGCCGGCCAGGGGCCGGGGCCGCCCTTGCGCGTCGTACCCCTCGGGCACCGCGAACGACACGACGGTGCCCCCGGCGCCGGCCACGGGCGCGCTCCAGGACAGGGCCGGATCGGGAGCCGGCCGGACGTCGTCCCCCCGTCCGGCCACGCCCACCGCAGGAGCCTCCCGTGCCACCCCGGCCCGCGTGTCCGCGACACGGGACGACGAAGCCGGCCGGCGGGGCGGCGGCGGTACGACGGCGCCCTCGACACGGGACGACGGAGCGGGGCGGCCGGCCGGACGCGGCGGCACGACCTCGTCCTCGACACGAGGCGACGAAGCAGAACCGCGACTCGGACGCGACGGCACAGCAGTGCCCTCGGCACGGGACGGCGGGGCGGGGCTGCGGGGCGGGCGCGGCGGTACGACGGTGCCCTCGGCACGGGACGGCGGGGCGGGGCTGCGGGGCGGGCGCGGCGGTACGACGGTGTCCTCGGCGCGGGACGGGGCCTCGCGGCCGGCCGAGGGGGCGGTGTCCGGGAAGCGGGCGGAGGCCGGCGGCGGGGGCGGGCTCTTCGCGGCGTTCTCCCCGGCGGGCCGGGCACGCAGGCCGGGGAAGCGGGGCGGGGTGCTCACGGACGCGGAGGCGGAGCCGGAGCCGGAGGCAGCCGCCCCCGGGCCGGTGCCGCCGCGCCGGGCGGGTGGAACCTCGGCGCCCGCGTCCGCGTCCGTGTCCGCGTCGGTCCTCCCGGTCGCGGTCCCGGCGGCGGCACGGGAGCCGCCGCTCTGCGAGCGCCGGCCGAAGGCGTCGAAGTCGTCGTAGGCGTCGAAGCCGTCGCGCGCCTCGAACTCCTGGGTGCCGCGCCACGGCGACCAGACGCCGCGGGCCGCTCCCGTGGCCTCCCCCGTCGTGTCCGGCCGCGTCCGCGCCCTGTCCGCGACGGGATCGTCCGGTTCCTCGGGCCGGGGCCGGCCCGTCGCGGGCGGCTGGGCCGGGCGGGGCGGAGAGGCGGGCCGCGGAGGGACGGCAGTCGGTCGCGGGGGGACGGGAGTGTGCCGCGCTTCCGTACTCATGCACCCCCCGTTTCCGCGAACCCTGGCCGTCTTCTCGTACGCGCGCCGTCGTGCTTGCGCTCAACGCGCGGGCCGGTCCGTCCCGAACACGCATACCCGCACGGACGGACCGGCATCCGGGCGCGGCCCGCGGCCGGCGCGTTCTGCCGTGCGTGCGCGTCACTCTACGGCTTGGCCCTGTCGGAACGGGAACCACTTCGCGGCCCCCGGGGCATCTGCCCCAAACATCCCCCTACCCTGCGGTAATCCTGTCTGGCAGGCTTCGTTCATGACTGCGCGCGCCGCCGACCGGGCCCGTTACGACCGGGCCACCGCCCACCTCGAGGCCCCTCTCGCGATCGTGGACCTGGACGCCTTCGACGCCAACGCCGACGACCTGCTGCGCCGGGCGGGCGGCAAACCGGTCCGCGTCGCCAGCAAGTCCGTACGCTGCCGGACCCTGCTGGAGCGGGTCCTCGCCAAGGACGGCTTCGCGGGCATCATGTCCTTCACCCTCGCCGAGTCCCTGTGGCTCGCGCGCTCCGGCTTCGACGACGTCCTGCTCGCCTACCCGTCCGCCGACCGCGCCGGCTTCGCCGAGCTGGCCTCCGACCCGAAGCTCGCCGCCGCCGTGACCGTGATGATCGACGACCCGGCGCAGCTCAGGCTGATCGACGAGGCGCGCGACGGCGGCCGTGAGGTCGTGCGCGTGTGCCTGGAGCTGGACACCGCCTTCAAGCTGCTCGGGGGCCGGGTGCGCATCGGGGCGCTCCGCTCGCCGCTGCACTCCCCCGCCCAGGTGGCCGACCTGGCCCGCGCGGTGGCCCGGCGGCCCGGGTTCCGGGTCGTGGGGATCATGGCGTACGAGGGGCACATCGCCGGTGTCGGTGACGCGGTGGCCGGGCGGCCGCTGCGCGCCGGCGCCGTCCGGCTGATGCAGGCGGCCGCGCGCAGGGAGCTCGCCGAGCGGCGTGCGGAGGTGGTGCGCGCGGTGCGGGCCGTGGTGCCGGACCTGGAGTTCGTCAACGGCGGCGGCACCGGCAGCGTGCAGCACACGGCGGCCGAGGACGCGGTCACCGAGATCGCGGCCGGGTCGGGGCTGTACGTGCCGCGCCTGTTCGACAACTACACGTCGTTCAGCGGGCGTCCGGCCGCGCTCTTCGCCCAGCCGGTGGTGCGGCGCCCGGGCGTGGGTGTGGTGACGGTGCTCGGCGGCGGGTATCCGGCCTCCGGCGCGCCGGGGCGCGACCGGCTCCCGGTGCCGTACCTGCCCGAGGGGCTGCGCTACGACCCCCAGGAGGGGCCCGGCGAGGTGCAGACGCCGCTGCTGGGGTCCCCGGCCGACGACCTGCTGATCGGCGACAAGGTGTGGTTCCGGCACGCCAAGGCCGGTGAGCTGTGCGAGCGGTTCGACGCGCTGCACCTCGTCGAGGGCGACACGGTGACGGCGACCGTGCCGACGTACCGCGGGGAAGGCCACACGTTCCTGTAGCCGCCCCGTGACCGCCTGCCCCTCCGGTCGTCCGGCCGGGCCGACGCGGACGCCGCCCCGGCCGGACGACCGGTCCGTGCCTACAGGGGCGTGACGTACGCGCCCGAGATGCCGCCGTCCACCAGGAAGTCGGTGGCGTTGACGAAGGAGGAGTCGTCGCTGGCGAGGAAGGCGGCGGCGGCGGCGATCTCCTCGGCCTCGGCGAAGCGGCCGACCGGGATGTGGACGAGGCGGCGCGCGGCCCGCTCGGGGTCCTTGGCGAACAGTTCCTGCAGCAGCGGGGTGTTGACCGGGCCCGGGCACAGGGCGTTGACGCGGATGCCCTCCCGGGCGAACTGCACGCCCAGTTCACGGGACATGGCGAGCACGCCGCCCTTGGAGGCGGTGTAGGAGATCTGGCTGGTGGCCGCGCCCATCCGCGCCACGAAGGACGCGGTGTTGATGATGGAGCCCTTGCCCTGGCGGCGCATGTAGGGGATGGCGGCCTTGCAGCACAGGTAGACGGAGGTGAGGTTGACCTCCTGGACGCGCTTCCAGGCCTCCAGGCCGGTCTCCAGGATGGAGTCGTCGTCGGGCGGGGAGATGCCGGCGTTGTTGAAGGCGACGTCGACGCTGCCGTAGGTGTCGTAGGCCGCCTTGAACAGCGCCTCGACCTGCTCCGGGTCGGTGACGTCGACCTTCACGAACAGCCCGCCGACCTCGTCGGCGGCCGCCTTGCCGCGGACCTCGTCGACGTCGCCGCAGACGACGTGGGCGCCCTCGGAGGCGAGCCGGCGCGCGGTGGCGAGGCCGATGCCGCTGCCGGCGCCGGTGACGACGGCGGTGCGGCCGGCCAGGCGACGGCAGATGGTTCCCTCGGTGTTGTCGGTCATGAGCGGCTCAGGCCTCCGTGCTGATGAAGACGTTCTTGGTTTCGGTGAAGGCGGTCAGCGCGTCCGGGCCCAGCTCGCGGCCGACGCCGGACTGCTGGTAGCCGCCGAAGGGGGTCCAGTAGCGGACGCTGGAGTGGGAGTTGACGGACAGGTTGCCGGCCCGGACCGCGCCGGAGACGCGCAGCGCGCGGCCGACGTCCCGGGTCCAGATCGAGCCGGAGAGGCCGTAGGGGGTGTCGTTGGCGAGGCGGATCGCGTCCTCCTCGTCGGTGAAGGGCAGCAGGACGGCGACCGGTCCGAAGATCTCCTCGCGGGCCGCGGCGGAGTCCGGCGCCTGTCCGGTGAGGACGGTCGGCGGGAACCAGAAGCCGGGCCCGTCCGGCGCGGCGCCGCGCAGCGCGGGCGCGTCCTCGGGCACGAACCGCCTGACCCGCTCCAGCTGCTGAGCGGAGATCAGGGGACCCATCTGGGTCTTCTCGTCGGCCGGGTCGCCCACCACGACGGCGGCCAGCGCCTCGGCGAGCAGTTCCGCCACCTCGTCGTACACGGACTCCTGCACCAGGATGCGGGTGCGTGCGCAGCAGTCCTGGCCGGAGTTGTCGAGGAAGGAGAAGGGGTCGACGGCGGCGCGCAGGTCGGCGTCGGCGAAGACGATGTTGGGGCTCTTGCCGCCGAGTTCGAGGGTGACCTGCTTGACCTGGTCGGCGCACAGCGCCATCACGTGCTTGCCGACCCGCGTGGAACCGGTGAAGACGATCTTGGCGACGCCGGGGTGGCGTACGAGGACCTCGCCCGCGATGTCGCCGCGCCCGGGCAGGACCTGGAAGAGGTGTTCCGGCAGCCCTGCCTCCAGGGCGAGTTCGGCGAGCCGGAGGGCGGTGAGCGGGGTGGTCTCGGCGGGTTTGAGGACGACGGCGTTCCCGGCCGCGAGGGCGGGGGCCGTCCCCCAGGCGGCGATCGGCATGGGGAAGTTCCAGGGGGCGATCACGCCGACGACGCCGAGCGGTTCGAGGATCGTCACGTCCAGGCCGCCGGGCACCGGGATCTGCCGGCCGGTGAGCCGCTCCACGCCGCCGGCCGCGTAGTCGAGGAGGTCGCGGACGTTGCCCGCCTCCCAGCGGGCGTTGCCGATGGTGTGGCCGGCCTCGCGCACCTCCAGCCGGGCCAGTTCCTCGCGGTGTCCGTCGACGACGGCGGCGAAGCGGCGCAGCAGCCGGGCCCGGTCGGCGGGCGCGACGGCCGCCCAGGCGCGCTGGGCCCGCTCCGCGCGCCGCACGGCGGCGTCCACGTCCTGCTCCACGGCGCCCGGGACGGTGGCGATCACCTCCTCCGTCGCCGGGTTGAGCACGTCCAGTTCGTACGGGTGGGACACGGGGGGCCTCACAGGCGTTCGAAGGAGCGGCGCAGCTCCCAGTCGGTGACCGCGGCGTCGAAGGCGTCCAGTTCGACGCGGGCCATGTTGGCGTAGTGCGCGACGACCTCGGGGCCGAAGGCGGCCTCGGCGACGGGGCTGTGGGCCCACAGCTCGGCGGCCTCGCGCAGGGTGGTCGGGACGTGCGCGAACTCGCCGGTGTAGGCGTTGCCGGGGCAGGGCTCGGGCAGCTCCAGCCGCTGCTCGACGCCGTGCAGGCCGGCCGCCACCAGTCCGGCGACCGCCAGGTACGGGTTGACGTCGCCGCCGGGCAGCCGGTTCTCGAAGCGCAGGGAGCGGCCGTGGCCGACGACGCGCAGGGCGCAGGTGCGGTTGTCGTGGCCCCAGGCGACGGCGGTCGGGGCGAAGGAGCCCGGCTGGAAGCGCTTGTAGGAGTTGATGTGGGGGGCGTAGAGCAGCGAGAAGTCGCGCAGTGCGGCCAGCTGCCCGGCGAGGAAGTGGCGCATGACCTCGGACATGCCGTCCGGCCCGTCGCCCGGCATGACGTTGCGGCCGTCCGCGTCGGCGAGCGAGAGGTGGATGTGGCAGGAGTTGCCCTCGCGCTCGTTGTACTTGGCCATGAAGGTGAGGGACATGCCCTCCTGGGCGGCGATCTCCTTGGCGCCGGTCTTGTAGACGGCGTGCTGGTCGCAGGTGACCAGGGCGTCGTCGTAGCGGAAGGCGATCTCGTGCTGGCCCGGGTTGCACTCGCCCTTGGCGGACTCGACCGTGAGGCCCGCGCCGGCCATCTCGTTGCGGATGCGGCGCAGCAGGGGCTCGACGCGGCCGGTGCCGAGGATCGAGTAGTCGATGTTGTACTGGTTGGCCGGGGTCAGCCCCCGGTAACCCGCGTCCCACGCCTGTTCGTAGGTGTCCTTGAAGACGATGAACTCCAGCTCCGTGCCGACCATCGCGGTCAGGCCGTGCCCGGCGAGGCGGCCGAGCTGGCGGCGCAGGATCTGGCGGGGGGCGGCGACGACCGGGGAGCCGTCGTGCCAGGCGAGGTCGGCGACGACCATGGCGGTGCCGGCGTTCCACGGCACGCGGCGCAGGGTGGACAGGTCGGGGTGCATGGCGAAGTCGCCGTAGCCGCGGTCCCAGGAGGACATGGCGTAGCCGTCGACGGTGTTCATCTCGGTGTCGACGGCGAGGAGGTAGTTGCAGCCCTCGGTGCCGTGGTGGAGGACCTCGTCGAGGAAGAACCGGGCGGCGAACCGCTTGCCCTGGAGGCGCCCTTGCATGTCGGGGAAGGCCAGGACGACAGTGTCGATCTCTCCGCCCGCGACGAGGGCGTGCAGCTCCTCGACGCTGAGCGGGGGCGTGCGGTCTGGCACGGGAGAGCTCCTTCGGCTTCTTCGCGTTCTGCTTCTTCGCGTTCTGCGGTCGGGCCGGGAGCCATAAGGTATTGCCGAGAACCATTGCTTGGGAAGGGGGTGCGGCGGCATGTCACCGGATCCGGAGGCGGACCTCACGGACCGGCTGACGCCGGTGCTGCGGCCGGTGCGGGCCGGGAACGGCTTCGAGGAGGCGCTGGAGCAGATCCTGCAGGTCGTCCGGCTGGGCCTGGTGCCGGCCGGCGGACGGCTGCCCGCCGAGCGGGAGCTGGCGGAGCGGCTCGGGATCAGCCGGGTGACGCTGCGCGAGGTCCTCAAGGTGCTCCAGGACCAGGGGCTGGTGGAGTCGCGGCGCGGCCGCTACGGCGGCACGTTCGTGCTGCCCCGCACGGACGCGGGCGGCGAGGACGAGCTGCGGCGGCGGATCGCCGAGGTCGACATCGAGGACGTGCTGCGCTTCCGGGAGGTGCTGGAGGTGGGCGCGGCCGGCCTGTGCGCGACGTACGGGCTGACCGGCGAGCGGGCGGCGCGGCTGCGCGAGGCGCTGGCCCGCACGCACGACGCGCCGCTAGGCGACTACCGCCGCCTGGACACGCTGCTGCACCTCACGCTGGCCGAACTGTGCGGCTCGCCGACGCTGACCGCGCAGTACGCGGCCGTACGGGCGACGGTGAACGACCTGCTCGACTGCATCCCGCTGCTGGTGCGCAACCTGGAGCACTCCCAGCGGCAGCACGTCGCGCTGGTCGAGGCGGTGCTCGACGGGAACGCGGACGGGGCCCGGGAGATCATGCGGGAGCACTGCGCGGGGACGGCCGCGCTGCTGCGGGGCTTCCTCGCGTGAGGCGCGCCCCACGAGACCGCTGGCCCACGAGCCCGCGCGACACCGCGCCACACCGCGCGGCGCGGGCGGCGCGGGCGGCGCGGGCGGCGCGGGCGGCGCGGAACGCCGTCCGGCTCTTGCCCGGAGCGGCGTTCCTCGGCAAAGGTATGAATTGGATCCTTTGCCGGATCCTTTTGCCGGAAGGGGCGGGTGGATGGCGGGCAGACCGTTGATCGGCGTCAGCACGTATCTGGAGACCGGGGCGCGGTGGGGCGTGTGGGAGCTGGAGGCCGCGCTGCTGCCGGTCGGCTATCCGCGGCTGGTGCAGCGGGCGGGCGGGCTGGCCACGATGCTGCCGCCCGACGCGCCGGAACACGCGGCGGCGGCCGTCGCCCGTCTCGACGGCCTGGTGATCGCGGGCGGCCCGGACGTCGAACCGGCCCGCTACGGCGCCGAGCCCGACCCCCGGACGGGTCCGCCGGCCCGGGCCCGGGACGCCTGGGAACTCGCCCTGATCGAGGCCGCGTTGGCCGCACGGCTGCCGCTGCTCGGCATCTGCCGCGGCATGCAGCTGCTGAACGTCGCCCTGGGCGGCACCCTCGTCCAGCATCTCGACGGCCACGCGGAGGTCGTCGGCGTCTTCGGCACCCACCCGGTCAAGCCGGTGCCCGGCACGCTGTACGCCGCCGCCGTGCCGGGGGAGGCGTCCGTGCCGTCGTACCACCACCAGTGCGTGGACCGGCTCGGCGCGGGCCTGGTCCCGTCGGCGTACGCGGCGGACGGCACGGTGGAGGCGCTGGAACTGCCGACCGCGGACGGCTGGGTGCTGGGCGTGCAGTGGCACCCCGAGATGGGCGAGGACCTGCGCGTCATGCGGGCCTTGGTCGAAGCCGCTTCCTGAGCCAGCCGAGCGCCGCCTCGCCCTGGGCCCGCTGGAAGGGGCGCAGGGTGGGCAGGCCGGGCGGGGCGGGGCGCAGGGAGCTGTCGACGAAGTACCCGGCGAGTGCGGCCAGGGTCGCGGTGACCGCGTCCGGCTCCGCGTCCCGGCCGAGCGGATGCTCGGTGAAGACGTCCTCCGGGTCCGGGCCGCCCTGGGCCCGGACGCAGGGCAGCATGATCAGCAGGTCGAACCAGGGGGCCGCGCGCACGGCGTGCGGCCAGTCGACGAAGACGACGCGGTCGTCGGCGGTCAGCAGGATGTTGTCGGCCCGCAGGTCCGCGTGGGCGAGGGTGTCGCCCACGGCGGCCTCGGTCCAGTCGACGGCCAGTGCGGCGAGGCCGGGCAGGTGGTCCAGGGTCCAGGCGTCGAGCGCCGGGCGCGCGCCGGAGGCGCACAGGCGCTGCCAGCCGGCGAAGTCGTCGGCGAGGTGGCGGGCCGCGGGCGGTGCTTCGAGGGGCGACGGGGTGAGGGTGCGGCCGAGTTCCGCCACCGCGTCGAGGACCCGCCGCAACTCGGGCTGCCGCCAGGGGACGTGCGGCTGGCGGCCGGGGATCTCCTCGAAGACGAGGGCGACCCAGGTGCCGTCGTCGTACGTGCCGAGGAGGCGGGGCGCGGGGACGGCGGGCGGGAGCGCGGCCGCGTTGCGGGCCTCGGTGCGGTGCAGGGCGGGACTGTGGGGGTTGCTCCGCGCGCTGACCGCCTTGACGAACGCCCGCCGGCCCCCGGCGGTGCGGACCCGGGCGGCCACGCCGGGAGAGAATCCGCCGGACTGGGTGACGGCCCGGACCACGGGTCCCCCGAGCACACCCGCGACGGCATCCCGCACCCCGGCGGGCAGGTGCTCCCAGGGCGTGCGGACGCCGGTGGCGGCCGGTGCGGTCGCTGTCATGCGGTTCATGGTGCGGTCCGGCCCACCGCACACGCCAAGCATTTTCCCCGGCCGCGCCTGACGAACCCCGGGCAGGACGCCCGACGTTCACCGGAGGAGGACCCGCCGAACCCCGGGCACCCAGCCACCCACGCCGACCGCCGAACCCACGGCCCGGGTCGTACCGACGGACCGTGCTCCCGCCCACCCATGCCCACCGACGGCCAGCCGTGGCCACACCAGCCCACCGGCCGCCAGGCCGCAGGCCGCAGGCCGCCAGGCCGCAAGGCCGCCAGGCCGCAGGCCGCCAGGCCGCAGGCCGCCAGGCCGCAGGCCGGACCCAGCCGTTGCCAGCGGTTGGGCCCGTGGGCCGGGTCGCTCCTGGCGCACCTGCCGAGGCCGCCGGCACCTGCCGCCGACTCCCGCACTCGCCGCCGTCCCTGTGAACCCGCCGTCGGCCCCGGAGCGGCCGTTCAGCCACGTGTCAGGGACAGCAGTTCTCTCGCCGGGCCCGTCGGGCGGTGGCCCGTCGGCCATACCGCGCGCAGGTCCCGGGCCAGGGCGACGCCCTGGACCGGGACGCGCACCAGTCGCCGCATCGCCAGTTCCTCGCCCACGGCGAGTTCGCTGAGGACCGCCGGTCCGGCGCCGCTCACCACGGCCGCCTTCACCGCCGTCGTGGACGACAGCTCGATCAGCGGCCGGGCCGGTCCGCCCAGCGCGGCGTCCAGCACCTGCCGCGTCCCCGAGCCCTTCTCCCGCATGATCAGGGCGGTGGCCGCCAGCTCCGGGGCCTCCAGCGGCCGTCGGCGGCGGGCCCACGGGTGGCCGGGCGCCGTCACCACGATGAGCCGGTCGCGGGCGATGACCACGGAGTCCAGGCCGGACGGCACGCTCACGCCCTCCACGAACCCCAGGTCCGCCTCGCCGGACAGCAGCCGCTCGGCGACCGTCGCCGAGTTGCCCGCGAGCAGGGACACCGCCGTGTCCGGCCACTGGGCCCGCAGCGCGAGCAGCCAGCCCGGCAGCAGGTACTCGGCGATCGTCATGCTGGCCGCCACCGTCAGGCGCGAGTCGCGCCGGTCGCGCAGCGCCTGCGCCCCCGCGTCGAAGGCCGCGGCCGCCTCGACGATCCGCCGCGCCCAGTCCGTCACCAGCGCCCCGGCGTCCGTGAGCCGGGAGCCGCGCGGCGAGCGGTCGACGAGGGCCACGCCCAACTGGCGCTCCATCGACCGGATCCGGCTGCTGGCCGCCGGCTGGGTGATGCCGACCTCGCGGGCCGCCCCGCCGAGGCTGCCGAGCCGTGCCACCGCCAGCAGCAGTTCCAGCGCCCCCAGGTCCGGCACCCGGTGCGCGAGTGACCCGCCCGGCACGGAACGGGTGCCGGACGGCTCCGCCATATCGCTCATAACCCCAGCTTATGTCCCGATAGAGAGGTGGTCCCTGGTGGCGGGCGTCCGGCCACGGGACGATGAGGGCATGGTCACCGCAGTTCCGCTCCCCCCGCGCGCCCGTGCCGTCCGCCACCTCGGGCCCAACTGGTACGCCGCCGTCATGGGCACCGCCGTGGTCGCCACGGCGGGAGCCGGGCTGCCCGGCCGCGTCCCCGGCCTGCGCACCGCCTGCGCCGCCGTCTGGGCGCTGTCCCTCGTGCTCCTGGTGACGCTGCTCGCCGCCCGCGCCCTGCACTGGGCCCACCACCGTGACCAGGCCCGCGCCCACCTCCTCGACCCGGCGACGGTGCCCTTCTACGGATGCCTGGCCATGGCCCTGCTGGCGGTCGGCGGCGGCGCGGTCGCCGTCGGCCGGGACTGGATCGGCGAGCGGAACGCGGTCGCCCTGGACGCGGCGCTGTTCACCGCCGGGACGGCCGTGGGGCTCACGGCCGCCGTCGCCGTCCCCTATCTGATGGCCGTACGCCACGAGACCGGGCCGGGACAGGCCTCGCCCGTGTGGCTGCTGCCCCTCGTCGCGCCCATGGTGTCCGCCGCACTCGGGCCGCGCCTCGTGCCGTACCTGCCCGCCGGCCAGCCCCGCGAGACCCTGCTCCTGGCCTGCTTCGCGATGTTCGGGCTGAGCCTGCTGGCCACCCTGGCCGTGCTGCCCGCACTCTTCGCCCGACTGATCACCGGCGGGCCGCTGCCCCTCGCCCTCACGCCCACTCTGTTCCTGGTGCTCGGACCGCTCGGGCAGTCGACCACCGCCGTCGGCGCGTTCGCGGACGTGGCGCCCGGCACCGTCGCGGACCCGTACCGCGCGGGGTTCACCGTCCTCGCCGTCCTGTACGGGGTGCCCGTGATGGGCTTCGCGCTGCTGTGGTGCGCGTTCGCCGCCGCCCACGTGATGCGGGCGCGGCGGCTCGGGATGGGGTTCACGATGACGTGGTGGTCGTTCACCTTCCCCGTCGGCACCTGCGTCACCGGGGCCGAGGCGCTGGGCCGGCACACCGGACTGGCCGTGTACGACGGGCTCGCGGTGGCCCTGTACGGCCTCCTCGTCGCCGCCTGGACCACCGCCGCCGTGCTCACGGCGCGCGGCGTGGTCAGCGGTGAGCTGCTCGCAGGGCCCCGCCCAGCACCGTCGGCGCCTCGGCCAGCGACGGCCCGTACCACGTCAGGTGCCGTCCGCTGACCAGGGCGCAGGCAAGCCCCGGGAAGGCCTCGGGTCCGTCGTCGGCCGTGAAGCGGTACGGCTCGTCCGGCAGGACGACGACGTCCGGGGCGGCCGCCCGCAGTTCCTCGACGGGGACGCGGGGGTAGCGGTCGGGGTGGGCCGCGTACAGGTGGTCCGCGCCGAGGCGGGAGAGGACGTCACCGGCGAAGGTGTCGCGGCCCAGCACCATCCAGGGCCGGCGCCAGACGGGGACGACCGCGGTCGTGCGGCGCTCCGGCGGCGGCAGCGCCGCCCACGTCCGCTCGGCCTCGTCCAGCCAGCGCGGCCGGGCCCGGACACCGCACGCCGCCAGCACCCGGGCCAGCTCTGCGAAGGCCTGCGGGACGTCGCGCACCTCGGTGACCAGGACCTCGACGCCCGCCGCGCGCAGCTCGGCCAGGTCGGACGCGCGGTTCTCCTCCTCGTTGGCGATCACCAGGTCGGGGGCGAGGGCGACGATCCGCTCGACGTCGGGGTTCTTGGTGCCGCCGACGCGGGCGACGGCCAGGTCCGGCGGGTGCGTGCACCAGTCCGTGACGCCGGCCAGGGCCACCGGCGCCGAGACCGCCACGGCCTCCGTGAGCGACGGGACGAGGGAGACGACCCGGATCACCGACGCGACCGGCCCCGGACCGCCTCGATGTGCTCGGCCACCGCGACGACGATCAGGCGGGTGTCCGCCACCGTGGCCCGCCACCGGTGGCGCACCCCGCCCGTCAGGTAGAGCGTGTCGCCCCTGCCGAGCCGGTAGGCGCGGCCCTCCGCCTCGATCTCCACGGCGCCGTCGGCGACGTACATCAACTGGTCGTTGCGGTACTGGAACTCGCGGCCCGCGTCATGGTCCCCGGTGAACTCCTGCGCGTGCATCTGGTGGTGGCCGCGCACCAGGGAGCGCATGCGCGGTTCGGGCCCGGTCTCGGCGCCCTCGGCGCGCACGACGTCGACGCTGCAGGCGGGGTCCGCGGCGGCGAGGAGCTCGACGGCGGTGGTGCGCAGGGCGTCGGCGACCTTCTCCAGGGAGGTCGGACTCGGCCGCGCCCGGTCGTTCTCGATCTGGCTCAGGAACGGCACGGACAGGCCGCTGCGCTCGGCCACGACGGCGAGGGTGAGCTCGAGCGCCCGGCGCCGGCGCCGCACGGCCGCGCCCACTCGCAGGGGCTGGTCCTTGTGGTCGTCCTTGTGGTCGCCCATCGCAGCTCCCTCCTTCGCCTCGTCGGTCCGTGACGGCCATGGTCCTGATGAGTTCTCTGCACCTTACGCAGGTTCGGCAAACTGTTTCACGTGCTCGTCACACACCGGTGAGGACGGCGGGCGTGCAACGCGCCACCGCTCCCCGGCGGGTGAGTTCCGCGCACGCTCCTGGCGGACCGCTCCACCGCCGGACCCACCGGGGCCGAAGAGGCTGACCAGCGGGGCCGGACGGCCCGCGGGCCGCGCCACGTGCGGTCGTCCGCCCTCCGCGCGGTTCTCCGGACCGGGGCGGCCGCGTGGCGCTCCGTGGTTGGCCGGATCTCATCCGTACGCGCGGACGGTGGCCGGGGCACCGGGATACGACTCATCTCATCACGACTCCTTCTTACAGGGTCCTCCCTTGTGACGGCGCCCGCAGTCGGTGGCCGCGGGTCGTAGCCGCGGACGGTGGCCGCGGACGGTGGCCAAAGGCGGTGGCCCTTCGCCGTCGGGTGACTGTCGGTGCCGTACGGCATGATGCGAGGCGTGACCGGACGACTGATGCTTCTCGACACCGCCTCCCTCTATTTCCGTGCCTTCTTCGGCGTCCCGGAGTCGGTGAAGGCCCCGGACGGCACGCCGGTGAACGCCGTGCGCGGGCTGCTCGAATTCATCGACCGCCTGGTGCAGGACCACCGCCCCGAGCACCTGGTGGCGTGCATGGACGCCGACTGGCGCCCGCGGTGGCGGGTCGACCTCATCCCCTCCTACAAGGCGCACCGCGTCGCCGAGGAGCACGAGACGGGGCCGGACGAGGAGGAGGTGCCGGACACGCTCTCGCCGCAGGTGCCGGTCATCGAGGCGGTCCTGGACGCGCTGGGCGTCGCGCGCGTGGGGGTCGCCGGGTACGAGGCGGACGACGTGATCGGCACGTTCACCGCCCGGGCCGAGGGCCCGGTCGACATCGTCACCGGCGACCGCGACCTCTACCAGCTGGTCGACGACGCACGCGGGGTGCGGGTGCTGTATCCGCTCAAGGGCGTCGGCTCGCTGCAGCTGACCGACGAGGCGCTGCTGCGCGAGAAGTACGGGGTGAGCGGCAGCGGGTACGCGGACCTGGCGCTGCTGCGCGGCGACCCGAGCGACGGCCTGCCGGGCGTGCCCGGCATCGGCGAGAAGACGGCCGCGAAGCTGCTCGCCCAGTTCGGCGACCTGGCCGGGATCATGGCCGCGGTGGACGACCCGGAGGCGAAGCTCACGCCGTCGCAGCGGGGGCGGCTCGACGAGGCCCGGCCGTACCTCGCGGTGGCGCCGAAGGTCGTCCGGGTCGCCGCCGACGTACCGCTGCCCGACGTCGACACGGCGCTGCCGCGCGCACCGCGGGACCCGGCCGCGCTGGAGGCGCTGGACGCGCGCTGGGGACTGGGCGGATCGCTGCGGCGGCTGCTGACGACGCTCGGGACGTGACGCGGGCGGTGGCGGCGGCCGTTCATCGGGTTCTCACGGAAGGGGTGTTCACTGGACGAAAGTGCTAACTTAGGCAAACCTAAGCTCGGAACAGGGAGGCCTCCATGGCAGATCGACCGGACCGCAGGCCGCGGAAGCCCCGCACCGCTCAGGTCGTCCGCACCCAGCGGCTGACCCCGCACATGCAGCGGGTGGTGCTCGGCGGCGAGGGTCTGGACGGTTTCTCGGCCGACACCTGCACCGACCACTACGTGAAACTGCTGTTCGCGCCGGAGGGCGTGAGCTATCCGGAGCCCTTCGACGTGGAGCGGATCCGGGCGGAGTTCCCGCGGGAGCAGTGGCCGGTCACCCGCACCTACACCGTGCGGGCCTGGGACCCGGTCCACCGCGAGCTGACGCTGGACTTCGTGATCCACGGCGACGAGGGCCTGGCCGGCCCGTGGGCGGCGAACGTGCGCCCGGGCGAGACCGTGCGCTTCCTCGGCCCCGGCGGCGCCTACACCCCCGACCCGGACGCCGACTGGCATCTGTTCGCCGGGGACGAGAGCGCGCTGCCCGCGATCGCCCGGTCGCTGGAGGCGCTGCCCGCCGGCGCGACGGCGCACGCCTTCATCGAGGTCTCCGGCCCCGAGGAGGAGCAGAAGATCGACTCCGGCGTGGACGTCGTCTGGCTGCACCGCGGGGACCGGCCGGTCGGCGAGGCGCTGGTGGAGGCCGTACGGGCGCTCCGGTTCCCGGAGGGCCGGGTGCACGCCTTCGTGCACGGCGAGGCGCACTTCGTGAAGGAGCTGCGGCGTCTGCTGCGCGTCGAGCGGGAGATCGCCCGGGAGGACCTGTCGATCTCCGGCTACTGGCGCCTCGGCCACAACGAGGACGGCTGGCAGGCCTCCAAGCGGGACTGGAACGCGCGCATCGAGGCGGAGCAGGAGGGCGCGCCCGCCGCGTGATCCGTACCCGGAGCGGCCCGTGCCCCCGGAGCGGCCCGTGCCCCCGGCGCGGGACGCCCCGTGCCGCATACGGGCCCCGCCGCCGACGCAGGCAACTTCGTGCAGCGCGTGCGGGCCCCACCTCGCGGGACGCTACGGGCCGCATGCGGCCACCGCTGCCGACGCGGCACGCTCCATGCCACGTGCGGGCCCTGCCGACGTGGGACGCTATGTGCCGTATGCGGGCCCCGCCGCCGACGGGGCCACTGCATGCCGGGTGTGGCCCCTGCCGCCGGGGCGGCCCACTTCGTGCCGCTTGCGGGCCCTGTCGGCGCAGCACGCTACGGGCCACGTGCGGCCCCCCGCCGCCGGCGCCGCTTCGTTCCACGTGCGGGTCGACGCCGGGAGCGCCCCGCGCGAACGGCACCGGGCCCGCGGTGCCGTTCGCCGGGCCAGCGGTGCCGTTCGCCGGGCCAGCGGCGCGCGGTCGGCGTCGGCCACCGCGGCCGCTCCTCCTGCCCGGCGCCCCGACCGGCGACCGGCCGCGCTCCCCGCCGCCGGCGACCAGCCGGGCGGCGGGGCTCTGCCCGCCCCTCACGCCAGTCCCCGCCGCCGGCGACCAGCCGGGGTGTGGGGCGCCTCCGCACATCACGCCAGTCGCCCGGCCCGGCTGCCCGCGCCCGGCTGTCCGCGCCCGCCCGCGCGCCGCCAGGCTGTCGGCGACCTCGCCGGCGTCGAGAGCCGCCGATACCGGGGGGCGGGCTGTCGGTGCCGCCCCCGGGGTAGTCGCCGCCCGGTTCAGTCGCCCCGCACGCGGGCGTGCAGGTGCATGTCGTGCCAGCCGTCCGCGTGCAGGGCGGCACTGCGCTTGGTGCCCTCCGCGGCGAAGCCGGCCTTCGTGGCCACCCGGCAGGACGCCTCGTTGCGGACCGCGTGCAGCAGTTCCAGGCGGTGGAAGCCGATCTCGTCGAGCGCCCAGCGGGCGAGGGCCGTGGTGGCCCGCGCGGCGACGCCCCGTCCCCGGGCCGGGGCCGCCGTCCAGTACGCCACCTCGGCGGTTCCGTCCGCCAGCCGCAGCTCGCGCAGCGCCACCCGCCCGAGCAGCCGGTCGGTGTCCGCGTCGACGACGGCCCACTGGGCGTCCCGCTCCTCGCGCCAGCCCGTCAGCCACTCCTCGATCCAACCGCCCGTCTCCTCCTCGGAGTCGGCGGCCCGGACATGCCACCGGTGCATCAGGGGAGCCTGGATGACCGTGTGGACGGCGGGCGCGTCGGCGGCCCTCCAGGGGCGCAGCAGCAGACCGTCGCCGGTGGCGAGGACGGGTTGCGGGGCTCCGGAGAGGCTTCCGGCCGGGAGGACGGGGCTGGTCAGGAAGGGCATGGCCCGCATCGTGCCAACCGGGACGCGCGACTCCAACCGGTTTTCCCCCGCCGTACGCTTGGCCGCGATGAGACGTCGTACGCCGCCCCCGCCCTCCCCCCTCCCGCAGCGCGAGGGCGTGGACGCCGTGCGGGTGCGGCTGCCCGCCGGGGGCCCGTGGGCCACGGTGCGCGAGCACCTGGCGGAACGGCTCGCGGCGGACGCCGGGGTCGTGGACGGGATGTTCGACGCGGGGCTGGTCGTCGGGGCGGACGGGCGGGCGGTGCCGCCGGACGCTGCGTACGTGCCGGGGATGTTCGTGTGGTTCCACCGGGAGCTGCCCGCCGAGGTGCCGGTGCCGTTCCCGCTGGAGGTCGTGCACCGCGACGAGCACATCGTCGTCGTCGACAAACCGCACTTCCTCGCCACCACCCCGCGCGGCAGCCACGTCACCGAGACGGCGCTCGCGCGGCTGCGCCGGGAGCTGGGGCTGCCCACGCTGGGCGCCGCGCACCGCCTGGACCGGCTCACCGCCGGGCTGGTGCTGTTCACGGTACGGCCCGCGGAACGCGGCGCGTACCAGTCGCTGTTCCGCGACCGCCGGGTGGGCAAGGAGTACGAGGCGGTAGCCCCGTACGATCCCGGCCTGGCCCTGCCCAGGACCGTGCGCAGCCGGATCGTGAAGGAGCGGGGGGTGCTCGCCGCCCGCGAGGTGCCGGGCGAGCCGAACGCCGTCAGCCGCGTCGAGCTGATCGAGCACCGCGCGGCCGACGGGCTCGCCCGCTACCGCCTGGTGCCGGCCACCGGGCAGACCCACCAGCTGCGCGTCCACATGAACGCGCTCGGCGTGCCCCTCCTCGGCGATCCGCTGTATCCCGAGGTGACCGGCCCGGTGCCGGCCGGTGACTTCCGGCGACCGCTGCAACTGCTGGCCCGGACGCTGGAGTTCACCGATCCGGTCACGGGGGCGGAACACCGCTTCCGCAGCGCGCGGACGCTCACCGCCTGGTCCCGCCCGAGCGAGTGGGCCGGCGGGTGACCGCGCCGTCGGCACAGGAGCCACCACAGGCCCCGCGCCGGACGACCGGGGCCCGGTCGACCGGGGCAGCACGGCAGGGGCAGCGTGGTCGGCCCCCCGGCGACCACGCCACCCGCAGCCGTCACGGCGAGCAACCCCGAGCAGGCACCGTTGAGTCAGGCGCGCACCGCGGACGCCCGCCCGGCGCAGCTCCCCCGCCAACCACCCGCCAACCACCCGGCAACAGCCCGGCAACAGCCCGGCAACAGCCCGGCCGGGACGGCGTCGGCGGCGAGGAGTGCGCGCGTACGCCGGCCGGAGAACGCCGACCCGCACGACCCGCGCCCACCCCGTCCCGCCGGCGGCTGCGGCTGCGGCTGCGGCTACCCCACCGACGAGTAGGCCACCACACCCCGCAGCAGCTGATCCACCGCCTTGCGCGCGGCCTTCGCCACGGTCGAGCCCTCCCTCGCGGGCGCCGCCGCGGAGATCTGCCCCAGCACGTCGATCACCTGCTTGCACCACCGCACGAAGTCGCCCGCCGGCATCTCCGCCTCGCGCAGCACCTCGTCCAGGCCCTTGCCCGAAGCCCACATGTAGGCGGCCCAGGCGAACCCGAGATCCGGCTCACGCTGTCCGACGCCCTCGGTCTGCGTGATCCGGAACTCCTCCTCCAGGGCGTCGAGCCGGCCCCAGATCCGGACCATCTCGCCGAGCGCGGCCTTCGCCTTGCCCGACGGCATCTTGGGCGCCATGGCGTCGTCGCCCACCCGGGACTCGTACACCAGCGCCGAGACGCAAGCGGCCAGTTCGGCGGGCGCGAGCCCCTCCCAGACGCCCTCACGCAGGCACTCGCTCGCCAGCAGGTCCAGCTCGCCGTAGAGGCGGGCGAGCCGCTTGCCGTGCTCGGTGACCTCGTCGGCGCGCAGGTAGTCCAGCTCGGTCAGCAGCGCCACGATCCGGTCGAAGGTCCGCGCGATCGTGTTCGTGCGCCCCTGTATGCGGCGCTCCAGCTGCGAGGTGTCCCGCAGCAGCCGGTGGTACCGCTCGGCCCAGCGCGCATGGTCCTCACGGTCGTTGCAGCCGTGGCACGGATGCGCCCGGATCGCCGTGCGCAGCCGGGCGATCTCGCGGTCGTCGGCGGCCTGGGACCGCTTCTTGCGCGCCCGCTCCGGCGGGATGTGCCCGGCCTTGGTGCGCAGCGCGGAGGCGAGGTCGCGGCGGGACTGCGGCGAGCGCGGGTTGAAGGACTTCGGGATGCGCATCCGCTCCAGCGCCTCGACCGGCACCGGGAAGTCGATCGACGCCAGCCGCTTGACCTGCCGTTCGGCGGTCAGCACCAGCGGGCGCGGGCCGTCGTGATGGTCGAAGCCACGATGGCCGTTGGACCGGCCGGCGGGCAGCCCCGGATCCAGCACCAGCGCGAGCCCCGCGTACTTGCCCGTCGGCACGTGGATGACGTCGCCCGGCTTGAGCTTCTCCAGCGCGACGGCGGCCTCCGCGCGCCGCTGCGCCGCGCCCTGCCGGACGAGTTCGGTCTCGCGGTCCTTCAGCTCGCGCCGCAGCCGCGCGTACTCCTCGAAGTCGCCGAGGTGGCAGGTCATGGAGGCCTTGTAGCCCTCCAGGCCCTCCTCGTTGCGCTGCACCTGCCGGGAGATCCCGACGACCGACTTGTCGGCCTGGAACTGCGCGAACGACGTCTCCAGCAGCTCGCGCGAGCGGTGCCGGCCGAACTGCTCGACCAGGTTGACCGCCATGTTGTACGACGGCTTGAAGCTGGAGCGCAGCGGGTACGTGCGCGTGCCGGCGAGCCCGGCCAGGTGCTCCGGGCTCATCCCGCGCTGCCACAGCACCACGGCATGGCCCTCGACATCGATGCCGCGGCGGCCCGCGCGCCCGGTCAGCTGGGTGTACTCGCCCGGGGTGATGTCGGCGTGCTGCTCGCCGTTCCACTTGACGAGCTTCTCCAGCACCACCGAGCGGGCGGGCATGTTGATGCCGAGCGCGAGCGTCTCCGTCGCGAACACGGCCTTCACCAGACCGCGGACGAACAACTCCTCGACGACCTCCTTGAACGTCGGCAGCATGCCCGCGTGGTGGGCCGCGATACCGCGCTCCAGACCCTCCAGCCACTCGTAGTAGCCGAGGACGTGCAGGTCCTCCGCCGGGATCGACGCGGTGCGCTCCTCGACCAGGGCGCGCACCTGCTCGCGCGCCTCCTCGTCGTTCAGCCTGAGGCCCGCGTACAGGCACTGCTGCACGGCGGCCTCGCAGGCGGCGCGGCTGAAGATGAAGGTGATCGCAGGCAGCAGGCCCTCGGCGTCGAGCCGCTCGATGACCTCCGGCCGGCCCGGCGTCCACACGCGCGAGCGCTGCCGGCGCTCCCGCTCCCGGTCGGCCTCCCGCATCGCCCGGCCGCGCCGGCGGTCCTGGTACGACGGCCGGGTCGCCTCCATGCGCGCCAGCCGCGTCAGGTCGGGGTTGACGGCCTTCTTGTGGCCCTCGCCCTCCTCGAACAGGTCGTACATCCGGCGGCCGGCGAGCACGTGCTGGAACAGCGGCACGGGCCGGTGCTCGGAGACGATCACCTCCGTGTCGCCGCGGACGGTGTCGAGCCAGTCGCCGAACTCCTCGGCGTTCGACACGGTCGCCGACAGCGACACCAGCGTCACCGACTCGGGGAGATGGATGATCACCTCTTCCCACACCGCGCCGCGGAAGCGGTCGGACAGGTAGTGCACCTCGTCCATGACCACGTAACCCAGGCCGAGGAGGGTATGGGAGCCGGCGTACAGCATGTTCCTGAGCACCTCGGTGGTCATCACGACCACCGGGGCGTCGGAGTTGACGCTGTTGTCGCCGGTGAGCAGGCCGACCTTGTCCGCGCCGTAGCGGCGGCACAGGTCGGCGTACTTCTGGTTCGACAGTGCCTTGATGGGCGTGGTGTAGAAGCACTTCTTGCCCTGCCCCAGGGCGAGGTGGACGGCGAACTCGCCCACGATGGTCTTGCCGGAGCCGGTGGGCGCGGCCACCAGCACGCCCTTGCCCGCCTCGAGTGCCTGGCAGGCCTCGATCTGGAAGGGGTCGAGGCCGAAGTCGTACATCTCGCGGAAGGAGGCGAGCGCGGTGGCCTGTTCGGCAGCGCGCCTGCGGGCAGCCGCGTACCGCTCGGCCGGGGAGAGGTCCTCTGTCATCGTGCTTTCGAGCGTACCGGGCCCCACCGACAACAGGACGATCAATATCCGGATCGAGCGCCGGTAAACCTGTGATCCGCGCAGCTCACGGCGCTGCGACCCGCACGGCGCCGGGCACGCAGCGGGCGGTCAGCGGCAGCGGCCCGAGGGGTTCCCCGTCCGCGTACCCGGTGATCCCCTCCGCGGCCAGCTCGATCTTCGCCGCGCGGTGCACGGTGACCTTGGGATGGTCGACGTGGGTGCCCCGGTACACCGTCGGGAACACCTTCAGCAGGGTCGCCCGGCCGCAGTCCCCGACCACCGTGACGTCGAACAGGCCGTCGGTGAGGTCGGCGCCGGGGCAGATCCTCATGCCGCCGCCGTACGACGATCCGTTGCCGACCGCCACCAGCGTCGCCTCGACCTCCCGGACCGCGCCGTCGTCCAGGGTGATCCGGTACGGGAAGGGGCGGAAGGCGGCCAGCTCGGCGAGCATGGCGAGGTCGTACTTGAGGCGGCCGGCCGGCCAGTTCATGCGGTTTCCGCGGTCGTTGACGCGGGAGTCGAAGCCGGAGGCGAGGACGGTGCCGAACCAGTGGCCGCCCACCTGCCCGAGGTCGATGTCGCGCAGCTCGGCGCCCTTGAGGGCGCCGGCGATCAGACGGCCCGCGGCGGCCGGGTCCCGGACCGGCAGGCCGAGGGCGCGGGCCAGGTCGTTGCCGGTGCCGACGGCGACGAGGCCGAGCGGGGTGCGGGTGCCGGCGACGGCCTGGAGGGCCAGGTTCGCCATGCCGTCACCGCCGACGGCGACGAGCGCGCCGGTGCCGTCCGCGACGGCGGCACGTGCGCGCGTGAGGGCGTCCGCGGCGCTCTCACCGACGACGGTACGCACCGAGAAGCCGGCCGCCCGCAACGCGGAAGCGGCCGGCTGCGCCGCGCGGGCGCCCCGGCCGCGGCCCGCGGTGGGGTTGACGAAGAGGGTGATCTCGCTGGTCACGGACTGACCCTACGAGGTGTCCCGGGGTTCGTCAGGTCACGTCGTCATAACCGTTCACGCGCTCGGTGCTCGCCTGCTCGGGCAGGGTGCGGCCGGCGGAGACGGGTTCGATCTCGCCGATGTCCTCCGGGGTGAGGTCCAGCTCCGACGCCTCGTCGTCGGCGGGGCCCTCGGCCTCGCGCCGGCGCCTGCGTCCGTCGTTCAGCAGCGAGAAGACGACCGCGCCGAAGTACAGCACCCAGATCGGCCCGGCCAGGGCCAGCATCGTGAGCGGGTCCGTGCTCGGCGTCGCGATCGCGGCGAACACGGTGATGCCCATGATCATGCCGCGCCACCAGCCGAGCATGCGCCTGCCCGTCAGCACCCCGGTGAGGTTGAGCATGATCAGCAGCAGCGGCAGCTCGAAGGAGAGGCCGAACACGAGCACCATGCGCGTGACGAGGTCGAGCAGGTCGTCGAGCGGCAGCAGGTTGTTGACGCCGTTGGGCGTGAAGCCGATCAGGACCTTCGCCGTGGTCGGCAGCACCTTGTAGGCGAAGTAGGCGCCGCCGAGGAAGAGCGGCACGCCCGTGCCGACGAACGCGTAGGCGTACTTGCGCTCGTGCCGGTGCAGGCCGGGGGCGACGAAGGCCCACAGCTGGTACAGCCACACCGGGGAGGCCAGCACCACGCCGGCCATCAGGGACACCTTCAGCGCCAGCGTGAACGGCGTGAGCAGACCGTTGATGGTGATCTGCGCGCACTGCTGGGACTTGTCCGAGGAGTTGGCCAGCTGCTCGAAGGTCTTGCCGCAGCCGACCGAGTCCAGCACCGGCTTGGTGATGACGTTGACTATGTCGTTGTAGAAGAAGGCGGCCACGGCGGTGACGACGACGATGGCCAGCATGGCCTTCGCGAGCCGGTTGCGGAGCTCACGCAGGTGATCCGCGAGGGGCATCCGCCCCTCGGGGTCCTTCTCCTTCTTGCGGGCAGACTTGAGCAACCCACGTCCTCATCTCGTGCGGCGGGCCGGGGGTCTCCGGCCCTGCATCATCAGGCCTTGGTGGAGTCCGTCGGCTCGGTGACCGGGCGGGCGCTGGTCACGTCGCCGGGGGCGGCCTGGATGGTGCGCTGCGCGGGGGGCTGCTCGCCGGTGTTCGGCGGGCCGGCCGGGGTGGCCGTGGAGCTGCCCTCTTCCTTCATCGCCTTCGCCTCGCTCTTGAGGATGCGGGCGGACTTGCCGAGCGAGCGCGCCATGTCGGGAAGCTTCTTCGCGCCGAACAGCAGGATGATGACGACGAGGATGAGAATGATCTCGGGGGCGCCGAGCCTTCCGAACATAAGTCTTTACCTTCTCACCGAGGCGGCTGGGGGTGGGGTGCTGTCCGACCGGTCGGACAGGTGTCCGAGCAGTCGTGTTGCCAGCGATCGTAACGCTCGGGGGTGAACGTGAGGCAATCCCCGTGCGTACTCCCGTCCGCGGTCCGGGCCTCGTTCTCCGGGCCGCGGTCAGCAGCGTACCCGGCACGGCCGCCGCGATGACAGGCTGAAGCGGCCCAAATCGCCTTCCGGCGCAGGACTCACAGAGTTCTTACGGTGGCACTCACAGCGAGTCCGCGGCCCGCGCCGCACTCAGCGAGGCACGCTCCAGATCCTCGGCGGCCCGGTTGATGCGGTGCGCGGAGTCCGCCACCTGCCGCCCCAGCCGCTGCGCCTCCATGAACACCCGCACGGCGAGTACACCCAGCACGGCGAGACCCGCAAAACCCACGGCTACCGCGAACATCGGCCAGAACATGACGTCGATCCCAAAGCTCTACAGGGCGGAGTGGAGGCGCAGGGTCTTCACGCCGCCGCCGGTCAGCAGCTCGACGATCCGCTCCCCGGCCGGCTTGCGGACCGCTGCGCCGCAGTCCGGGCAGGTGAAGGAGTAGAAGGTGGTGCGGCTGGTGGCGCCGATGGCCAGGCGCAGGGCTCCCGCGGTGAGTTCGAAGCTGCCCCGGCAGTCCGGGCAGCAGGCTCTGAACACCACCGGGGACACGCTGCGCATCCCGGCGAAGGCGGACGCCACCGACACGCTGCGCACCTCGGACGTCGACGACTCGCTCACAGCCCCTGCTCCTGCCTGTCGTACCGACCGTCGTGAACCACGCGACCCGCCAGGTCCCCGGCGCCGCCCGGCCAGGGAGCCGCCCGGCCGGCCGGAACCCGGTCCTCCGCCCCGTCGTACGCCGCCAGCGCCTCGCGCGCCGCCCGCCGGGCGCTGTCGGCGAGGTCGCGCGGCGACACGATCCGGCCGTCCCGCCCGAGCCGCAGCGCCAGACGCCGCAGCGACGCGGGATCAGGGGTCCGCAGGGTGATACGCAGCCCGCCGCCCGGAAGCTCATCCGCACTGTCGTGCGGGTAGTACTCGGCGACCCACCGGCCGCCCGGGCCGACCTCGACGACGACCTCCGGATCCTCGGCGGCCGGCTGCACGAGCCCCTCCGACAGGTCCCGCAGCTCCACCTCCGGCGGCGCGGACGGCTCGTCCAGGATCGTGATCTCGGCGACCCGGTCGAGCCGGAAGGTACGGCGCGCCTCGGAGCGCCGGCACCAGGCCTCCACGTACGTGTGCCCCACGCTGACCAGGCGGATCGGGTCGATCTCGCGCTCGGTGACCTCGTCACGGGCCGGCGAGTAGTAGCGGATCCACAGCCGGCGGCGCTCGGAGATCGCCCGGTCGACGTCCGCGAAGACGCCGCCCTCCGACTCGAACGTCACCGACAGCCGGGAGCTGGCGCCGGCCGCCTCACCGGCCGCGGCCTCCACCTTCGCCGTCGCCCGCAGCAGCGCCTGCCGGTCGCTCTCCCGCAGGCCGGGCAGCGTGGCCACGGCCCGCGCCGCCACCAGCAGGGCGGTGGCCTCGTCGGCGGCCAGCCGCAGCGGCTCGGCCGCCTCCGCCGCCAGGGCGGCCGGGTTGTGCCACCAGATGCGCTCGCCGTCGGTGTCGATGTCGAGCAGATCGCCGCCGCGGAAGCTGGTGCCGCACATGGGCAGCACGTCCAGGTCCGAGACCAGCTCGTCCTCGGTGATGCCGAAGGCGCGCGCGACGTCCTCGATCCGGGCCCCGGGACGCTCCTTGAGATACGTCACCAGGGACAGCATCCGCCTGGTCTGGTCGATGGCGTTGACGGGCCTGACCGGTTTGCCTGCCACTGTCCTCGTCCGCTCCCCCTCAGCCCTTGGCCACGGCACGCAGCCGGTCCACCACGTCCGCCCGCAGCTCGGCGGGCTCCACAACCACCACGTCCGGACCGAACTCCACCAGCCAGGCATCCAGCCCGTGCCCGTACGGAATCTCCAACTCGTCCCACCCGTCGCCGAGTTCCCGGACGGACGTGGCTTTCGCCCGAAGGGGGTACCCCGCGCCCGAGCGCAGCCGGATCCGCGCGCTGCGGTCGGCGGTCTCCCCCGCCCAGCTCGCGACGGTCTCCCGGACGGTGACGACATCGGGCACCGGCGCGGTGAACCGGCCGCTGCGGCTGCGCACCTTCCCGGTGATCCGGGACAGCCGGAAGACCCGCTCGGCGCCCCGGTCCCGGTCCCAGCCCGCCAGGTACCAGTGACCGCGCCAGCACTCCAGCGCCCACGGCTCCACCTGCCGCGGCTCGGGGCGGGCGGCGGTGGCCTTGCGGTAGTCGAAGACGACCGGGCGACGGTCGCGGCAGGCCAGCATCAGCGGCTCGAACGCGGCTTCGTGCACCGGGATGCGCGGCTCCAGCGCCCCGTGTGCCTCGTACGGGTCCACCTCCTCGGGCAGTCCCGCCGCGCGCAGCTTCTGCAGCGCGCCGCTGGCCGCGCCGGCGAGCCGGGCCTGCTGCCACACCTTCGCGGCGAGCCCCAGGGCCGCGGCCTCCTCGGCGTCGAGGGTGATGGGGGGCAGGCGGTTGCTGTCACGGCGCGCGACGTAGCCGGTCTCGCCGTCGAGGTTCTCCACCGTCTCGATGACGAGTCCGAGTTCGCGCAGGTCGTCCTTGTCCCGCTCGAACATCCGGCTGAAGGCGTCCTCCGAACCGGCTTCCAGATAGGCCTCGATGGACTCACGCAGCTCGCGCTTGCTGAGCGGCCGCCGCGTCCCGAGCAGACACAGCGCCAGGTTCATCAGCCGCTCGGCCTTGGCAATGGCCATCGACGCCCTTCGCCTCCCTATGGTGCTTGACGACGACGACCGTACCGCCCCGAAGTGGCGTGGCAAAAGCCGAGGGTCCCCGCCCGCGCGGGCAGGGACCCTCGGCCCGTCGTGTCCGGTCCGGCGCCGGTCAGACCGCGATCAGGTCCACCACGAAGATCAGCGTCTCACCGGGCTTGATCGCCGGGGTCGGGCTCTGGTTGCCGTAGGCCAGGTGGGCCGGGATGGTCAGCTGGCGCCGGCCGCCGACCTTCATGCCCTGCACGCCCAGGTCCCAGCCCTTGATGACGCGGCCGCCGCCCAGCGGGAAGCGGAACGGGGTACCGCGGTTCCAGCTGGCGTCGAACTCCTCACCGGTGCTGAACGCCACGCCCACGTAGTGGACGGTGACGGTCTGGCCCGCCTGCGCGACCGCGCCGTCGCCCTCCCAGATGTCCTTGATCTCGAGGTCCGCCGGGGGCTCGCCGCCCGGGAAGTCGATCTCGGGCTTCTCGATGCTCACGTCTTAGCTCCTGCTGGTCTGCGGAAAGGCAACACGCACAGTCTTACATCCCCGGAGGGTCACATCTTCGCCAGGATGTCGACGGAGAAGACCAGCGTGGAGCCCTTCTTGATGGCTCCGCCGCTCGGCGGCTTGTCCCCGTACCCCAGCGAAGGAGGCACGACGACGAGGACCCGGCTGCCCACCTTCTTGCCCGTCACACCCTGCGCGAGCCCCTTGACGACCTGCTGCATCTGCTGGATCGAGAACTGGCTGAGCCGCCCCTGCGCGTACGTCGACTCGAACTCCTTGCCGGTCTCCCAGACCATCCCCCGGAACTGGCACAGGACGGCCTCGCTCTCCTTGACCGCCTCGCCGTCGCCCTCCAGGACATAGGCGGACACCAGCTTCTTCGGCGCGGCCGTCTTGGGGACGTCGATGGCGGGGGCCTTGCCGTCGGTGTTGGTGCCGACCTTGGGCAGGGCCGCGTCGTTCTGCGCGACCGGCTTGCCCTTGGCGGAGCTCTTGGCGTTGAAGGTGGCCAGCAGGTCGACGACGAAGACCAGCGTGTCGGTGCCCTTGATGCCCGCCTGCGCGTTGCCCTGCGTGCCGTAGCCCCAGGTCGGCGGGACGGCCATGAGGACCCGGCTGCCGACCTTCTTGCCGGCCAGGCCGTAGCGCCAGCCGTCGATGATGCTGCCCTGGGCGAGCTGCAGCAGCAGCGGGGTGCCCCGGTCGTAGGAGTTGTCGAAGACCTTCGCCGTGTCCCAGATCTGACCGAGGTAGTCCGCCTGGATGAAGTCGTTCTCCGCCACCGTCTGGCCGCTGCCGGTGATGACCGCGCGGACCGCGAGGTTCTTCGACGGGTCGCCGCTGCCCTTCGCGACGGTCGGCTTGGTGCCGAACTTCGTGCCCGCCGTGATCGCCGGCAGCGGACCGTCGACGATCTTCGGCGGCGGCGCGGCGGAGGCGGCCGAGGCGGAGGGCGACGCGCCGGCCTTGCTCGAGTTGGACGAGTCGTCGCCGCACCCGGCGAGCGTGACCAGTCCTGCGGGTACGGCGATCAGTAGGGAGCGTCGGCGCACGATGAAGGCCTCGTATCGGTCGATCTTGTTGATGGCGTGCGCGCAACTCTACGGCGTGACAAGGGCGCCGCACGGAAAACGTACGGCGCCCGTGTGGCGTCGCGGTCTTCGTCCGCGACGCACTGCTCACATTCCGGCGATCAGTTTCTCCACCCGGTCGTCCACGGAACGGAACGGGTCCTTGCACAGCACCGTGCGCTGCGCCTGGTCGTTGAGCTTGAGGTGGACCCAGTCGACGGTGAAGTCCCGGCGCTGTTCCTGGGCCCTGCGGATGAAGTCGCCGCGCAGCCGGGCCCGAGTGGTCTGCGGCGGAACGGACTTGCCCTCGAAGATCTTCAGGTCATTGCAGACACGGGCCGCCTGACCCTTCTTCTCGAGCAGGTAGTACAGGCCACGACGGCGGTGGATGTCGTGGTAGGCGAGGTCTATCTGCGCGACCCGCGGATGAGACATGGTCATGTTGTGCTTGGCCCGGTACCGCTCGATCAGCTTGTACTTGATGACCCAGTCGATCTCGGTGCCGATGCGGTCCAGGTCCTCCGACTCGATGGCGTCCAGCGTGCGGCCCCACAGCTCCAGCACCCGCTCCACGATGCCGGTACGGATGCCGCGCCGCTCGCAGAAGTCCACGGCCTTCTCGTAGTACTCGCGCTGCACCTCCAGCGCGGAGGCCTCCCGGCCGCTGGCCAGACGCACCTTGCGCCGGCCCGTGATGTCGTGGCTGACCTCGCGGATCGCCCGGATGGGGTTCTCCAGGGTCAGGTCACGCATCACCGTGCCCGCCTCGATCATGCGCAGCACCAGGTCGGTGGCCCCGACCTTCAGCAGCATGGTCGTCTCGGACATGTTCGAGTCGCCCACGATCACGTGCAGACGGCGGTAGCGCTCGGCGTCCGCGTGCGGCTCGTCCCGCGTGTTGATGATCGGCCTCGAACGCGTCGTGGCCGAGGAGACGCCCTCCCAGATGTGCTCGGCCCGCTGGCTGACGCAGTACACCGCACCGCGCGGCGTCTGCAGCACCTTGCCGGCACCGCACAGCAACTGGCGGGTGACCAGGAACGGGATGAGGATGTCCGCGAGCCGGGAGAACTCCCCGTGCCGGGCGACCAGATAGTTCTCGTGGCAGCCGTAGGAGTTGCCCGCCGAATCGGTGTTGTTCTTGAAGAGGTAGACGTCGCCCGCGATTCCTTCCTCGTGCAGGCGTCGTTCGGCGTCCACCAGGAGTCCCTCGAGAATGCGTTCGCCGGCCTTGTCGTGGGTGACCAGTTCGATCACATTGTCACATTCGGGTGTCGCGTATTCCGGATGTGAGCCCACGTCGAGATAAAGGCGGGCGCCGTTTCGCAGAAAGACATTGCTGCTGCGGCCCCATGACACGACACGGCGGAAGAGGTACCGCGCCACCTCGTCAGGCGACAGGCGGCGCTGTCCCCTGAACGTGCACGTGACGCCGTACTCGTTCTCCAGCCCGAAAATGCGGCGGTCCATGACTGAACATTACGCCCGATCCCCTGAGCTGAAACGGGGTTCGACAGCACGGTTTGGATCATTTTCAGATGAAGCCGCAACGACCGCCCGCCCCACGGGCCCCGTCAGAAGCCCCCGCGTGACCAGCAGAACCAGCAACGACACTCCCCCGGCCGCACCCGGTACGGCGAACCCCCACAAGGCCCCGCCCGCCTCGACGACCGGACCCGCGACCCCCGTCCCGACCGACGCTCCCACCGTGAACGTCGTCACCAGCCAGGAGAACGCCTCGGTGAGCGTCCCGCCCGGCGCGTGCCGGTCGACCAGGACGAAAGCGCAGGCGATGGCGGGCGCCAGGAACACCCCCGCCAGAACGGTGAGCAGCACCATGGCGACCGCGCCCGGCATCAGCATCAGCGGCAGGTAGCACACCGCCAGCAGGGCCACGATCCCCTGCAGCCGGCGCGCCGGCTCCCCCGTCCACCGCCGCGCGCCGTACACCGTGCCGCCCAGCAGCGCGCCAAGCCCCAGGGCCGCCATCAGCCAGCCGTACACCGCGTCACCGCCGTGACCGTCCGCGTACGGCACGCAGGCCACCGTGATGGAGCCCAGCGCGATGCCGACGAACAGGAACGCGCCCAGCAGCGCCAGCAGACCGGGCGAGCGCAGGGCACCCAGCCAGTGGGCCTCCCGCGGCGCCGAGCGCCACGCACGCGAGGGCGGCGAGCAGACCACGGACAGGGCGCCGAGGACGCCGACCGCGTTCAGCGCCAGCAGGGCGGCCCGCTCCGACCAGAGCGACACGCACAGGGTCACCAGCAGCGGGCCGACGGTGAACAGGACCTCCTGCGCCACGGCGTCCAGCGCGTAGGCCGTGTGCACCTGCTCCTCGCGCCGCAGCACGGACGGCCACAGGGCCCGCAGACCGCCCTCCAGCGGCGGAGCGAACAGGCCCGCCGCCGCGACGGCCGCGCAGGCGGACGGCAGCGGATCGGTGCCCGAGAAGGCGAACACGCCCATCGCCAGGGCCGACACGACGGCCGCCGGCAGCTGCACCCGCGGCTGGCCGTACAGGTCCACCAGCCGGCCCAGCACCGGCTGCCCGACGGCGTTGGCGACGCCGTACACCGCCGCCAGGACGCCCGCCAGGCTGTACGTACCGCCCTCGGCGCGCACGAACAGCACCAGGGCGATCGCGGCGGTCGCGTTGGGCAGACGGCCCACCAGCGTGCCGGTCAGCAGGCGGGCCGCGTGCTTCGCCCTGAGGATCTCCAGGTATCCCGCGGCCATGCCCAGCCTCCAAGTGTTACGTATAACTTCGGTGCCCATACGTACCATGTCCGCTGTTCACCCGTCCAGACGACAGCAGGCCGCAGCGAGCCGGCCGGCCCTGCCGGAGACGAACGGACAACCGGACAGACCGGACGAAGAGGAGCGGACCCACGGTGGCACCCAGCAGCACCCGCCCGACCAGCCGTGACGTCGCACAGCGAGCCGGGGTCTCCCAGGCCGCCGTCTCCCTCGTCCTCGGCGACAAATGGCGCGGCCGCGTCTCCGAACCCACCGCCGAGCGGGTACGACAGGCCGCACGCGACCTCGGCTACCGCCCCAACCTCGCCGCCCGCAACCTGCGCCTGGGCCGCACCCGCACGGTCCTCCTCGTCGTGCCCGTCCTGACCACCGAGTTCTTCGCCGGCGTCTACACCGGCGCCGCCCGCGTCGCCGCCGGCCACGGCTTCGGCGTCGTCCTCTACCCGTCCCCCGAAGGAAGGCCCCTGCGGGCCGCCCCCATCCCCGACCCCTTCGCCTCCGCCCAGGCCGCCGTGGACGGCGTCATCGCCTCCTCCATGACCGCCGACGCCCTCACCGCCATCCGCGGCGACCAACTGCCCCTCGTGATGCTCGACAGCGACCCCGCCGGCAACCTCGGCGCGGCCACCGTCAACCTGGACATCGCCGACGGCGTCCGCCGGATCGCCGAACACCTCCTCGGCCTCGGCCACCGCCGCTTCCTGCACCTGGCCGCCGACGTACCCTCCTGGACCTTCGAGGTCCGCGCGCGCGAACTCGCCGCCCGCGTCCGCGCCGTCCCCGGCACCACCCTGCACACCGCCCGCGCGCCCATCTCCATCGACGCCGCCCGGACCGCCGCCGAAGCCGCCCTGACCCGGCCCGGCCCCCGGCCCACGGCGCTCGTCTGCGACGACGACAAAATGGCGGCCGGCGCCTACAAGGCCCTGCGACGGCTCGGCCTGCGCGTCCCCGACGACGTCTCCGTCACCGGCGTGGACGACCTCGCCCTGGCCACCGCCCTCGACCCCGAACTGACCACCGTCCGCCTGGACGCCGAACTGTTCGGGGAACACGGCATGCGGGCGCTCCTGGCGGTACTGGAAGGCCGCGCACCGGAAGCAGGAGACATCCCCGTCGAACTCGTCGTCCGGGGCTCCACGGCGCCGCCGAGCACCTCCTGAACGCCCTGTGCCCCGGCCGCAGGATCGGCCGGGGCACACGAGGAACGGAACACACGAGGAACGGGGCGGGGCGGGTCTACTCCTCCTCGGAACTCTCCGCCTCGGAGCTCTCCGAGCTCCCCGCCTCGGCGGACGCGCCACCGCTCTCCAGCAGCCGGGAGAGCTGACGGCCCACGATGCGCTTGAACTTGCGCGCCTGCGGACGCGTCCGGTCCAGCACCGCGACCTCCAGCCGCTCCGCGGGAATCTCCCGCTGCGTGCCGTTCGTGTCACGGGACAGCGCCTGCACGGCGAGCTTCAGAGCCTCGGCGAGACTCATGCCGTCCTGGTGCCGCTGGTCGAGGTAACTGCTGATCTGCTCGGCATTGCCGCCGACCGCGACCGAGCCGTGCTCGTCCACGATCGAACCGTCGTGCGGCAGCCGGTAGATCTGGTCGCCGTCCGGCGTCTCGCCGACCTCGGCCACGACCAGCTCCACCTCGTACGGCTTCTCGCCCGCCGAGGAGAAGATCGTGCCCAGCGTCTGGGCATAGACGTTGGCGAGACCGCGCGCGGTCACGTCGTCCCGGTCGTAGGTGTAACCGCGCAGGTCGGCGTAGCGCACACCACCGATGCGCAGGTTCTCGTACTCGTTGTACTTGCCGGCGGCCGCGAAGCCGATCCGGTCGTAGATCTCGCTGAACTTGTGCAGCGCGCGGGACGGGTTCTCGCCGACGAAGACGATGCCGTCGGCGTACTGCAGCACGACCAGGCTGCGGCCACGGGCGATGCCCTTGCGGGCGTACTCCGCCCGGTCGGCCATCGCCTGCTGGGGTGAGACATAGAACGGCGTCGACACCGGTTATCCGTCCCTTTCTGTCGAAGTCACAGGATCACCTTGATAAGAAGCCCGGCCGCCGGCTACAGCAGCGCGGCCCGCGGGCCGTCGGGCTGCTCCAGCCGCCGCTCCAGGATCGAGCGGGCGACGGCGGAGGACTCGTCCTCGGTGAGACGGCGGAAACCGTCCTCGGTGATCACCATGACGATCGGGTAGATCCGGCGGGCGACATCGGGACCACCGGTCGCCGAGTCGTCGTCAGCCGCGTCGTAGAGAGCCTGGACCACCAGCGTGGTGGCCTGCTCCTCGGTCAGGTCCTCGCGGAAGAGCTTCTTCATCGCTCCGCGCGCGAAGATCGAACCGGAACCCGTGGCCGCGTAGCCGTGCTCCTCGGAGCGGCCGCCCGTGACGTCGTAGGAGAAGATGCGGCCCTTCTCCCGGTCCACGTCGTAACCGGCGAAGAGGGGCACCACGGCCAAGCCCTGCATGGCCATGCCGAGGTTGGAACGGATCATGGTCGACAGGCGGTTGGCCTTGCCCTCCAGGGAGAGCTGGGCCCCCTCGACCTTCTCGAAGTGCTCCAGCTCCAGCTGGAACAGCTTCACCATCTCCACGGCCAGACCGGCGGTGCCGGCAATGCCGACCGCCGAGTACTCGTCGGCCGGGAAGACCTTCTCGATGTCGCGCTGGGCGATCACATTGCCCATGGTGGCCCGGCGGTCACCGGCGAGCACCACACCCCCGGGGAAGGTCACGGCGACGATGGTCGTGCCGTGCGGCGCCTCGATCACCCCCTGGATCGGCGGCAGCTGCCGCCTGCCGGGCAGCAGCTCCGGCTGGTGCTCGGAGAGGAAGTCCATGAACGACGAGGATCCCGGCGTCAGGAAGGCAGCCGGTAGACGCCCGGTGCCACGAGTGTTGGCTTCCACGCGATTCCTTCCACGTAAGCAGCAGCCCGCCTTATGGCATCGGGCCGATCCTTGAACTGCCCCAGTGCGGCATTGCAGCTGAAGCACAGTACGCCACGGACCCTACCCGTCTTGTGGCAGTGATCCACATGCTCGGGCACGGCCGCCAGGCATATACAGCAGACGCCCCCTTGCGAGGCGATCAACTCGTCGCGCTCGGCTTCGGTGATGCCGTACTGGCGCTTGAGATGGTCCTGCCGCCCGAGCCGGGACCGGCACGCCTTGCAGCGAGTGGCCAGCCCGTCGGAAGCGGTCGCGTTGCGATGCCATTCGCTGTGAGGCTTGACCTCACCACACGTCCGGCAGAGCTTGTGCCCGGCCGGGACGTCCGCCTTCTCCCGCACGGTCCTGCCCATGGCCTCCCGGCGGCGCCGGTAGTGCGCGGCGCTGTATTCCGCCACGCACTCCCGGCAGTGCACTTGGAGTCCATCCCGCCGATTCCTGTCTCGCGCAAACGCCCCGCAGGAGGCAGCTCCCGCTCACATTTCCTGCATCGCTTCGCGCTCGGCTCCTCGGTCACCCTCTCCCCCGTCACTTTCATTTCAAAGGAAGGGTGGCCAATTCACCTTCACTCTCCGCCTTTTTGCACGAAGGAGCGAACGAAATCCTCGGCGTTCTCCTCGAGTACATCATCGATTTCGTCCAGGACGGAGTCCACGTCGTCGCTCAGTTTCTCGTGGCGCTCCTTGAGGTCGTCCGTCGCCTGCGCGTCCTGCGCCTGCTCCTCGACCTCCTCGGTGGAGCGCGTCGCCTTCTGCTGTCCGCCGCCGGTGTCCTTGGTCGCCATAACCCTCACCCCGCTCGGTTCGACGTTCTTGATCAGACCCTACAAGCAGGGTCCGACATCGGCCCCGCTGTTCCCTCAACGTCCGGGGACCACCTTCATGATTCCCTTACGCCGGGTTTTCCACCCTGCCTCCCTGCCGGGCAGGGTGCGCCCCGGGTACCCGCTCAGCCGCCGGACAGGACCCTGACCAGGTCTTCCGCCGTGCGGCAGCGGTCCAGGAGCGCCTTGACGTGATTTCGCGTTCCGCGAAGCGGTTCGAGGGTTGGGACGCGCTGGAGCGAGTCCCGGCCCGGGAGGTCGAAGATCACCGAGTCCCAGGAGGCCGCCGCGACGTCTTCCGCGTACTGCTCCAGGCAGCGTCCGCGGAAGTAGGCGCGGGTGTCCTCCGGCGGCTTGGTGCGGGCCCTGTCGACCTCGTCCTCGGTCAGGATGCGCTTCATGCGGCCGCGGGCGGCCAGGCGGTTGTAGAGGCCCTTCTCGGCCCGTACGTCGGCGTACTGGAGGTCGACCAGGTGGAGCCGGGCGGCGTCCCAGTCGAGGCTGTCGCGGCGCCGGTAGCCCTCCATGAGCTCCCGCTTGGCGACCCAGTCCAGTTCGCCGGCCAGGCTCATCGGGTCGTGTTCCAGGCGGTTGAGGGTGTCCTCCCAGCGGGCCAGGACGTCCTTGGTCTGCTCGTCAGCGTCGGCGCCGTAGCGTTCCTCGACGTACTTGCGGGCCAGTTCGTAGTACTCCATCTGCAACTGGACCGCGGTGAGCGTGCGGCCGCTGCGGAGCGTGACGAGCCGCTTGAGCGAGGGGTCGTGGGAGACCTGGTGGAGGGTGCGGACGGGCTGGTCGACGGCCAGGTCGACGGCGATGAAGCCGTCCTCGATCATGGACAGGACCAGGGCGGTCGTGCCCACCTTCAGGTAGGTCGAGATCTCCGAGAGGTTCGCGTCGCCGATGATGACGTGCAGGCGGCGGTACTTCTCGGCGTCCGCGTGCGGTTCGTCGCGGGTGTTGATGATCGGGCGCTTCAGCGTCGTCTCGAGGCCGACCTCGACCTCGAAGTAGTCGGCGCGCTGGCTGAGCTGGAAGCCGTGCTCGTGTCCGTCCTGGCCGATGCCGACGCGGCCGGCGCCGGTCACCACCTGGCGGGAGACGAAGAACGGCGTGAGGTGGCGCACGATGTCCGAGAAGGCGGTCTCCCGCTTCATCAGGTAGTTCTCGTGCGTGCCGTAGGAGGCGCCCTTGTTGTCGGTGTTGTTCTTGTAGAGGTGGATGGGCTGTGCCCCGGGGAGCTGGGCCGCGCGTTCGGCGGCCTCTGCCATGATCCGTTCGCCGGCCTTGTCCCAGAGGACCGCGTCGCGCGGGTTGGTGACCTCGGGTGCGCTGTATTCGGGGTGTGCGTGGTCGACGTACAGTCGCGCGCCGTTGGTGAGGATCACGTTGGCGAGGCCGATGTCCTCGTCGGTGAGCTGGCTGGCGTCGGCGGCCTCGCGGGCGAGGTCGAAGCCTCGCGCGTCCCGCAGCGGATTCTCCTCCTCGAAGTCCCATCGGGCCCGCCGGGCCCGGTGCATCGCCGCCGCGTAGGCGTTGACGATCTGGGACGAGGTGAGCATGGCATTGGCGTTGGGGTGGCCGGGGACGGAGATTCCGTACTCGGTCTCGATGCCCATTACTCGCCGTACGGTCATGCGGCCCTCCTTGCCCGGCGGCGCCCTCGGTCGGGGGCGGCGCTCAGATACCGCTGGCGCTCCGGTGCGTGTGCGGTGCCCGTCCCCGCACTGCGCGCCTCGGCGGTACCGGTACCGAAGAGCCTAGAACGGCTCTGCGCTGGTGGGGAGATCATTTGCGTCATTGGTCTTGCTCCGGCAGTGGCCCGGAAAGCACTCGGCTGCGGGTACCCGCTGAGGGCACCCGCAGCCGCCCTGACTTTTAGAGGTACTGACCGGTATTCGCCACCGTGTCGATGGAGCGTCCGGTGTCCGCGCCCTGCTTTCCGGTGATGAGGGTGCGGATGTAGACGATCCGTTCGCCCTTCTTGCCGGAGATCCGGGCCCAGTCGTCCGGGTTGGTGGTGTTGGGCAGGTCCTCGTTCTCCTTGAACTCGTCCACGCATGCCTGGAGGAGGTGGGAGACCCTGAGGCCCTTCTGGTTGTGGTCGAGGAAGTCCTTGATCGCCATCTTCTTGGCGCGGCCGACGATGTTCTCGATCATGGCGCCGGAGTTGAAGTCCTTGAAGTAGAGGACTTCCTTGTCGCCGTTGGCGTAGGTGACCTCCAGGAAGCGGTTCTCCTCGGACTCGGCGTACATGTGTTCGACGGCGGTCTGGATCATGCTCTCGACCGTGGCCGCCTTGTCGCTGCCGTGTTCGCCGAGGTCGTCCGCGTGGAGCGGAAGGCGCTCGGTGAGGTACTTCCCGAAGATGTCCTTCGCCGCCTCGGCGTCCGGACGCTCGATCTTGATCTTCACGTCGAGCCGGCCGGGGCGCAGGATGGCCGGGTCGATCATGTCCTCGCGGTTGGAGGCGCCGATGACGACCACGTTCTGCAGGCCCTCGACGCCGTCGATCTCGGCGAGCAGCTGCGGGACGATGGTGTTCTCCACGTCCGAGCTGACGCCGGAGCCGCGGGTGCGGAAGAGGGATTCCATCTCGTCGAAGAAGACGATGACGGGTGTGCCCTCGCTGGCCTTCTCCCGGGCACGCTGGAAGACGAGGCGGATCTGCCGCTCGGTCTCGCCGACGTACTTGTTCAGCAGCTCGGGGCCCTTGATGTTGAGGAAGAAGCTCTTGCCGGCGGCCTGGCCGGTGACCTCGGCGACCTTCTTGGCCAGCGAGTTGGCGACGGCCTTGGCGATGAGCGTCTTGCCGCATCCGGGGGGCCCGTACAGCAGGACGCCCTTGGGCGGCCGCAGTTCGTGCTCCTTGAACAGGTCGGGGTAGAGGTACGGGAGCTCGACCGCGTCGCGGATGGCCTCGATCTGGTTGCCCAGGCCGCCGATCTGCTCGTAGCCGATGTCGGGGACTTCCTCGAGGACGAGTTCCTCGACCTCGCTCTTGGGGACGACCTCGTAGACGTATCCGGAACGGGGTTCGAGCAGCAGGGCGTCGCCGGCGCGGATGGTGACGTCCAGCAGCGGCTCGGCGAGCCGTACCACCCGTTCCTCGTCGGTGTGCCCGAGCACCAGGGCGCGTTCGCCGTCCTCGAGGATCTCCTTGAGGGTGACGATGTCCCCGACGCGCTCGAACTCCATGGCGTCGACCACGTTGAGCGCTTCGTTGAGCATCACTTCCTGGCCGCGCCGGAGCCCGTCGAGCTCGACGCTGGGGCTGACGTTCACCCGGAGCTTGCGGCCGCCGGTGAAGATGTCGGCGGTGCCGTCCTCGTTGGCCTGCAGGAAGACACCGAAGCCGGCCGGTGGCTGCGCGAGCCGGTCGACTTCTTCCTTGAGGGCCACGATCTGGTCGCGGGCCTCACGGAGCGTGTTGGCGAGCCGCTCGTTCTGCGCGGACACGCCGGCCAGGTTGGTCTGCAGCTCGACGATCCGCTCTTCGAGAATCCTCGTGTGTCGCGGAGAGTCGGCGAGCTTGCGTCGCAGGACGGCGATCTCCTGCTCAAGGTAGGCAATCTGCCCGTCGGGGTCGTCGGACCCTCGTCCCGGGCGGATGCCGCGGTTCATGTCGTCGTCGTGGGCTGCCACGGTCCTCACCTCCTCCAAGGGGAGCTGGACGCTTCCAGACCCTACCTGGGTGGGTGTCGATTGAAACCCCTAGATCACAAAGACGGTCGGGGTGTGTCCGATCTTCACCCTTGCGCTCTCCCTCACGCCAGGGGAATACCCACCGAACATGATTGGAAAGCGGGCGAAGGTAGGGTCGAAGTGTTCAACACCCTTCAGAGCTGGCCTGATTCCCGTCGGCTCGTCAGCCAAACGGCAGGAGACATGAGCGTGCAGCAGGAGGCCGTGCAGCAGGTGGCCGGGGCCGACGGTGCGGCACTGGAGGTCTGGATCGACCAGGACCTGTGTACCGGTGACGGCATCTGCGCCCAGTATGCGCCGGAGGTGTTCGAGCTGGACATCGACGGTCTGGCCTACGTCAAGGGCGGCGACGACGAGCTGCTCCAGGACAGGGGGGCCACGGCACCGGTGCCGCTGCCGCTGCTGACGGACGTGGTGGACTCCGCGAAGGAGTGTCCGGGCGAGTGCATCCATGTACGGCGCGTTTTGGACAAGGTGGAGGTGTACGGCCCGGACGCGGAGTGAGAGAGGTGTCACCTCGCGTGACGGTTGTCTGATTTCTCACAAGCGCCGGTGGCGCCGGTCACACGCTCCGGGTGCCGGCGGGTGTCGAGCGGACGAAGGCGCCGTCCTTCCAGGCCCACTTCGCCTTGTCGGTCTGGTCGGGGCAGCAGCGGGGCACGTCGTCGGACGAGTAGCCGAGGAGGGTGGCGAGGACGGCGCCGTCGCGCACCGCGAGATCGCCGACGGTGTCGCCGTCCTTGGGGTCGACGAGGGTGGCCACCACGCGCGCCTTGTCGCCGTGGGCGGTGCGGGTGAGGACGTACACGCCGTCGGGCGGGGTGCCCATGGGGGCGTCGCAGTGCACCACGGCCACGGTCTCCGGCCTGCCGTCGCCGTCGAGGTCCCCGGTGGCCTTCTTCTGCACCACGGCCTTCACGGGACCGCAGGTGATCGGGAAGTCGACGCCCGCGGTGCCGGGCGGGGTGGCCGCGTGGACGGCTTTGGTGTCGTGGCCGGCCGGCTGTGCCGCCGTCGCCGATCCGGGCTGCAGGAGCGAGGACACGGCCATCACGCCGGCCACGGCCGTGGCGGTGGCGAGCCAGTGGATCGGGCGGGTTTGGGTGTGGGCCAGTTCCGGGACGGCGGAGTGCTGCACTAGGAGTGTCTCCTGTGAGGGCTGTGCCGGTGGGGGTGGCCTGCATCGTGCCACACGTCACAGTGTGAAGGAACGGCGGGGTGCACGGCCGGGACGGCCCCCGCCCGGGTTCGTTCGCTTTGTGCTGTTCTGTCAACACGCGAGCGCCGCCGCGGAGTTCCGGAGGGTGCTGGGGAACTCCGCGGCGGCGCTCGTACGTTGACCGCGGCCGGGTGGCCTCAGCGGCCGGTGCCTCCGTCGGCGTTGGGGCCGGCGTAGTCCTCGCCGTAGGCGCCCTTGGCGGGGCGGCGGCGGCGCATGGGCGGCTCGACGCCGTCGGCGAGGCGGCGGGCGGTGAGGAGGAAGCCGGTGTGGCCGATCATCCGGTGGTCGGGGCGGACGGCCAGGCCCTCGATGTGCCAGTTGCGGATCATCGTCTCCCAGGCGGTCGGCTCGTTGAAGCAGCCGATCTCGCGGATGGACTCGACGGTCCGGGCGAGCTGGGTGGTGGTCGCGACGTAGCAGCACAGGATGCCGCCGGGCACGAGCGCCTTGGAGACGGCCTCCAGGCATTCCCAGGGGGCGAGCATGTCGAGGATGACGCGGTCGACGTCGGTGTCGCTCAGGTTGTCCTGGAGGTCACCGACCGTGAGCTGCCAGGCGGGGTGCGGGCCGCCGAAGTAGCGTTCCACGTTCTGCCGGGCGATGTCCGCGAAGTCCTCGCGGCGCTCGTAGCTGTGCAGCATGCCCTGGTCGCCGATGGCGCGCAGCAGGAAGCTGCTGAGCGAGCCGGAGCCGACGCCGGCCTCGACCACGCGGGCGCCGGGGAAGATGTCGGCGAAGGCGAGGATCTGCCCCGCGTCCTTCGGGTAGACGACGGCTGCCCCTCGGGGCATGGACAGGACGTAGTCGGGGAGCAGGGGGCGCAGCGCGAGGTAGGCGACGTTCCCGGTGGTGCGGACAACGCTGCCCTCGGGAGCGCCGATCAGTTCGTCGTGCGGGAAGGAACCCTTGTGGGTGTGGAAGTTCTTCCCGGCTTCGAGCGTGAACGTGTAGTGGCGGCCCTTGGGGTCGGTCAGCTGAACCTGGTCCCCGACCTTGAAGGGCCCGCGCCTGCGGGCGGCACCGGTCGGTTCGGACATGTGAACAGCCTACCGGCCTTTGCGGGCCCCGCCGACCACGGCCGGGGCGGGCCGACGGCCGCTGGGCGAGCAGGGCCGGGGGGCTCTGGGCGGACCGGGCCGGGGGGCGCTGGGCGAGCCGGGCCGGGGGGCGCCGGCCGGGCCGGGCCTGGGGCCGCTACGAGGGCTTGGCCGGGGGCCGCTACGAGGGCCTGGCCATGGCCTTGACGAAGGCGCGCTCCACGTCGGCGGCGGACAGGACGCCGTAGATCTCGCCGGTCTCCTCCACCACCAGGTACTCGGTGGCCGGGGTGGCGCGCAGGGCGTCCAGGAGGTCTTCTCCGGCCAGTTCGGCCGAGACGCGCATGCCGTCGGTCAGCTCCTGGGCGAGGCCGCTGACGGCGACCCAGGGGCGGCGGTGTTCCGGTACGCCGACGATGGCGGCCTCGCGGACGAGGGAGAGGGGGGTGCCGTCGGGGTCGACGACGACCAGGGCGCGGGCGCCGGCCGCGTTGGCGCGGCGCAGGGCCTCGGACAGGGGGGTGTCGGTCTCGACGGGGACAGCGCGCCGGGTGAGGTTGCGGGCGCGCAGTTCCGGCAGGTGCTCGCGCAGCCGGGCCATCCGCAGGCTGTTGCCGGCGCCGGTCCAGATGATCGCGGCGAGGATGGCGGCGAGCAGGGCGTCGGTGACGGTGTCCATGCCGACGTTGTCCTCGGCGTTGCTGCCGAGGGCTCCGGACTGGGTGAGCAGCGGGAGGCCGATCAGGACGGAGACGGCGAGGGCGCGGCCGACCCAGGCGGCGGCGACGGTGCCGCTCATGGGCTTGCCGGTGATCTTCCAGACGACGGCGCGGAGCATGCGGCCGCCGTCGAGGGGGAGGCCGGGCAGCAGGTTGAAGACGGCCACGATCAGGTTGGAGACCATCAGGCCGGCGAGCAGGACGCCGGGGACGGTGCCGGGCTCGACGGGCTGCATGGCCAGGTAGAAGACGCCGGCCAGGACGAGGGAGAGCAGCGGGCCGACGAAGGCGAGCACGAACTCCCGTCCGGGGGTCTCGGCCTCCTTCTCGATCTCGGAGACGCCGCCGAAGAACTGGAGCTGGATCCGGCGGACCGGGAGTTTGAAGCGCAGTGCGGCGACCGTGTGGGCCAGTTCGTGGACCAGGACGGAGGCGTAGAAGGCGACCGCGAAGAAGAGGGAGACGAGGTAGCGGGCGGCGCCGAGTTCGGGCAGCACGCGTTCGAGCTGTCCGCCGAACACCCAGGTGATCAGGGCGGCGACGAGGAACCAGCTGGGCGCGACGTAGACCGGCACGCCGAACGGGCGCCCCATCAGCAGTCCGCCGCGCGGCTCGGGCCGCTGCGGCGGCGGGTTCTTGACGCCTCCGCCCGCGGAGTGCGCCGGCGTGCGGCTCCCGGTGCCGGTGGGGTGGGGGGCGGCCGGGTGGCCGGGGCGGGCTGCCGGGTGGCCGGGGCGGGCTGCCGGGTGGCCGGCGGCAGGGTGGTCGGCGGGGGCAGCGTGGTCGGCGGGGGCCGGGTGGTCGCCTCGGGTCGGGTGGCCGGTGGTGGGCGGGGTGTCCGGCCGGTGTGCGGAGGGGTGGTCCTGCGCGGCGGTGTCCTCGGCGCCGGCCGGGCGGTGCTCGGCCGGGGACGCGGGGTGGGCGGGCGTGCCGGTCGAGGGGGCGGGTCCGCCGGTGCCGGGGTCCGGCTCCGGGGTGTCCGTCGGCCGGGGCGCGGATGCCGGCGTACCGTCCTCGGTCTGCGCGGTGACACCGTTGCCGCCGGACGGCGGTGCCGCTTCCGCGGGTTCGCCGGACGGCGTCGGGGTGGGGGCGGGGCGCGTCGCCGGCGTCTGCGTGTCGTCGGCCGCCGTGGTGCCGCCCTCGGTGTCGGCCGGGGTCGCGGTTCCCGCGAGGTGGTCGGCCGACTCGTCGGTGCCGGTGCGCGGCTGCCCGCTCCCGCCGCTCTCGTCCACGGTGTCCCCTCGTTCGCAGCGTCTCCCGCGCCTGCCGGGCGGAAGGGTCTCGGGTCGATGGTATGCGTCCGTCGGGGCGCGTTCCGCCCCGGCACCCCCCGTGTTTCACCCTCCGTCGCACCTGTCACGGCCGCGGCTGGGTCACTGTCAGTGGCGGGCCGTAAGGTCTGGGGCATGGAGACGAGCACGGAGGACGCGGCGCAGGCCCCCGGCGACAGCGCCGCACGGGCCGGGGCGCCGGTTCCGGCGGAGCCGGCGGCGGTGGTGACGGCCGAAGCGGTGAGTGCGGTGGGCACGGCGGGTGTGCGGGAGCCGGCGGCCGGTGCGCCCACCAGCCTGTCGCCGTCCCGGGCCGGTGACTTCATGCAGTGCCCTCTGCTGTACCGGTTCCGTGTGATCGACCGGCTGCCGGAGAAGCCCAGCGAGGCGGCCACCAGGGGGACCCTGGTGCACGCGGTCCTGGAGCGGCTCTTCGACGCCCCGGCGGCCGAGCGGACCGCGCCCCGCGCCCGGTCGCTCGTCCCCGGGCAGTGGGACCGGCTGCGGGAGGCCCGGCCGGAGGTCGCGGAACTGTTCCGGGACGATGCCGACGGCGAGCGGCTCGCCCGGTGGCTGGCGGAGGCCGAGCAGCTCGTCGAGCGCTGGTTCACGCTGGAGGACCCGACCCGGCTCGAGCCCGCCGAGCGGGAGCTGTTCGTCGAGGCGGAGCTGGCCTCCGGGCTGAGGCTGCGCGGGATCATCGACCGGGTGGACGTGGCGGCGACGGGCGAGGTGCGGATCGTCGACTACAAGACGGGCAAGGCTCCCCGGCCCGAGTACGCGGAGAGCGCCCTGTTCCAGATGAAGTTCTACGCGCTGGTGGTGTGGCGGCTGAAGAAGGTGGTCCCGCGCCGGCTCCAGCTCGTGTACCTGGGCAGTGGGGACGTGCTGACGTACGACCCGGTGCTCGCCGACCTGGAGCGTGTGGAGCGCAAGCTGCTGGCGCTGTGGGAGGCGATCCGGCTGGCGACGGAGACGGGTGACTGGCGGCCGCGGCCGACGAAGCTCTGCGGCTGGTGCGACCACCGGGCGCACTGCCCGGAGTTCGGCGGCACTCCCCCGCCGTATCCGCTGCCGGTCCGGGCGTCCGGGTCCGGTGGCTGAGCGGACGCAGGGCAGAATGGGGCCGGACTAGCGAAGGAGACTTACGTGGCCATCCGCGTCCTACTGGTCGACGACCAGCCGCTGCTGCGTACCGGGTTCCGGATGATCCTGGAGGCCGAGCAGGACATCGCGGTCGTCGGCGAGGCCGGAGACGGCCTCCAGGCCCTCGACCAGGTACGGGCCCTGCAGCCCGACGTGGTCCTGATGGACATCCGTATGCCGCGTATGGACGGCGTGGAGGCGACCCGGCAGATCACCGGGCCCGGGCGGGACGGCCCGGCGAAGGTGCTGGTGCTGACCACCTTCGACCTCGACGAGTACGTGGTGGAGGCGCTGCGGGCGGGTGCCAGCGGGTTCCTGCTGAAGGACGCGCCCGCCAATGAGCTGGTGCAGGCGATCCGGGTGGTGGCCGCGGGCGAGGCGATGCTCGCGCCGAGCATCACGCGGCGGCTGCTCGACAAGTACGCCACGCATCTGCCCTCGGGCGACGAGCCGGTGCCGGACACGCTGCACACGCTCACCGACCGCGAGGTGGAGGTGCTGAAGCTGGTGGCCCGCGGTCTGTCCAACGCGGAGATCGCCGCCGACCTGTTCGTCAGCGAGACGACGGTCAAGACGCACGTCGGCCATGTGCTGACCAAGCTGGGCCTGCGCGACCGGGTGCAGGCCGCGGTGTACGCGTACGAGAGCGGGCTGGTGCGTCCCGGCGCGCAGTAGGGCCGGACGGCGAAGAGGGCGCCCCTTCCGTGGAAGGGGCGCCCTCGGTGTTTTCAGCGGTCGCCGCTCAGGCCCTTGCCGGGCTGCCGGAGGGCGGGGGTGAGTCTCAGCCGCCCACGCCGCGGCCGAGCTCCCACAGCTGGAGCGTGGAGGAGGAGTTGAGCGCGTACGCGGTGCCGGTGACCTTGTCGCCGGAGGCGACGTACTGCTTGCCCTGCCACAGCGGCAGCAGCGGGACGTCCTCGGCGATGGCGTCCTGGATCTCGGTGAGGCTCTTGGCCGCCCCGACCCGGTCCGCCTCGCGGCGGGACTCCGGGATCAGGCTGTTGATGACGGTGCTGTTGCGGTACGGCGACTTGAGGAAGTTGTCCTTGTCGAGGAAGGGCGCGAGGTAGTTGTCGGCGTCCGGGAAGTCCGGGAACCAGCCCATGCCGAAGACGTCGTACTCGCCCTTGCGTTCGGCCGGGACGAAGGTCTCCCAGGGCGCGCCCTTGATGGCGACGTCGAACAGCCCGCTGTCGTTGAGCTGCTGCCGCAGGACCTCGAACTCCTTCTTGGTGGCGGGGCCGTAGTGGTCGGTCGTGTAGTGCAGGGTCAGCTTGACCGGGGAGGTGATGCCGGCCGCGGTCAGCAGGGCCTTGGCCTTGGCGACGCTCGGGTCCCCGTACTTGTTGAAGAACGAGTTGGAGTGCCCGGTGATGCTCGCCGGGACCATCGAGTAGAGCGGCTCGGCCTGGGTGCCGTAGACCTTGGAGACGAGTTCGCCGCGGTTGATGAGCTGGGCGATCGCCTGGCGGACGGTCTTGGACTTCACCGTCGGGGCGCTGGTGTTGAAGGCGAGGTAGCGGATCTCCAGGCCGGCCATCTCCACCAGGTCCACGCTGCCGCCCGACTTGGTGGACAGCGCCTGGATCTGCTGCGGCGACATGGTGCGGGTCATGACGTCGATGTCACCCTTGTCCAGGGCGTCGCCCATCTTCGTGGCGTCCGCGAAGGAGACCATGTCGACCTTGGAGTTGTTGACCTTCAGGACGCCCTTGTAGTTGGGGTTCTTGGTGAAGGTGGCCTTGACGATCTCGTCGTTCTTGACGTCGGCGTGCAGGGTGTACGGGCCGGAGCCGTCGACGTCGAAGCCGTCGCGCAGCTTGTCCTTCTCGTAGTCGTCGGGGTTGACGATGCCCGCGACCGGAGTCGACAGCTTGAAGGGGAAGGTGGCGTCGGCGGTCTTGAGGTGGAAGATGACCTCGTTGTCACCCTGCGTCTCGACGGTGTCGATGGTGGACAGCAGGGCGAAGACGCCGGAGTCGGCCTTGATGGCGCGGGCGCGGTCGATGGAGTACTTCACGTCGGCCGCGGTGATCTTGTCGCCGTTGGAGAACTTCAGGCCGTCGCGCAGCTTGCAGGCGTAGCGCTCGTTGCCCGAGTCGGTGAACGAGCAGCTCTGGGCGGCCTCGGGCACCGGGTCGCCTTCGCCCTTCGGCTGGATCATCAGGGTCTGCACGGTCTGGCGCAGGATGTTCCAGGTGCCGACGTCGTAGGCGTAAGCGGGGTCGAGCGGCGCCGGGGCGTCCTTCGTGGCGGTGAACCGGTCCGTGGTGCCGACGACGATCGCATCCCCGCCGTCACTGCCGCTGTCGGACCCACCACAGGCGGCGAGAACCGGCGCGAGCAGGCCGACCACGGCCGGCAGCACCAAAGTCTTGCGGTTCATGCTCGAGTTTCTCCAGAGCTGTGAGGTCCGTGTATCCGGCATGCGGGGGTGTCGATGCGGATGCACGGGGGTAGGGGTTGATGTTCTCGCGACGAGATTAGTGCGCGCCCGCACGGGGGTTCGCGGTCACCGGGGGCGATCTGCCATCACGCAGCGAAACCGGGTGTGGACACACCGAAAACCCGACAGCGGAAGGATTCGTGCAGGGTTCCACCAATCAGGACACAAGGGCACGCCGGACACCCCCGAATGGGGGTGAACAGCACACCTCGGCCGTCCTGTCGACCGCCTGGTGAGTGGGGAACGTCACATGGTCAAACATTGTACGAGGGAGCGGAATTCGGTCATCCGCCGGCTCTGGAGACTCAGGGTGAACGCTCTTGCGCGCCCGCGTCAGCGGGTGGGCATCAGGCCGCGCAGGAAGGCCAGGTCGACCGCTTCCAGGGAGGAGACCACCGTGCGCCGCTCGGCGGGCGCGATGGGGGCGACCGACGGCACGGCCACCACGTGGCAGCCCGCGGCCTCGGCGGCGGCGACACCGGTCGCGGTGTCCTCCACGACCGCGCATCTGGTCGGGTCCACTCCCAGTCCGGCCGCCGCGACCAGGTACGGATCGGGGTGCGGCTTGGTGCGCCGCACCTCGTCGCCGGCGACGGACAGCCCGAAGTGGTGGGACCCGAGCGAGCCGAGGACGCGGTCGATGATGCGCCGGTGGGACGCGGAGACCAGGGCGGTCGGGACCGCGTACTCGGTGAGTTCGGCGAGCAGCCGGGCGGCGCCCGGCATCAGCGGCAGGGCGTCGGCGATGCGCTCCTCGAACCCCTGGTTGAGCAGGACCGTGAGTTCGGCGAGGTCGATGTCGGCGCCGGTGGCTTCGATCAGGAAGCCCGCGCTGCGTGTCATGGGGCCGCCGACCACGACGTGGCGCCAGGAGTCGTCCAGGGCGTGGCCGAGGCGGGAGAAGACCTCCACCTCGACGTCCCACCAGAACCCCTCGGTGTCCACCAGGGTTCCGTCCATGTCCAGGAGCACGGCCTGCAGGGCTGAGCCCGGGTTGTGGGCCGTCGGGGTATCCGTTGCTCGAGCGGAGCCGAGGGCTTGGGGAAGGGTTCCGGGCGCGGGGACCGTACTGGTCATCCGGGCGCACCTCCTTGAGGGACGATCAGGCCGGCTGCCCCTTTTTCGCAAAGGTGAGCAACCGGCCTGCGGTGGACCGACCAGTGTACGACTGTGGCGGGCGAAGCGCCTCGTTTGAAACGGGCGTGCCGGGGCACACCGGCAGTGCGGCCGGGGGTGTCCCCGGTGTGTGCCGGTGCGGCCCCGGCGGGGCCGGTCAGCGGGCGTTGAAGTACTTCGCCTCCGGGTGGTGGATCACGATCGCGTCCGTGGACTGCTCGGGGTGCAGCTGGAACTCCTCGGACAGGTGGACGCCGATGCGCTCCGGCTGGAGCAGGTCGGCGATCTTGGCGCGGTCCTCCAGGTTCGGGCAGGCGCCGTAGCCGAGGGAGAAGCGGGCGCCCCGGTACTTGAGGGCGAACATGTCCTCGATGTCGCTCGGGTCCTCGCCCGCGAAGCCGAGTTCGCCGCGGACGCGCGCGTGCCAGTACTCGGCGAGCGCTTCGGCCAACTGAACGGACAGGCCATGCAGTTCGAGGTAGTCGCGGTAGGCGTTCGCCTCGAACATGCGGGCCGTCTCGGCGCCGATGCGGGAGCCGACGGTGACGACCTGGAATCCGACGACGTCCGTCTGGCCCGACTCCTCCGGGCGGAAGAAGTCGGCCAGGCACAGCCGGCGGCCGCGGCGCTGGCGGGGGAAGGTGAAGCGGGTGCGCTCGTTGCCCTGTTCGTCCAGGACGATGAGGTCGTCGTCCTTGGAGACGCAGGGGAAGTAGCCGTAGACGACGGCCGCTTCCAGCAGATTCTCCGTCTGGAGCCGGTCCAGCAGGCCGCGCAGCCGCGGCCGGCCCTCGCTCTCGACGAGTTCCCCGTACGTCGGTCCCTCGCCGGAGCGGGCCTGCTTCAGGCCCCACTGGCCCTTGAACAGCGCGCCCTCGTCCAGCCAGCTCGCGTACTCCTTGAGCTGGATGCCCTTGATGACGCGGGTGCCCCAGAAGGGCGGGGTGGGGACGGGGTTGTCGGTGGCGACGTCCGAGCGGACGTGGCCCTCCTCCGGCCGTTCCTCCACCTCGACGGTGGCCGCGCGTACCCGGCGCTGCTTCAGCTCGGGCAGTTTCGCGCCGGGTACGCCCCGCTTGACGCCGATGAGGGCGTCCATCAGGCGCAGTCCCTCGAACGCGTCGCGGGCGTAGCGGACTTCGCCCTCGTACAGCTCGTGCAGGTCCTGCTCGACGTACGCCCGGGTGAGGGCGGCGCCGCCGAGGATGACCGGGTAAGCGGCGGCCAGGCCGCGCTGGTTGAGCTCCTCCAGGTTCTCCTTCATGATCACGGTGGACTTGACCAGGAGCCCGGACATGCCGATGACGTCGGCCTTGTGCTCCTCGGCCGCCTCCAGGATCGCGGAGACCGGCTGTTTGATGCCGAGGTTGACGACGTTGTAGCCGTTGTTGGACAGGATGATGTCGACCAGGTTCTTGCCGATGTCGTGCACGTCGCCGCGCACGGTGGCCAGCACGATGGTGCCCTTGCCGGCCTCGTCGGTCTTCTCCATGTGCGGTTCGAGGTGGGCGACGGCCGCCTTCATGACCTCGGCGGACTGCAGGACGAACGGCAGTTGCATCTGGCCGGAGCCGAACAGCTCGCCGACGGTCTTCATGCCGTCCAGCAGCGTCTCGTTGACGATGTCGAGGGCGGGCCGGTCCTGGAGCGCGGCGTCGAGGTCGGCCTCCAGGCCGTTGCGCTCGCCGTCGATGATGCGGCGCTTGAGGCGCTCCTCCAGCGGCAGCGCGGCCAGTTCCTCGGCCTTTCCGGCCTTCAGGGACTTGGCGGTGGCGCCCTCGAACAGGGCCATCAGCTTCTGCAGCGGGTCGTAGCCGTCGCTGCGGCGGTCGTGGATGAGGTCGAGGGCGGTGGTGACCTCCTCCTCGCTGAAGCGGGCGATCGGCAGGATCTTCGAGGCGTGCACGATCGCCGAGTCCAGGCCCGCCTTGACGCACTCGTCCAGGAAGACGGAGTTGAGCAGGATGCGGGCGGCCGGGTTGAGGCCGAAGGAGATGTTCGACAGGCCGAGGGTGGTCTGCACGTCCGGGTGGCGGCGCTTGAGCTCGCGGATCGCCTCGATGGTGGCGACGCCGTCCCCCCGGGACTCCTCCTGGCCGGTACAGATGGTGAAGGTCAGACAGTCGATGAGGATGTCCGACTCGTGGATGCCCCAGGTGCCGGTCAGGTCGGCGATGAGCCGTTCGGCGATCTCGACCTTCTTCTCGGCGGTGCGGGCCTGGCCCTCCTCGTCGATGGTCAGCGCGATCAGCGCGGCGCCGTGCTCCTTGGCGAGCTGGGTGACCTGGGCGAAGCGGGACTCGGGGCCGTCGCCGTCCTCGTAGTTGACGGAGTTGATGACCGCGCGGCCGCCGAGCTTCTCCAGGCCGGCCCGGATGACGTCGACCTCGGTGGAGTCCAGGACGATCGGCAGGGTGGAGGCGGTGGCCAGGCGGCCGGCGAGTTCCTCCATGTCGGCGACGCCGTCGCGGCCGACGTAGTCCACGCACAGGTCGAGCATGTGCGCGCCCTCGCGGATCTGCTCGCGTGCCATCTCCACGCAGTCGTCCCAGCGGCCCTCCAGCATGGCCTCGCGGAACTTCTTGGAGCCGTTGGCGTTGGTGCGCTCGCCGATCGCCAGGTAGGAGGTGTCCTGGCGGAAGGGGACCGTCTGGTAGAGGGAGGCGGCGCCGGGCTCGGGCTGCGGGGCGCGTTCGGCGGGGGCGAGCCCGCGGACCCGCTCGACGACCTGGCGCAGGTGTTCGGGGGTGGTGCCGCAGCAGCCGCCGACGAGGGAGAGGCCGTAGTCCCGGACGAAGGTCTGCTGCGCGTCGGCGAGGCCCTCCGCGTCGAGCGGGAAGTGGGCGCCGTCCTTGGTGAGGACGGGCAGGCCGGCGTTCGGCATGCACAGCAGCGGGATGCGGGAGTGCCGGGCGAGGTAGCGCAGGTGCTCGCTCATCTCGGCGGGGCCGGTGGAGCAGTTCAGGCCGATCATGTCGATGCCGAGCGGCTCCAGGGCGGTGAGCGCGGCGCCGATCTCGGAGCCCAGCAGCATGGTGCCGGTCGTCTCGAAGGCCATCGAGCAGAGCAGCGGCACCTCGGCGCCGGTGGCCTCCATGGCGCGGCGGGCGCCCAGGATCGAGGCCTTGGTCTGCAGCAGGTCCTGGGTGGTCTCGACGATCAGGGCGTCGGCGCCGCCGGCGAGAAGCCCCTCGGCGTTGGCCTGGAAGCCGTCGCGGAGGGTGGTGTAGGGGACGTGGCCCAGGGTGGGCAGCTTGGTGCCGGGGCCGATCGAGCCCAGGACCCAGCGGCGGCGGCCGTCACCGGCGGTGAACTCGTCGGCCACCTCGCGGGCGATGCGGGCGCCGGCCTCGGACAGCTCGAAGACGCGGCCTTCGATCTCGTACTCGGCCATGGCGGCGTGGTTGGCGCCGAAGGTGTTGGTCTCGACGCAGTCGACGCCCACGGCGAAGTACGCCTCATGGACCGAACGGACGATGTCGGGCCGGGTGACGTTGAGGACCTCGTTGCACCCCTCGAGGTTCTCGAAGTCCTCCAGGGTCGGCTCCTGTGCCTGGAGCATGGTGCCCATCGCTCCGTCGGCGACCACCACACGGGTGGCCAGCGCCTCACGGAGTTCGGACACACGGGTCCGGCTGTCGGCGGAAGGGGTCGGCGGCGACGAGGCCATGAAGGGGCTCCCTTGAGGTGCGACGGCTGTCGGCTTTGCGTCCGCCCGCGGAACTCTCCGCGGCGGGCGCACCACGTCAGAGTAACCGGGTCGGCCGTCCGGCGGTCGGGACGTCCACGGGCCGGACGACCGCCCGGGTGACCGGGGGCGGTGGCGAGGAGGACCGCCCGGGTGACCGGGGCGACCGCGAGGACGACCACCCCGGTGGTCGGGGCGACCGCGAGGACGACCGCCCGGTGACCGGGGCTGTGCGCGGGCGGACGACCGCCCCGGTGGTCGTGGCGTCCACGAGGCGGACGAGGATGACGGGCGGCGCACCGGCGGGATACGAGTGACGCAACAGGTGTTGACCGACCATTAGCGGGAGGTCGACATCGACCGGTAGTGTTCGACATTGCCGAACAGTGGCGGCGACCTCGCACGGCGACGGTCGAAGGGGACGGAGGCAGCACGGCGATGGCACGGAACATCCAGTCGCTCGAACGGGCGGCCGCGATGCTGCGGCTCCTCGCGGGCGGTGAGCGACGCCTCGGCCTGTCGGACATCGCCTCCTCGCTGGGCCTCGCCAAGGGCACCGCCCACGGCATTCTGCGCACCCTGCAGCAGGAGGGCTTCGTCGAGCAGGACGAGGCGTCGGGGCGCTATCAGCTGGGGGCGGAGCTGCTGCGCCTGGGCACCACGTATCTCGACGTGCACGAGCTGCGGGCGCGGGCCCTGGTGTGGACGGACGACCTGGCCCGCTCCAGCGGCGAGAGCGTCTACCTGGGAGTCCTGCACCAGCACGGCGTGCTGGTCGTGCACCACGTCTTCCGGCCCGACGACAGCCGGCAGGTACTGGAGATCGGGGCGATGCAGCCGCTGCACTCCACGGCCCTGGGCAAGGTGCTGTCGGCGTACGACCCGGTCGCGCACAGCGAGGCACTGGAGGCCGACCGCAAGGCCTTCACCGAGCGCACCGTGTGCGACCTGGAGGGCTTCGAGCACATCCTCGACATCACGCGCGCGCGTGGCTACGCGGCGGACGTCGAGGAGACCTGGGAGGGCGTGGCGGCCATCGCCGCGCCCGTCCACGACCGGCGGCGCATGCCGGTGGGCGCGGTCGGCATCACGGGCGCGGTGGAGCGGCTGTGCCGGGACGGTGAGCTGCGGCCGGAGCTGATCGCGGCGGTGCGGGACTGCGCGCGTGCGGTGTCGCGGGATCTGGGCGCCGGGCGGTTCTGACCGGCGCGGGATGCGAACGGCGGCCGGAATGCCGGGTGGCGTTCCGGCCATCGACATGTGCCGACAAAAGCGGCAAACTTCCCGACCGTCACGCGCGCCCGTACACCCCGCCGTGGGCACTGACCAGGAAGATCGACAGCTCATGACAACGAGTAACGATCATATTTTCGGTAAACAAACTATTGACGCACACGTGACCCCCCAGCGAGACTCCCGTCCAGCGGTCGGCATTGTCGAACACCTACCGGCAATTCACGCTAGAGTGTGACAACGCCAAGGGCCGGCATCGCTCTCACCCCTGAGGGCGCCGAACCCCCGGAGGGACCCCGGGGTTCCGGCTTCCCTGGACGAAGGACAAAGGAGTCGCGGGTGTCCAGCTCCGACATCTTCATCGGCGAGACCATCGGTACCGCCGTACTCATCCTGCTCGGCGGCGGCGTCTGCGCCGCCGTCACGCTGAAGGCCTCCAAAGCCCGCAACGCCGGCTGGCTCGCCATCGCCTTAGGGTGGGGCTTAGCCGTGCTCACCGCGGTCTACACCTCGGCGCCCCTGTCCGGCGCCCACCTGAACCCGGCCGTCACGCTCGCCCTCGCCATCAAGGACGGCGACTGGAGCGACGTCCCGGCCTACTGGGCCGGACAGCTCCTGGGCGCCATGATCGGCGCGACGCTGGTCTGGATCGCCTACTACGGGCAGTTCCACGCCCACCTCACCGACCGGGAGATCGTCGGCGGTCCCGGGGCGCAGGCCACCGCGGCCAAGGCCGTGGAGGCGCAGGAGAAGGGCGCCGGCCCGGTGCTCGGCGTCTTCTCCACCGGTCCGGAGATCCGCAACGTGGTGCAGAACCTCGCGACGGAGATCATCGGCACGATCGTGCTGGTCCTCGCCGTCCTGACGCAGGGCCTCAACGACAGCGGAAAGGGCCTCGGCACCCTGGGCGCGCTGATCACCGCGCTCGTCGTGGTCTCGATCGGCCTGTCCCTCGGCGGCCCGACCGGCTACGCCATCAACCCCGCCCGCGACCTCGGCCCGCGTATCGTGCACGCACTGCTGCCCCTTCCCCACAAGGGCGGTTCCGACTGGAGCTACGCCTGGGTCCCGGTGGTCGGCCCGCTGATCGGCGGCGCGACAGCCGCCGGCATCTACAACGCCGCGTTCGCCTAGACACACCGGACCTCCAGCGCGTGCCGTACGCGCAGCCCCTCGACCACGGACCTTCCAGGAGCACACAGTGACCGACGCCCACACCGCCGGCATCTCGTCCCACGGCCACGGCCCCTTCATCGCCGCCATCGACCAGGGCACGACCTCCTCCCGCTGCATCGTCTTCGACCGCGACGGCCGCATCGTCGCCGTCGACCAGAAGGAGCACGAGCAGATCTTCCCGAAGCCGGGCTGGGTGGAGCACGACGCCACCGAGATCTGGACCAACGTCCAGGAGGTCGTCGCCGGAGCCATCGAGAAGGCCGGCATCACCCGCGACGACATCAAGGCCATCGGCATCACCAACCAGCGCGAGACCACGCTGCTGTGGGACAAGAACACCGGTGAGCCCGTCCACAACGCCCTCGTCTGGCAGGACACCCGCACCGACGCCCTGTGCAAGGAACTCGGCCGCAACGTCGGCCAGGACCGCTTCCGCCGCGAGACCGGCCTGCCGCTGGCCTCCTACTTCGCCGGCCCGAAGGCCCGCTGGCTGCTCGACCACGTCGACGGCCTGCGCGAGCGCGCCGAGGCGGGCGACATCCTCTTCGGCACCATGGACAGCTGGGTCATCTGGAACCTGACCGGCGGCGTGGACGGCGGCCGGCACGTCACCGACGTCACCAACGCCTCCCGCACCCTGCTGATGAACCTCCACACCCTGGAGTGGGACCCGAAGATCTGCGAGTCCATCGGCGTCCCGATGGCGATGCTCCCGGAGATCCGCTCCTCGGCCGAGGTGTACGGCGAGATCACCGGCGGCAAGCTGGGCGAGCTGCTCGGCGGCATCCCGGTCGCCTCCGCGCTCGGCGACCAGCAGGCGGCCCTGTTCGGCCAGACCTGCTTCTCCGAGGGCGAGGCGAAGTCGACGTACGGCACCGGCACCTTCATGCTGATGAACACCGGTGAGAAGATCATCAACTCCTACTCCGGCCTGCTGACCACGGTCGGCTACCGGATCGGCGACGAGACCCCGGTCTACGCCCTGGAGGGCTCGATCGCCGTCACCGGTTCGCTGGTGCAGTGGATGCGCGACCAGATGGGCCTGATCTCCACCGCGGCCGAGATCGAGACGCTCGCGCTGTCGGTCGAGGACAACGGCGGCGCCTACTTCGTACCGGCCTTCTCCGGCCTGTTCGCCCCGTACTGGCGCCCCGACGCCCGCGGTGTGATCGCCGGCCTGACCCGGTACGTCACCAAGGCGCACCTGGCGCGCGCCGTCCTGGAGGCCACCGCCTGGCAGACCCGGGAGATCAGCGACGCGATGACCAAGGACTCCGGCGTCGAGCTGACCGCCCTCAAGGTCGACGGCGGCATGACCTCCAACAACCTGCTGATGCAGACCCTCGCGGACGTCCTGGACGCGCCCGTGGTGCGCCCGATGGTCGCCGAGACCACCTGCCTCGGCGCCGCCTACGCCGCCGGCCTCGCCGTCGGCTTCTGGACCAGCACCGACGACCTGCGCGCCAACTGGCGCCGGGCCGCCGAGTGGACCCCCCGCATGGACGCGGAGACCCGCGACCGTGAGTACAAGAGCTGGCTCAAGGCCGTCGAACGGACCATGGGCTGGCTCGAGGACGAGGAGTAAGAACCCGACATGACCACTCAGTCCACCCTGCAGTCCGTGCCTGCCCTGGGGACGCGCCCGGCGTCCGGCGCAAACCCGAGCCGAGCCGAGACCCGGGAGCAGCTCGCCAGGGCGTCGTACGACCTTCTCGTGATCGGCGGCGGCATCCTGGGCATCTCCACCGCCTGGCACGCCGCGCAGTCCGGCCTCAGGGTGGCCCTGGTCGACGCCGGCGACTTCGCCGGCGCCACGTCGTCCGCCTCCTCCAAGCTGCTCCACGGCGGTCTGCGCTACCTGCAGACCGGCGCGGTGAAGCTGGTGGCGGAGAACCACTTCGAGCGCCGTGCGGTCTCCCGCCAGGTGGCCCCCCATCTGGCGAACCCGCTCACCTTCTACCTCCCCGTGTACAAGGGCGGGCCGCACGGCGCCGCGAAGCTCGGGGCCGGCGTGTTCGCGTACTCGATGCTGTCGGCGTTCGGGGACGGCGTCGGCCACCTGCTCAGCCCCGCGCGGGCGGCGCAGGACGTGCCCGAGCTGCGCACCGAGAACCTCAAGGCCGTGGCCGTGTACGGCGACGACCAGATGAACGACGCGCGCATGGCGCTGATGACGGTCCGCGCGGCCGTCGAGTCGGGCGCGGTGGTGCTCAACCACGCCGAGGTCACCGGACTGCGCTTCACCCGGGGCCGGGTGACGGGCGCGGAGCTGCGCGACCGCCTGTCCGGGGACGAGTTCGGGGTGGACGCCCGCCTCGTGCTCAACGCCACCGGCCCGTGGGTGGACCACCTGCGCCGCATGGAGGACCCGAAGGCCGCCCCGTCGATCCGGCTGTCGAAGGGCGCGCACCTGGTCCTCAAGCGCACCTCCCCGTGGAAGGCCGCGCTGGCCACCCCGATCGACAAGTACCGCATCACCTTCGCCCTCCCCTGGGAGGACATGCTGCTGCTCGGCACCACCGACGAGGAGTTCGAGGGCGATCCGGCGGACGTCGCGGTGACCGACAAGGACATAGCCCAGATCCTGGACGAGGCCGCGTTCTCCGTCCGGGACCAGCAGCTCGACCGTGACCTGATCACGTACGCCTTCGCGGGTCTGCGCGTGCTGCCGGGCGGGCCCGGCGACACGGCGAAGGCCAAGCGGGAGACGGTCGTCACCGAGGGCCGGGGCGGCATGCTGTCCGTCGCGGGCGGCAAGTGGACGACGTTCCGGCACATAGGCCGCACGGTGATGAAGAAGCTCCAGGAACTGCCCGGTCACCCGCTGGGCGACGGCTTCGAGCCGGTCGCGTCCCTGCCGAGGCGGCTGCCGCTGCCGGGGGTGGCGAACCCGCGCGCGGTCGCGCACCGGCTGCTGGTGGACCGTCCGGCGCCGGGTCCGCGCATGGCCGCCGACACCGCCCGGCACCTGGCCACCCACTACGGCTCGCTGGCCTTCGACATCGCCCGCCTCGCCAACGAGCGGCCGGAGCTGGGCGAGCGCGTCCACCCGGACGCCCCGGAGATCTGGGCGCAGGTCGTCTACGCCCGGGACCACGAGTGGGCCGAGACGGCGGACGACGTGCTGCGGCGCCGCACCACGCTGACGATCCGCGGCCTGGCCACGGACGACGTGCGCGCGAAGGTGCGGACGCTGCTCGACGAGAAGTAGGCGCGGACGGCGAAGGGGGCCCCGCGGGCGGGGTCCCCTTCGCCGGCTTGATCGTTCGGCGTCCGGCCGGGCCCGCGGGACCGCATACTTGACCCTGAGACATCCGATGTCTCGAGGGCGAGCGGAACCACAGGGAGGCCCGGCATGGCAGTCACCGACGAGGCGATCGAGAAGATCAAGGACATGATCGTCTCCGGCGCGCTGCGCCCCGGGGACCGGCTGCCCAAGGAGAGCGAACTCGCCGCCGAACTCGGGCTGTCCCGCAACTCGCTCCGGGAGGCCGTGCGGGCGCTGTCGCTCATCCGGATCCTGGACGTGCGGCAGGGCGACGGCACGTACGTCACCAGCCTCGACCCGCAGCTGCTGCTGGAGGCGATGAGCTTCGTCGTCGACTTCCACCGGGACGACACGGTCCTGGAGTTCCTGGCCGTGCGCCGCATCCTGGAACCCGCCGCCACGGCGATGGCCGCCTCCCGCATCAGCGAGCAGCAACTGGACGCGCTCTCAGCCCAGTTGGACGAGCTCGGCGACAACCCGTCGGTGGAGGACCTGGTCGCGAGCGACCTCGAGTTCCACCGGAGCATCGTGCAGGGCGCCGGCAACTCGGTGCTCTGCTCCCTGCTCGACGGCCTGTCCGGGCCGACCACCCGGGCCCGGATCTGGCGCGGGCTGACCCAGCAGGACGCGGTCAGCCGCACCCTGCACGAGCACCGGGCGATCCTGACGGCCCTGCGCGACCGCGACGCGGAGACGGCCCGCTCCTGGGCGACCGTGCACATCGCGAGCGTGGAGCAGTGGCTGCGGTCGACCCTGTGAGGGGCGCGTGGCGACGGGTGTTCCGGGGTGGTGATCGGGGCAGTGATCCGTTCACTCCCCCGTGCAAGGGGGCTGCGGACGCCCCCGCCGGACGCCGTAAGGTTGGGTGGTCAGGCGAGGGCACGTCGGAAGGAGGCACTGGGTGATCGAGCTCGAGGGGGTACCCGAGCTGATCGACCCGGTCATGGTGGCCGCGTTCGAGGGCTGGAACGATGCCGGCGACGCCGCTTCCACCGCGGTCGCGCACCTGGACAGGGAGTGGAAGGGCGAGGTGTTCGCGGCGCTGGACGCCGAGGACTACTACGACTTCCAGGTGAACCGGCCCACGGTGTGGATGGACGCCGGAGTGCGCAAGATCACGTGGCCGACGACGAGACTGTCCGTCGTCCGCGTCGGCGGTGAGAAGCCGCGCGATCTGGTGCTCGTGCGGGGCATCGAGCCGTCGATGCGCTGGCGCTCGTTCTGCAACGAACTGCTGGGCTTCGCGCACGAACTGGGCGTGGAGCTCGTGGTCATCCTGGGCGCCCTGCTCGGCGACACCCCGCACACGCGTCCGGTCCCGATCAGCGGGACCACGTCCGATCCGGACCTCGCCCGCCGCATGGACCTGGAGGAGACCAAGTACGAGGGTCCGACGGGCATCGTCGGTGTGCTGCAGGAAGCGTGCACGCACGCGGGCGTGCCCGCGGTGAGCCTGTGGGCCGCGGTGCCGCACTACGTCTCGCAGCCGCCGAACCCGAAGGCGACGCTGGCCCTGCTCAACCGTCTCGAGGACCTGATCGACGTGCGCATCCCGCTGGGCGAGCTGCCCGAGGACGCACGCGCCTGGCAGGTCGGCGTGGACCAGCTGGCCGCCGAGGACAGCGAGGTCGCCGAGTACGTCCAGACGCTGGAGGAGGCCCGGGACACCGCGGAGCTGCCGGAGGCGTCGGGCGAGGCGATCGCCCGCGAGTTCGAGCGCTACCTGCGGCGCAGGGACGGGGCGGGCCCCGCCGGGGCGGACGGCGGCGACGGCGCCTCCTACCGGCGGGAGCGGCCCGGCGGCCGCACGAAGTCGCCGAAGCCGCCGAAGCCGGAGGCCGGGACGGACGCCGACACCGAAACCGACGCGGACGCGGACGCGGACCGGGACGACGGGGACTCCTCGGAGGACTGACCGGGAGAACCGGACGGCAGGACCGACGGGACCGACGGGACCGACAGGGCCGACGAGACCGAGCAGAACCGAACGGTGAGGGCGGTGCGTGCGACGCGCACCGCCCTCGTCGTGCCCGGCCGGGTGTCCTACACCTGCCGCACCGCCACCGCGTCGTACTCGGTGTCCGGTGCCGGCTCCACGTCGAAGCGGGCGTTGGGCAGGTACAGGCGGTCGCCCCACGCCGCGACCGTGGTGGGGATGCGGAAGCGCGGGTCGGTGATGCGGGCGATGGCCGTGCCCCGGGTGCCGGCCGCGTCCAGCCGGAAGACGTCGATCGCGTTCTGCTGCTGCTGGACGGCGTAGAGGGTCCTGCCCAGGAGCAGCAGGCCGTCGCCGTTCGGGAGTCTCGCCGCGCCGAGGTCGACGGCGCGGGCCACGCCGGTGCGGGGCTCGACGCGCATCAGGCCGCCGCCGTCCGCGACGGTGTTGACCACGAGCAGCGCGCTGCCGTCCGGGGTGCGTTCGATGCCGTTGGCGGTGAAGTCGGCGCCCTGGACCCAGTCGCCGGTGAGCGGCACGGTCTCGACGGCGCCCGGCGCGCCGTGCCGGTCGAGGAGCAGCTTGTACAGCACGGCCCGGTAGGAGTCGGTGAACCAGGCGGCGTCCGGCGTGAGGATCACGTCGTTCACGAACAGGCCGTCGACGTCGTACACCTTCTCGGTCTCGCCCGAGCGGGCGTCGACGATGCGCAGTTCGCCGCTGACGCCGCCGCTCAGGAAGAGCCTGCCGCGGGGGCCGATCTTGAGGCCGACGGTGGGGTGGTCCGCGCCGAGGCCCTTGGCGATCACCGCGCCGCGGCCGGTGGCGAGGCTCGCGCGGTAGACGTCGCCGCTCGCGAGCGAGCCGAACCAGGCGTAGGGGCGGGAGCCGATGGTGATGCCCTCGGGCTGGAAGCCCTGCGGCAGGGAGAAGCGGTCCGGCCAGGCGCCGCGGCCGTTCTCGGCCGCGTGCGCGGTGGGGCCGAGGAGTGTCGCTCCCGTGAGGGCGGCCGCGCCGGTGAGGAGTCTTCGACGTGCGAAGGAACGTTCGGTGGGTGCCACGGTGCGTCCTTCTGCCAGGGGCCGGCGGGACTTTCGCAACAGGTCCTGGGCCGGCCGAACGGTCAACAGACGCCCTCACCCCATCACGTGGCCCCCGTGCCGCGCAGCGATTTGCCGGGATTGCGGCCGACGAGGATCGCCGGCGGACGCCCGGCGAGCCCGTCGGCACGGTCCCTGGGGAACCGGCCGCCGGGCTCGTCGGCGTCTCGTCGGCGTGTGGCCCGTCGTCGTTACAGCGCCACGCCCATCAGGGCGTCCACGGCACGCGACACGATGCCGGGGGCGCCGGTGTCGGTGCCGCCCTCCCGCTCCTGCCGGGCCACCCAGCGGTCCACCGCGGCGAGCGCGGACGGGGCGTCGAGGTCGTCGGCGAGGGCGTCGCGGATCTCCTCGACGAGGGCGTCGGCGGGCGGGCCGTCGGGCCGGGACACGGCGGCCCGCCAGCGCCCGAGCCGGGCCACGGCGTCCTGGAGCACCTGGTCGGTCCACTCCCAGTCGGACCGGTAGTGGTGGGCGAGCAGCGCGAGCCGGACGGCGGCGGGGTCGACCCCGTCCCGGCGCAGCTGCGAGACGAAGACCAGGTTGCCCTTGGACTTGGACATCTTCTCGCCGTCGAGGGCGACCATGCCGGCGTGGACGTAGGCCTTGGCCATCGGGAACTCGCCGGTCAGCACCTGGGCGTGGGAGGCACCCATCTCGTGGTGCGGGAAGGCGAGGTCGGAGCCGCCGCCCTGGACGTCGAAGCCCATGCCGAGGTGGTCGAGGGCGATGGCGACGCACTCGATGTGCCAGCCGGGCCGGCCGGGCCCGAGGGAGCCGCCGTCCCAGCTCGGCTCGCCGTCACGGGCGGCCATCCACAGGATCGGGTCGAGCGGGTTCTTCTTGCCGGGCCGGTCGGGGTCGCCGCCGCGCTCGGCGGACAGCAGCCGCATGGCGGCCGCGTCGAGCCGGGAGACCTCGCCGAAGTGGGGGTCGGACTCGACGGAGAAGTAGATGTCGCCCTCGAGGTCGTAGGCGGCGCCGAGCTCGCGCAGCCGCTCCACCAGGGGCACGATGCCCGGTATGGCCTCGACGGCGCCTATGTAGTGCCGCGGCGGGAGCATCCGCAGGGCGGCCATGTCCTCGCGGAAGAGCGCCGTCTCCCGCTCGGCGAGGGCGACCCAGTCGAGTCCGTCGCGCTGCGCCCGCTCCAGCAGCGGGTCGTCGACGTCGGTGACGTTCTGGACGTAGTGGACCTGCCGCTTGGTGTCGAGCCACACGCGCTGCACGAGGTCGAACGCGTTGTAGGTCGCCGCGTGACCCATGTGGGTCGCGTCGTACGGAGTGATGCCGCAGACGTAGATACGGGCGACGGGACCGGGGTCGAGGGTGACGAGGCCGCCGGTCGCGGTGTCGTGGATCCTCAGGTCGCGGCCCTGACCAGGCAGGGCGGGGACCTCGGAAGCGGGCCAGGCATGCATGACATGAGCCTAACCGGACGGATGTTCCGCCTACGAACCGGACCGGACCGGATGGCCGGCAAGGCGCTCTTGCGCGTTGTCGGCCGGTGTGCTGTCAGACGGGCGGCCACGGAATGGCCGGCCACTCCCCGCTCGGCTCCGGGTGCCGGCCCGACTCCAGGAGGGCGTCCACGCGCGCGCGTGTGGCGTCCAGCTCGGCGGGGGTGATCAGCACGGCCAGCTTCCGCGCCAGCGTCCCGGCGCCGTCCAGGGCCTCCCGCAGGTTCGCCAGGACGTCGAGCGCCTCCGGGGTCAGCGGCTCGCCCGCCCAGCCCCACAGCAGCGTGCGCAGCTTGTTCTCGGTGTTGAAGGTCACCCCGTGGTCGATGCCGTAGAGGCGGCCCCCGGCGGCGGGCAGCAGGTGGCCGCCCTTGCGGTCGGCGTTGTTGATGACCGCGTCGAGGACGGCCAGCCGCCGCAGGCGCTCGTCGTCGGCGTGCACGAGCAGGGCGGCCCTGCCGTCCTCGGCCTCCGCGAAGCCGATGGCCTTCCAGCCGTCCTCCGGCTCCTCGCCGTCCACCAGGGCCAGCAGCCCGTCTCCGGGCTCGCCCTCGATCCACAGCTGGCACATGCCCTCGCCGAAGGGACCGTCGCGCAGCACGGTGGTCGGCACCAGGCCCCAGCCGGTGGCCTCGGACACCTCGTAGGCGGCCACCTCGCGCTGGGCCAGGGTGCCGTCGGGGAAGTCCCACAGCGGGCGCTCCCCGCGGACCGGCTTGTACACGCAGAAGGCCTCCTGGCCCTCGTGGGTGACGGAGCAGTACAGCACGGCGTTGGAGGCGTCCCGGATCTGCCCGCGCACCGTCAGCTCACCGCGGCTGAGCAGCTCGGCCGCGGTCACGCTCCGCGGCGGTATCCGTTCTGGCGCGGACATACGTGTCCTTCCGGGTCGAGCGGGAGGCTGCACAGCGGGCACGGCGGCCGCCCGGCGTTGACGACGTCGAGGGCGCGTTTGGCGAAGGCTCTGGCCTGCGCGCCGGTCAGCCGGACCCGCAGCATCGGGGGCCCGTTCTCCTCGTCCTGCAGCAGCCGCTCCTCGGCCTCGGCGAGGTCCTCCTCGGACTCCGCGTCGAGTTCCACGAGGGCCTGCGCCTCGACGATCATGCGCTGTTCCTCGCCGTCCCAGGCGAGGGCCATGGTGCCGACCCGGAACTCCTCCTCGATCGGGGTGTCGAGGGGGGCGGTGTCGGCCACCTCGGCCGGCGCCACGGCCGGGACCGCGGCGCTGCCGCCGCTGCGGCGCACGACTTCGTCGAGCAGTTCGTCCATCCGCTCCGCGAGGGCGGCCACCTGGGTCTTCTCCAGGGCCACGCTGGTCGTCCGGGGGCCGGCGGTGGCCTGGAGGAAGAACGTACGGCGCCCGGGCAGTCCGACCGTACCGGCCACGAAACGGTCCGGCGGGTCGTAGAGGAACACCTGACGGGACACGTCCTGTCTCCTGGATCTGGATCGGCTTGGGGACCGGCCGCGGCACGAGCCGCACGGCTGCGGGCGGGTGCGGCGCTGTCACGACCGCTTCACCCTACTGCGCCCGACGATCACGGTGCGCCCGCACCGCCCCCGACCGGAGCGTCGTCGGCCGGCGGCTCCTCGCGCGGCACCAGGGACGTGAAGTCGCCGGTGTCGCCGAGGCGGACGAGGAACGGCCTCAGACGGGTGTAACGGATCGCGGTGATGGAACACGGTTCAACGGAAATCCTCTGGAAGAGGTCGAGATGAAGTCCGAGCGCGTCCGCGACGAGCGACTTGATGATGTCGCCGTGCGAGCACATGAGGTAGACGGCGTCGGGTCCGTGGTCGCGTTCCACGCGCGCGTTCCATTCGCGCACCGCTTCGGCGGCGCGCGTCTGCATCGCGCGCATGGACTCGCCGCCGGGGAACGCGGCGGCGCTCGGGTGCGCCTGCACGACCTCCATCAGCGGCTCGTCATTGAGCTCGGCGAGTTTGCGGCCGGACCAGTCGCCGTAGTGGCACTCGCCGATCCGCTCGTCGGTGTGGACGGTGAGCTCGGGACGGGCCTGAAGCAGCGGCCGGAGGGTTTCCCGGCAGCGCTGCAGCGGGCTGCTCACCACTTCGGACAGGGGCAGCTCGGCGAGCCGTCCGGGCAGCGCGGCGGCCTGCGCGGCGCCGCGTTCGTCGAGGGCGACACCGGGCGTCCACCCGGCGAGCAGTCCCTCGGTGTTGGCGGTGGAACGTCCGTGCCGGACCAGGATCAGCGTGGGCATGCGGCCCAGGGTAGGCGCAGGCCCGCCCGGGGCGGGCCCGGGGAGACGGGAGAAGACACTCTGTGATCGTCGACTGCGCCATCTACCGCGACGGGCACCGCAAGGAGGGCCCCGAGGACTTCTCCGACGCCCTGGAGGAGGTGCGTGCCACGGGCGGGTTCGTCTGGATCGGGCTGCACGAGCCGTCGGAGAAGGAGTTCTCCCTGGTCACCGAGGAGTTCGCGCTGCACCCGCTGGCGGTCGAGGACGCCCTGAAGGCCCATCAGCGGCCCAAGCTGGAGATGTACGACGACTCCCTGTTCGCGGTGCTCAAGCCGGTCGTGTACGAGGCCGAGAGCGACCGGGTCTCCACCGGTGAGGTCATGGTCTTCCTCGGCGACCACTTCGTGGTGACCGTCCGTCACGGCGAGGGCTCCCCGCTGGGTGCCGTACGGCGCCGGCTGGAGCACGAGCCGGAGATGCTGGGCCGGGGCCCGACGGCGGTGCTGTACGCGATCGCGGACGCCGTCGTCGACCACTACCTGGACGTGGCGACGGAGCTGCAGACCGATCTGGAGGAGCTGGAGGCGGAGGTCTTCTCCCCGGACGGCGGCGGATCGCGCCACACGGCCTCGCGCATCTACGACTTCAGGCGGCAGATCCTGGAGTTCCGGCGGGCGACCGGCCCGCTGGCGCTGCCGCTGAACCGGCTGGCGGGCTCCGGTCCGTTCGGCGCGGCGGTGCCCTACGTCGACGAGCGGGCGCGGCCCTTCTTCCGGGACGTGAGCGACCACCTCACGCGCGTGAACGAGTCGGTGGAGGGCCTGGACCGGCTGGTGTCGGACATCCTTTCGGCGCACCTGGCGCAGATGAGCGTGCGGCAGAACGACGACATGCGCCAGATCTCTGCGTGGGCGGCCATGGCCGCGGTCCCGACGATGATCGCGGGGATCTACGGCATGAACTTCGACCACATGCCGGAGCTGCGCTGGGTGTGGTCGTATCCGGCCGTGATCCTGGTGATGGCGGCCCTGGAGGTGGGGCTCTACCGCCTCTTCAAGCACCGGGGGTGGCTCTAGGGTGCGCGGGCCCGGCCGGTCGGGCCGCGCGGGTTCCGGCCGGTCAGGCGAACTCGGGGGCGGTCGTCGCGGGGCCGCCCAGCGCGTCGCGCCGCTCGGGCGCCCTCAGGGTCACCATCCGGCGCCAGCCCACCAGCCGTTCGTACGCGTACACGGCGTGGATGCCGGCCGCGAGCACCGCGGACTTCGGCTTCGGCCAGCCGAGGATGCGACCCATGTGGTCCATCACCGCGAGGCTGACGTCCCGGTAGATGCGGATCTCGGCGAGCGCGCACTCCCGCAGCGTCCGCTGGATGTCGCGGCCGTGGCCGGCGTAGGCGAGGCGGAGCAGTTCCTCATGGCAGTAGGCGAGGTGGTTGTCCTCGTCGTCCGAGATCATCCGCACCGCGCGGCCGATGCCGGGGTGGTCGGCGAAGTGCTTGCGCAGCAGCTCCATCTGCTCGGAGGCGCGCTGCTCGGTGACCCGGCTGTGGGCGAGGTAGGTGACGATTTCCCGCACGGTGAGCGGCTCGTCCTGGGTGAGCCTGGCGTGGGCGAGGCCGATGCCGTGCTTCTCCAGGAGCATCGTGTAGTCGGTCTCGGGCGGGACGGGGACGGGGGCCAGGCCGCGCTTCCTCATCAGCGCGGTGAAGATGCGGCCGTGCTTGTCCTCGTCGGCGCCGTGCCGGGTGATCTTGGGGGCGAGGTCGCGTTCGCTCCGCGGGACGAGCGCGGCGATGCGGGCGTTCTCCCAGCCGCCCTGGGACTCGCCGCTGGCGGCGATGGAGCAGAACAGGGCGAAGGACTCGTCGTTGTCGAGGATCTCCTGGAACAGGCTCTTGGCGGAAAGCATCTGACCACCTCTCTGCAGGACTCCGCAGGACCCCCGCACAGACCGAGTCAAATGCGGGGGGATGCGTGCCGCAACAGCTGTGGTGGACGACTGCGCCGAAAGACTGACGCTCGGCGTGTCCCGGCGCCGTAACCGCGCGGACCGTGACGCGTTGTTCCCCGTGACGGCCGTGGCGGGGAAGACCCCCGAGCCCCCACCACGGCCGCGGAAGACCGGCCTGCGGGGCGCGCGCCCTGTGCCACGCGCGCCCGCCCCGGCGCCCTGTGCCACGCACCTCACGGCGGCCCGTGTCACGCGCGCCTCACGCGGCCCGTGTCACGGGCGTCTCGCGCGGCCCGCGTCACGGGCGTCTCGCGCGGCCCGCGTCACGAGCGTCTCGCGCAGCCCGCGTCACGAGCGTCTCGCGCGGCCCGGGTCACGGGCGTCTCGCGCGGCCCGGGTCACGCCAGTCCGGCGCGCTCCAGGGCCTCGGTGCCGGCGCGGAGCGAGGCGAGCCGCTCGTCGAGGGTGAAGCCGGCCGGGGCGAGCGTCAGGGTGGTGACCCCCGCCTCCGCGTACTGCCGCATCCGGTCCGCGATGCGGTCCACGGAGCCGAGCAGCGTCGTCTTGTCGATCAGGTCGTGCGGGATCGCGGCCGCGGCGCCCTGCTTGTCGCCGGAGAGGTACTTGTCCTGGATCTCGGCGGCCTCCTTCTCGTACCCCATGCGGCAGGCGAGCTGGTTGTAGAAGTTCTGCTTGCGGCTGCCCATGCCGCCGACGTACAGCGCCGTGTACGGGCGGAAGGTGTCGGCGAGCGCGGTGACGTCCTTGTCGTCGCCGACGGCGAGCGGGAGGGTGGGGCAGACGTCGAAGCCCTCGAGCGTCTTGCCCGCCTTCTCCCGGCCGGCCCGCAGGTACCGGATCGCGGTCTCCTCCAGGTGCTCCGCGGCGGGGAAGATCAGCAGCACGCCGTCCGCGATCTCGCCGGTCTGCTCCAGGTTCTTCGGGCCGATCGCGGCGATGTACAGCGGGATGTGCTCGCGCTGCGGGTGCACGGTCAGCTTGATCGGCTTGCCCGGGCCGCCGGGCAGCGGCAGCGTCCAGTGCTCGCCGTCGTACGTCAGCCGCTCGCGCGACATCGCCTTGCGCACGATCTCCACGTACTCACGGGTGCGGGCCAGCGGCTTGTCGAACTTCACGCCGTACCAGCCCTCGGAGACCTGCGGCCCGGAGACACCGAGGCCGAGACGGAAGCGGCCGCCGGAGAGCGAGTCGAGGGTGGCCGCGGTCATCGCGGTCATGGCCGGCTGGCGGGCCGGGATCTGGAAGATGGCCGAGCCGACGTCGATCCGCTCGGTCTGGGCGGCGACCCAGGTGAGCACGGTGGCGGCGTCCGACCCGTAGGCCTCGGCGGCCCAGCACACCGCGTACCCGAGCCGGTCGGCCTCCTGGGCGACCGCCAGGTTGTCCGCGTCCATTCCGGCGCCCCAGTAGCCGAGGTTGATCCCGAGCTTCATGGCCGATCCCCTTACCGATCAGTAACGTCCCTGTGCGGCAGACCCTAGCGCGGGCGGCGCCGCAGTGGGCAGTCATGTCGCGCACACGCCGCGCGACCAGCCGTTACGGACCCGGCGGCGGCGCGGGTGACGGCTGGGAAAACTGGTTGTCCACAGGCCCCCACACGGCAGGTTCCGGCCAGTAATCTCGGCGTTCATGGAGCAGAGGCATCTCGGCCGCACCGGCCTTCGCGTGTCCCGCATCGGACTCGGCACCCTCACCTGGGGCAGGGACACCGACGAGCACGACGCCGCGGACCTCTTGAAAACGTTCTGGGAGGCGGGCGGGAACCTCGTCGACACCGCGGACGTGTACGGCGACGGAGAGGCCGAGTACCTGCTCGGACGCCTCATGGAAGGCCTGGTGCCGCGGCGGGACCTGGTCATCTCGACCAAGGCGGGCAGCGTCCCGGACCCCGACCGGCGCTTCGACGGCTCGCGCGGGCACCTGCTCGCCGCGCTGGACGCCTCGCTCGCGCGGCTGGGGACGGAGTACGTCGACGTGTGGCACGTCCACGCCTTCGACCCCTGCACCCCGCTGGAGGAGACCTTGCAGGCCCTCGACCTGGCGGTCAGCAGCGGCCGTGCCCGCTATGTCGGCGTCTCCAACTTCTGCGGCTGGCAGCTGGCCAAGGCCGCGACCTGGCAGCTCGCGGCGCCGGGCACGCGGACTCGGCTGGCCAGCACCCAGCTGGAGTACTCGCTGCTGCAGCGCGGCGTCGAGCGGGAGGTGCTGCCGGCCGCGCTGGACCTGGGCATCGGCCTGCTGCCCTCCTCGCCGCTGGGCCGCGGGGTCCTCACCGGCAAGTACCGCACCAGCACGCCCCCGGACTCGCGGGCCGCCTCGGAGCATCTGGCGCCGTTCGTCGCGCCGTACCTCGACGACACGGCGAGCCGGATCGTCGACGCCGTGCAGACCGCGGCGGACGGGCTGGCGGTGACGCCCCTGCAGGTCGCCCTCGCCTGGATCCGCGACCGGCCGGGGGTGACCGCGCCCGTCATCGGCGCGCGCAACGCGCAGCAGCTCACGGCGGCGTTGTCAGTGGAGGCCCTTAGTCTTCCTGACGAGATCTGCCGGGCGCTCGACGACGTGTCGGCGCCCGTGCACCGCTATCCCGATCACGACTGGAGCACGCTGTGAGCACGGACCCCGAGACCACGGACGACACCGAGCCGGGGACCCCGGACGCCGCGGCCGAGGACGATACCCGGGAGCCCGTGGACACCGGGGAGACCGTCGCCGGGGAGACCGGGGAGCCTGCGGGCCGGGACGCGGCGGAGGCGGGGGGCGCCGCGGAGACGGGGGGCGCCGCGGAGGCCGGGGAGGCCGGGGGCCAGGACGCGGCGGAGACAGGGGGCGCTGAGAGCCGCAACCCGGCGGAGGGCCGGGACGCCGCGAAGACCGGGGACGCCGAAGCTGGGGACACCGCGGAAGCCGGAGGCGCCGCCGAGGCCGGAGAGGCCGAGGGCCGGGACGGGACGGAGACGGAAAGCGCCGCGGGCCGCAACCCGGCGGAGAGCCGGGACGCCACGAAGACCGGGGACGCCGAAGCTGGGGACACCGCGGAAGCCGAGGGCGGTGCGGAGGCCGTGGACGCCGCCGAGGCCGGGGGTGAGGGGGAGGCCGTTGGTCGGGTGTCCGAGGCCGAGGCCGAGTTGGCGGCGCAGCGGATCGAGCGGGAGCGGATCGAGCGGCGCAAGGCGGCCAAGAGCGAGCCGATCGCGGCCGGCGCCAAGCTCAGCGGGAAGGCCGCCGACCTGCTCGCGGCCGTCCGGGCCGTGGAGAGCGGCCGGCAGCCCGTGGCCCCCGTCTTCGCCGAACCGGCACCCGCCAGGCGCCGCCCCGCACCCGAGCCGACACCGCGCCCGCAGCCGACGGAGGCGGCCCCGGCACCCTCGTCCCCCGCACCGGAGACGGTCGCCGCGGTGCGGCGGGTGCTGACCGACGGCGGCGCGCCGGACACGCTCGCACCGCAGGTCGCCACGGCCCTCGGCGAGGGCGCGGAGGAGCGTCTGCGGGCCGACCCCTGGCAGCTGCTGCGGGTCGCCGGGGTGCGGCCCGAGCAGGCCGACGGCTTCGCCCGTGCGCTGCTGGGCGCGGAGTGCGGCCCGGACGACGAGCGGCGGGGCCGCGCGGTCACCGGCTGGCTGCTGGAGCAGGCGGCCCTGGCCGGGCACACGGCCCTGGAGATGCCGGCGCTCGTCGCGGCCCTCGCCCAGCGGGGCGTACCCGACGCCGAGGAGGCCGTGCACAGCGCCGTCGCCGAGGGCGAGGCACTGGTCTTCCAGGACGCCCTCGACCCGGCCGCGCCGGAGCCGGAGGAGGGCGAGGAGCGTCCCGTGCGCGTCCTGGTCGGCCTGGAACGGTACGCGCTCGCGGAGGAGAGCCTCGCCGACGGCCTGGCCCGGCTGATCGACTCGGTGCCGAAGGAGGGCGGTCCGGCCGAGCGCTGGGAGGAGGCCGCGACGGCGGTCCGCGGCTCCGCCGCCGAACTGGTCCGGGCGGCCGGCGCCCACGGTCTGGTGCTGCACACCGGCGGGGAGGCGTCCCTGGCGGACCTCACAGCCCTGCTGCGCGCGGCGGACGGGCTCGGGCTGCGGGCCTGGGCCGCCACGCACACCCCGCTCGGCCGCGACCGTTTCGTCACGTCGTGGACCGGCACGTCATCGACCGGCGCGTCCCGGTCCGACGGCTCCCCCACGGACACCGCCACGGACACCGCCCCGACCGCCGCGCCCCGTGTCGCCACCGTCGCCGGGCTGCTGTCCGGGGCCGAGGGGCCCGGCCGGGACGCGGAAGGGGCGCTGGACCTGGACCTGCTCGTCGTGCTCGACGCACCCCAGCTGGACGTCGAGGCGGCGGCCCTGCTCGTGGAGTCGCTGCCCGACGGGGCACGGCTGGTGCTGGCCGGCGACCCCGCGGTGCTGTGGTCGGCGGGGCCCGGGCGGGTCTTCGCGGACCTGCTGGCGGCGCGGGCCTGCCCGCAGGTGGCTTCCCGGGTGCCGGACTCCGGCCCGCTGGGCGAACTGGTCTCCGGTATCGGCGTCGGCGAGCTGAACAAGGTCGACGCCCCGGGCAAGGAGGTCGTGATCGTCCCGGTGCGGGACGCCGGCGAGGCCGTGCACCGGACCGTGCAGCTCGTCGCCGACTCGGTGCCCCGCGCGATCGGCGTCCCGCCCGAACAGACCCAGGTGATCACCCCGGGCCACGGCGGCGCGGCCGGCACGCGCGCGCTGAACGCCGCTCTGAAGGAGCGGCTCAACCCCGGCCCCGGCCGCTTCGGCGGCTTCGACCCCGGCGACCGGGTCGCCTACTCCCCCGCCCCGGGGCGGACGCTGCCCGGCCAGGTGGTGAAGGCCGACGCCGACGGGCTGCACCTGTCGTGCGGGGGCGCTTCCGTCGTCGTACCGAAGGAGCGGGTGGACCAGTCCGTACGGCACGGGTGGGCGCTGACGGCGCACCAGGCCGTGGGCAACCGCTGGCCGGCCGTGGTCGTGGTACTGCCGGGTGACGCGGCGCACTCGCTCAGCCGCCCGTGGGTGTACACGGCGTTCGGCCGGGCGGAACGACACCTGTCCGTGGTGCACGGTGTGGATCAGGCGCTGCCCCGTGCGGTGGCCGAGGTCCCGGCGAAGCCGCGCACGACCCGGCTGCCCGTGCTGCTGCGGGCGCAGCTGCCGGCGACCGGCTGACGGCGACCGCTCGACGACGGGGCCCCGGGGTGCGACACCCCGGGGCCCCGCGGCCGGCACGGCCGGAGCGTCAGCGGTCCGCGTCCAGCCGCTCCAGGTCGTCGCCCGCCTCGTCCTCGCCCTCGTCGTCCTCGTCCTCGTCCAGGTCTGTGTCGAGTTCGTCGTCGAGATCCTGGTCCGCCTCGACATCGACCTCCTCGTCGATGTCCTCGATGTCCTCGATGTCCTCAATATCGTCGACGTCCTCGGCGTCTTCGATGTCTTCGACGTCGTCGTCGAAGACGGCGCTGACGTCGAAGCGGCAGACCACCCGCTGCGGGTCGACCTGGTCGAAGGGCGCCTCCAGCCATTCGCCGGGCTCGGCCGGATCGTCCGCGGCCGTCACCCACAGCGTGGAGTCGCCCTCCTCGAGGCCGAACTCCTTGTGCCGTGAGGCGATCTCGTCCGGTTCGAACTCGCCGAACAGGATGCCCAGCGCACCGTGCACCGACGCGGAGACCTCCGCCCCGTCCGCCTCGTCGTCGGCGGCCTCGATCCGCTGCGCCTGGGCCAGCAGCCGCTGCGGCTCCACCACGGCGTAGTCGCGGCGGATCAGCACGCTCAGCGCGTTCGGTTCCTCGGGACCCGTGTACGGCGGCGTGTCCTCCGCGCCGGGGATCTCGAAGGGCGTGACCTCGTCGTACCGGTCGTAGAGCAGCTCGTCGTACGCCTCGGCGGCCGCCGCCAGCTGGTTGAACGCCTCGTAGACGGCCGGGTCGTCCTCCCCCGACCGGCGTTCGACCGCGGCCAGGTGGCGGTCGAGCGCGGTCTTGACCGCCTCGGCCGCGGCGCGTACCTCTGCAGCGGTGGGCTGCGCAGCATCAGACATAGTGCAGACGCTATCCGTACGAGCCCCCAGCCCGCACAATAGATGCGATGCCGGAATACGAATTTGTCGACGTGTACGTGCCGCGCGGGGTCTCCCGCAAGGACGCCACACGTCTGCTGACGGACCATGCCGAGTACGGTCACTGGGAGTTGGACCGTCTGAGCCTGATGCGCGACGGCAGCCGCAGGGTGCGGTTGCGTCGGCGGATCATCCGCCAGGTGCGCGCCACGTGGTGAGTTCGGGCGACGACGAAACGGAGCGGGCCCCGCCGAGGCGGGGCCCGCTCCGTTTCGTGCGTGCGAACGGTTACGCCCAGGCGCGGGCCTTGCGGTAGAGCACCGTGCCGGCCAGCAGCGCGCCCGCGCCGACCGGGAGGGTGATGCCCAGCGGGAGGCCGCTTCCCGTGTGGGCGAGCTGTGCGCCGCCCCCGGGCGGGGTGAGCGACCGGGTGCCCGGGTGGTTGACGTGCGAGGAGCCGCCGGGCGTCTGGCCGCCCCTGGTGGGCGGCGTGTGGCCGCCGGGGTGGCCCGGCTGCTCGGGACCGCCGGGGTGACCCGGGTGCTCGGGACCGCCGGGGTGGCCCGGGTGCTCCGGCTGCCCGGGCGGGGGCGTCTGGTGGCCGCCGCCCGGAGGCGTGTGGTGGTGGCCGCCGCCGTTGCCGCAGCTGTTGCCGGCGGCGGCGTTGCCGAGGCCGACGATGTCGACGATGTTGCCGCAGGCGTTGACCGGCACGTCGATCGGGGCCTGGACGTGGTTGCCCGAGCCGACGCCGGGCGAGCCGCCGGTGTGCCCGCCGGCCTGCGCGCCCCCGGAGCCGCCGTGCCCTCCGGAGTCGCCGTACCCGCCCGATGAGCCGCTGCCGCCGCCCTGGTTGACGCATGTGTTGCCGATCGCCGGGTTGAGCAGCCCGACGACGTTGATCGTGTTGCCGCACGCGTTGATCGGCACGTGCACCGGCGCCTGCACCGTGTTGCCCGACAGCACGCCGGGCGAGTCGGACGTGGCGCCGCTCGCGCCCGCGTCGGCGTGCGCGTATCCGCTCGCGGCGGCGATCACGCCGGTCGCGGCCGCCACGGTCATCAAGCCCTTACGAGTGGCCTGTCGCATTCCTGAATCCTCCCCTGCCTTCGAAAATCTGACCTGGAACCAGCTGCACCAAAGGCCGGTCGGCTCCGGAGCGCATGGCGCACGCTCCGGAGCCGACGGGCGTGAAAACGACCCTCAGCGGGCCGGCATCACTTGTTGATGCAGAAGTTGCCGAAGGCAGGGTTCAGCAGCCCGATCACGGAGACCGTGTTGCCGCAGAGGTTCACCTGGGTGTGAACGGGCGCCTGGATGACGTTGCCGGACGCGACACCCGGGGAGTGCACGGCGGCACCCTGAGCGCCCGAGTCGGCGACAGCCAGGCCCGCACCCGCGAGAACCAGACCACCGGTGGCAGCCGCAGCAGCGACGACCTTCTTGATCATTATTCCTCCTGGTTGGCAATGCGATCCCAAGCAGCGGATCGCATCACCTGTAACGAGGAGGCGTGAATGGAGCTACCAGCTTATGGTCGCATTCACTCTTCTCAGTCACGGCCGCACGCGCGGCCGAATAAAGGAGATCACGACGCGTCGATGAAACGGTCCAGGACACGCACACCGAACTTCAGTCCCTCCACCGGCACCCGCTCGTCGACCCCGTGGAACATGCCCGCGAAGTCCAGTTCCGGCGGCAGCTTCAGCGGCACGAAGCCGAAGCCGCGGATGCCCAGGTCGTCGAAGGACTTGGCGTCGGTGCCGGCGGAGAGCATGAAGGGGATGGCCTTCGCGGCCGGGTCCTCGGCCAGCAGCGAGGACTGCATGGCCTCCACGAGCGCCCCGTCGAAGGAGGTCTCCACGGCCTTGTCGGCGTGCACGTCCTCGCGCCGCACCTTCGGCCCGAGGATCCGGTCGAGGTCGGCGAGGAACTCCTCCTCGTACCCCGGCAGGAACCGCCCGTCGACGTGCGCGGTGGCCTCGCCCGGGATGACGTTGACCTTGTAGCCGGCGCCCAGCTGCGTGGGGTTGGCGGTGTTGCTGAGGCTCGCGCCGATGAGCTTGGCGATGCCGCCGAGCCGGGCGAGGGTCGACTCCATGTCCTCCGGGTCGAGTTCGGTGCCGAGCGCGTCGCCGAGCTCGTCGAGGAAGGCCCGGGTCGTCTTGGTCACCCGCACCGGGAACTTGTGCCGTCCCAGCCGGGCGACCGCCTCCGACAGCTCGGTGATGGCGTTGTCCCGGTGGATCATCGACCCGTGCCCGGCGGTGCCCGCCACGGTCAGCTTCATCCAGTGCATGCCCTTCTCGGCCGTCTGGATCAGGTACAGCCGCCGCTGCTCGCTGACGGTGAACGAGAAGCCGCCCACCTCGCTGATCGCCTCGGTCACGCCCTCGAACAGGTCCGGGTGGTGGTCGACGAGGTACCGGGCGCCGTACGTGCCGCCCGCCTCCTCGTCCGCCAGGAAGGCGAGCACGATGTCCCGCGGGGGCCTGCGCCCGCTGCGCAGCCGGTCGCGGACGACCGCCAGGGTCATCGCGTCCATGTCCTTCATGTCGACGGCGCCGCGTCCCCACACGCACCCGTCCTCGACCTCGCCGGAGAAGGGGTCGTACGTCCAGTCGGCCGCGTTGGCCGGTACGACGTCGAGGTGGCCGTGGATGAGCAGCGCGGGCCGGGAGGGGTCCTCGCCCTCGATCCGGGCGACCGTGGAGGCGCGTCCCGGATGCGACTCGAAGATCCGCGGTTCCAGACCCACTTCGGCGAGCTTCTCCGCGACGTACTCCGCCGCCGCGCGCTCGCCCGGCCCCGAGTGGTCGCCGTAGTTGCTGGTGTCGATCTGGATCAGCTCGCGGCAGAGGTCCACGACCTCGTCCTGACCGGTGACGCCGCCGGTCGTGTCCGTCTCGCTCACGCTGCTTCCTCCCGCTGTCACTGCTGGTGGTCCCCTCATCCTCCCCCCGCCGGCCGCCCGGCCCCAAGACCGGGCCCGGCCCGTCACACGCCGTTCACGCGGGGACGGGGGGTGATCAGGGGCCCTCGAAAGCCTGGTAATGTTTCCTTCGTCGCTGCGGGGGAAACCCGCACGACGCACACCTTGTCCGGGTGGCGGAATGGCAGACGCGCTAGCTTGAGGTGCTAGTGCCCTTTATCGGGCGTGGGGGTTCAAGTCCCCCCTCGGACACTGGATCCGCTGTGCGGGCCGAGAGGACTCTCGGCCCGCACAGTGCGTTTTCCGGGAATCGCCGTGATCACTTCCGGGGTCCGTGGTGCTGATCTTCGCCGAGGGAGCAAGTAGCATCGGCCGCGCCGGGAACGGGGCGCCCGCGGCGGGTGCCCGGTGGGGACCGAGGACGCGGGAGGCAGGCCGGAATGACGAGGTCATCGGAAGGCGACCGGGACCCGCAGGGCAGCCTGCGCGATCTCGAGGCGATGCTGGACGCGGTCACCGACCAGGCCGTCATCAAGCTGGGTCCCGAGGGCGAGGTGGTCCGCTGGAGCCGGACCGCGCAGGCCATGACCGGTTACGGGTCCGACGAGATCGTGGGCAGGTCGGTGGCGACGCTGCACACCTCGGAGGACCGCGACGCGGGACTGGTCGAGCAGGAGCTGGACGCGGCCCGGCAGGACGGCCGCCGGGCGTTCCAGGGCTGGCGGGTGCGCAAGAGCGGCGAGCGGTTCCTCGCCCGGGTCACGCTGACGCCGGTGCGGGAGGCGGACGGCAGGGTGACCGGCTTCGTCAAGACGTTCCAGGACGTCACCGAGAGCGCGCGGACCGAGTCGCTGTTCCACGGCCTGCTGGAGTCGGCGCCGGACGCCATGGTGATCGTCGGCGACGACGCGCGGATCGTCCTGGTCAACCGGCAGACCGAGGCGCTGTTCGGTTTCCAGCGCGACGAACTGGTCGGCCGGGAGATCGAGGTCCTGGTGCCGTCGCGGTTCCGCGACCGGCACGTCGGCCACCGCACGGGCTTCCTGCACGACCCGCGGCTGCGGCCGATGGGCGCGGGCCTGGAGCTGTACGGAATGCGCCGGGACGGCACCGAGTTCCCCGTCGAGATCAGTCTGAGCCCGCTGGAGACCGCCGAGGGCCGGCTGGTGGCCGCCGCGATCCGGGACGTCACCGAGCGCCGGGAGACCGAGCAGCGGCTGCAGCGGCAGCGGGACGAGATCCTGGAGCTGTCGACGCCGGTGATCCAGGTGTGGGACAAGGTCCTGGCGCTGCCGATCATCGGCACCCTGGACACGCTGCGGGCGACGCGGCTGACCGAGGGCCTGCTGGAGAAGATCGCCCAGACCCAGGCCGAGGTGGCCATCCTGGACATCAGCGGGGTGCCCACCATCGACACGCAGGTCGCCCAGCACCTGCTGAAGACGGTGCAGGCGGCCGCGCTGATGGGCACGGTGAGCATCATGAGCGGGGTGCGCCCCGAGACCGCCCAGTCCATGGTGCACCTGGGCATCGACATGGGACGGCTGCGCTCCCGCAACACCCTGCAGGACGCGCTCCAGCTGGCGCTGGCGGTGCTGGCCGAGCGGGCCGGCTCGGCGGAGCTGGCCGCGCGTGCGCTGACCGGGGGTGAGGTGTGATGACCGAGGACGTGGTGCCGGTCATGCAGATCGGCGACACGCTGCTGGTGGCGTTGCAGGGCGACCTCGACGACACCACGGTGATCCAGATCGAGGAGCAGCTCACCCGGGAGGTCGCGCGGACCTCCGCGAGCGGCATGCTGATCGACGTCAGCCGGCTGAGCGTGGTGGACTCCTTCATCGCCCGGGTGCTCGCCCGGATCGTGGCGATGGTGCGGCTGCTGGGCGCGCAGGCGGCCGTGGTGGGGATCCAGCCCGCGGTGGCCATCACGCTGGTGGAGCTGGGCGTCCCCATGGGGCACCTGGACACCGCGCTCAACGCCGAGCAGGGGCTGGCGCTGCTGCGCCGGCTGCGCCGCGGCGACTCGGGTGCGGACCGCCCGTGACGACGGATGCCACGACCGGCCGCGAGGCGGACGCCTTCGCCATCGCCCACGAGGCCGACCTGATCCGGGTCCGCAAGGTGCTGCGCGCCGAGGCCGACGCGGCAGGTCTGAACCTGGTGGACGCCACGAAACTGATCACGGCGGGCAGCGAGCTGGCCCGCAACATCCTCAACTACGCCACCGGCCGCCGCGGCCGTATCAGCGTGGAGCAGGTGTTCCGCCAGGGGCGCCGCGGGGTGCGGGCCACGTTCAGCGACGACGGTCCGGGCATCGCGGACATCGACGCGGCGCTGACCGACGGTTTCAGCACCAAGGGCAGCCTCGGGCTGGGGCTGCCGGGAGCCCGGCGGCTGGTGGACGACATGACCCTCACCTCCGTCCCGGGGACGGGCACCACGGTGGTGATCGTGAAATGGCAGCGGTAGGGGCGACAGGGGTGCGACGGCGCTGAGCGAGAGCGAACACCAGCGGCACATGATCGCCGCCGAGGAGGACGTCGGTGCGCTGCGCCGGTCGGTCGCCCGGCTGGCCGCCGCGCAGACCGGGCTGCGTCCGGGCACGGCCGAGCTGGTCGCGACCGAGCTGGGCACGAACCTGGTCCGGCACGCCCATCCCGGCGGTTACGTGCTGGTGCGCAGGGCCGGGGACGGGATCGAGCTGCTGTCCGTCGACAGCGGGCCGGGGATGACGGGCAGCGCCCTCGCGCCGGCCGCGGACGGCGCCGTGGCCGCCCAGGCGGGTCCGTTCCGGGGTGGCGGGCTGAGCGCGGGGCTGCGGGTCGTACGCCGGAACGCGGTCGAGTTCGACTGGTACTCCACGCGGCGCGGCACGGTCGTGTACGCGCGGCTGGGCACCGCGGGGTCCGGCCCGGACGCCCGGTGGCGTTTCGGCGGCGTCAACGTGCCCTACGGCGGGGACGGGGAGTCGGGTGACTCCTGGACGGTCGCGCCCGGCCCGACGCTGGCCGCGCTGGTGGTCGACGGGCTGGGGCACGGTTCCGGCGCGGCCGCCGCGTCGCGCGCCGCGGTCACCGCGTTCGAACGGCAGCCGGTCACCGATCTGGAACGGTTCGTCCGGCAGGCGCACGAGGCGATGCGCGGCACCCGGGGCGGTGTGCTGGGCACGTGCCTGATAGACGCCGGCCGGGGCGAGCTGTCGTACGCGGCCGTCGGGAACATCACCGGGCGGGTGTACACCGGCGCCCGGTCCGTCCATCTGCTGGACCGGCCCGGCACCCTGGGCACCCACCTGCCCGTGCCCGGCACCCGGATCCAGCGCTGCCCCTGGGAGCCGGAATCGACGCTCGTCCTGGTCTCGGACGGGATCCGGTCCGGCTGGAACCTGGAGGAGCACCCGCTGCTGACGCGGCGGCATCCGGCGATCGTCGCGGCGGTCGTCCAGCGGGACTTCGGCCGGCCCACGGACGACGCCACGGTGCTCGTGGTCCGCGGCACCGACCGCGTGGCATGATGATCGGGTCGCAGGTGACGGAGGCGAAGGGCGGTCCTGACATGGAGAATCCGCGCGACCTCCGGGCCGACGGAGGCGCACACTCCGCCGTCACCGACGACGCGACCGACGACGCGACCGGTGGGCGGCCGGAGCCGGACACGCGTGACCGGCTGCTCGACGAGCTGCGCCAGGAGCTGGAGGACACCAACCGGGGTCTGATCGCCCTGCACACCGAGCTGGAGGCCGCCCGGGCGGCCGAGGCACGGCTCGCGGCCATCGTGGCCTCCTCCGACGACGCCATGCTCTCGGTGGACCGCGCCGACCGCGTCGAGACCTGGAATCCGGGCGCCGAGCGGCTGTTCGGCCGCAGCGAGCGGGACGTCGTGGGCCGGTCGGTGGACGACCTGATGCCGGACGCGGCGCTCGCCGCCTACCGTTCCGCGGTGGAGCAGATCCGTTCGCGGCAGCACGCCGAGCCGCACCAGAGCAGCTGGCGCCGTGCCGACGGCACCGAGGTCGACGTGGCCGTCACGGTCTCCGCGATGCGCGACCCCGACGGCGACCTGGTCGGTTTCTGCACCGTGCTGCGCGACATCACCCAGCAGCTCGCCGCCCAGGCCGAGCTGGCCGCGGCGCGTGCCGACCGCGAGGTGATGGCCGAGCGCGAGCGCATCGCCCGCGACCTGCACGACATGGTCATCCAGCGGGTGTTCGGGGCCGGTCTGGCGCTGCAGAGCATCGCCGCCCGCGGCGCCGACGCCGACACCGCCGGCCGGGTCAACCGGGTCATCGACGAGCTCGACTCCACCATCCGGGAACTGCGCAACACCATCTTCGACCTCAACCAGCCGACGCAGAAGGCGGCCAGCCTGCGCGCCCAGGTCATCGACGAGACGTCCTCGGCGCAGCACCGGCTCGGGTTCGCGCCCGCGGTCGCGTTCGAGGGCCCGGTCGACGCCGCGCTGCCGGACGAGACGGCCGCGCATCTGCTCGCCGTGCTGCGCGAGGCGCTGTCCAACATCGCCCGGCACGCCCAGGCCACCGCCGTCCAGGTCACCGTGCACGCGGCGGACGAGCTGCTGCTGGAGGTCGTCGACAACGGCCGCGGCATCGGCCGGCCCACCCGCAGCAGCGGTCTGACCAACATGCGGCGCCGGGCGGAGAAGCTCGGCGGCGCCTTCGAGGTGGCCGGCCGGCCCGAGGGCGGCACCCGGCTGTGCTGGCGCATTCCCCTCAGCGCGGCCGGATCGCCGCCGCCGGCCCGGCCCGCCGCCCGGATCGGGTAGGGCACCCAGACGCGCCCAGACGGTGCGGCTCGGCCCGGCAAACAGGGCCGACCGGCCCTAAACGCCGGTGCGGTCCGGGCGAGACCATGGCCGGATGGTGGATGGGGACGGCTTCCGCATACTCGACCGGCAGGAGTGTCTGCGCCTGCTGACCAAGGTGCCGGTCGGCCGTGTCGTGTACACGCGCCACGCGCTGCCCGCCGTTCTGCCCGTCAACTTCTCCCTGGACGACGACTTCTCCGTGCTGTTGCGCACGTCGGCCGCGTCGGAACTGGTGCGCGCGGTGGACGGGGTCGTGGTCGCCTTCGAGGCGGACGACTTCGACGCCGAGGCCCGGTCCGGCTGGAGCGTGGTCGTCACCGGCCGCGCCACCGTGGTGACCGACCCCGCCGAGCACGAGCGCCTGACCAGGACCGGCCCGCGCTCCTGGATGCCGTTGCCAGAGGGGGTCTTCGTGCGGATCGAGGCGGAGATCGTCACCGGGCGTGAGCTGAAGGGCGTCCGCGGCTCCGGGTGCTGAAGGGCGTCCGCGGCTCCGGGTGAGGGGGCCGAAAGCCACCGTGATCACGGGCCGCTCGGCCCTGCCGCCGTGTTGATCACCCCTGCCATCATGTGATCGAAGCACCGCACACTTGTTGTACGACCGGGAGGTCCTGCCATGACCCGTAACGTGACCGTCGGACTCGACGGATCGCCCGCGAGCCTCGCGGCCGCCGAGTGGGCCGCTCGTGAGGCCGAGATGCGGGGTCTCCCTCTGCACCTGGTGCACGCCTGGGACTGGCAGCGGTACGCCGAGCCGGCGTCGGAGGACTCGACGCACCAGCACTGGGCACTGCGGATCCTGCGGGAGGCGACGGAGCAGCTGCACCGTGGCCACCCCGGCCTGACGATCACCTACGAGCAGGTGTCGCAGGCGCCCGCGACGGCGCTGCTGGAGGCCTCCGAGGGAGCCGACCCGCTGGTCATCGGCTCCCGTGGGCTGGGCGGCGTCACCGGGTTCCTGGTCGGCTCCGTCGGTCTCGGGGTCGTCGCCCAGACCGACCGGCCCGTCGTCCTGGTGCGTTCCGGCACGCGCCCGGAGGACGAGCGCCGGCCGGACGCGGAGGGCCGCCCGTCGGCCGGGACGCCCTACCGGGACGTCGTGCTCGGGCTGGACCACGAGCACCCCGACGCGACGGTCATCGCGTTCGCGTTCGAGTCGGCGTCCCGCCGCGCGGCGCGGCTGCGCGTGGTGCACGGCTGGAGCCTGCCGCCCTACTTCGCCTACGGGGCCGCCACCGACCAGGCGCTGAACGAGGAGCTGGCCCGTCAGGAGGCGGGCGCCGTCAAGGCCGCCCTGGCGCCGTGGCGCGAGAAGTTCCCCGGTGTGGAGGTCGTCGAGGACGCCGTGATAGGCAACGCCGGCGGTCATCTGGTGGACGCCGCGGCCGACGCGTCGCTGGTCGTGGTCGGCCGGCGCATCCGGCGTACCCCGCTCGGCGCGCGGATCGGGCCGGTCGCGCACGCGGTGCTGCACCACGCCAAGGCGCCCGTCGCGGTGGTTCCGCACGAGTGACCCGGCGGCCCGGTACGAGGCCGCGCGACGCAGGCCCCTGGGGCCGCCCGGCGAAGGCCCCAGAGGCCGCTCGACGCAGGCCCCAGAGGCCGCTCGACGGAGGCCCCTGAGGCCGCTCGACGGAGGTCCGTGAGGACGCCCGGCCATGGCCGCCCCGCTTCGGCGGGGCGGCCTTCGCGCGTCTCGGCCCGGGACCGGGCGGCTCGCGGTGCCGTCCGGGCGGCGCACCCGCCGGGCCGGCAGCGTCGCGGGACGGTGGCGGGGCGGCACGCGTCCGGGCAGGCGCGGCGCGGCCGGGGCAGGCGGGCAGGCGCGTGCCTGGGACGGGCGCGGGATCTGGGTCCTCCGGCTCCCGTGCGTGGCCGAAAGGGCCGTGGCCGGGCGGCCGGCCCGGGCCGGGAGACGGCGGGACGGCCGATCCGGTGGGGCGGTTCGGTCCTGCGGGGCAGGACGCTCGGCCCCTGCACCGGCGGATCGCCGCGCGGGAGCCTTGAAGAGCATCGGGGCGCCGGCTGTCCGGAGCGGTCCGCGACGACCTGGCGGTCACAGCGCCGCCCGGGTCATCCGGCTCCCGGTGTCCGCCGCACAAACCGCCGCGCTCCGCAGGGCCGTACCCCGGCCGGGCGGGTCGGCTCAGCAGAACTCCGTCGCGCCTGTTCGTGGACGGTGGGCGAGAAGGGAGTGGTCGTGATGGCCCGCATCGTCGGCGAGGTGATGACCCGCGAGGTGGTCGAGGCTCACCGGGAGACGTCGTTCAAGGACGTCGCCCGGCTGCTGGCCGAGCACCGGATCAGCGGGCTGCCCGTGGTGGACCACGACGACAAGGTCCTCGGGGTGGTCTCCGAGACCGATCTGATCCGCCGCCAGGCGGCCGGCCCCGCCGGCGGACAGGTGCGGCGGCTGCGGATGCTGCCCGCGCCGCGCCGCGCCCGGCGCGCGGCCGCCGTCGCCCGGGCCACCACGGCCGGGGAGATGATGTCGAGCCCCGCCGTCACCGTGCACCCGGAGCAGGCCGTCGAGGCCGCCGCGCGCATCATGGAGCGCCACGGCGTCGACCGGCTCCCGGTGGTGGACGAGGAGGACCGGCTGATCGGCATCGCCACCCGGCGGGATCTGCTGCGGGTGTTCCTGCGCTCGGACGAGGAGATCCGCCAGGACGTGATCGACGAGGTGCTGACCGGCACGATGTGCCTGCCCGCGTACGCCGTGACCGTCTCGGTCCGGGACGGCATGGTCACGCTCGACGGGCAGGTGGAGAACCGCTCCGACGTCCCGCTCGTGATCCGGCTGACGTGGCGGGTGGACGGGGTGGTCGGCGTCGTGAACGGTCTGACGTACCGCGACGACGACACGCGTCCGTCCGAGATGCATCGGTCCACCGGGGCGAGCACCGCCGGAAGGAGCTGATCCGTCATGACGACCCTCGCGGCGTCCCCGGGCACCCCGGTCCGCGTGGACGCGGAGCTGGACGAGCCGCTGTCCCGGTGGCTGTGGCTGGTGAAGTGGATCCTGCTGATCCCGCACTACGTGGTGCTGTTCTTCCTGTGGATCGCGTTCGTCGCGGTGAGCGTGGTCGCGTTCTTCGCCGTCCTGTTCACCGAGCGCTATCCGCGGGCCCTGTTCGACTTCAGTCTGGGGGTGCTGCGCTGGAGCTGGCGGGTGGCCTACTACTCGTACGGCGCCCTGGGCACCGACCGGTACCCGCCCTTCAGCCTGGGTGCGGAGCCGGACTACCCGGCGCGGCTGGACATCGCCTACCCCGAGCGCCTCTCCCGCGGCCTGGTGCTGGTGAAGTGGTGGCTGCTGGCGATACCGCACTACGTCGTCCTCTGGTTCTTCCTGAGCGGCATCAATCTCGGCTGGTGGGGCGGCGGGCTGGTCGGCGGGCTGGTGCTGATCGCGGCCGTGACGCTGGCGTTCACCGAGGAGTACCCCAAGTCCCTGTTCGACCTGGTCCTGGGCCTGAACCGCTGGGTGCTGCGGGTCGCCGCATACGCCGGCCTGATGACGGACAGCTATCCGCCGTTCCGCCTCGACATGGGCGGCGCCGAACCGGGCACGGGCACGGCGGGGACGGCAAGCGGGGTGCGGGACCGGCCGTGACCACGGCCCTGTTGGGCCTGGTGCTGCGCGGAAGGCGGTCTGCCGCGGCCCCCGGCTCACCGGGTGCAGCACAATGGGGCGCATGTCCCGACGTACCTCCCGGCCCCGCCCGCAGCGCGGCTCCGCGCACGCCCACCGGCCCGCCTGTCCGTGCGGCCGCGCGGAGACCTACGAGGAGTGCTGCGGCCGCTTCCACCGGGGCGAGGCCGCGGCGCCGACGGCCGAGGCGCTGATGCGCTCGCGCTACGCCGCCTTCGTGCGCCTCGACGAGGCCTACCTGCTGCGCACCTGGCACCCGCGCACGCGCCCCGTGCGGGTCGACTTCGACCCCGGGACGCGCTGGACGGGGCTGGAGATCCTCGGCGCCGCCGACGGCTCGGCCTTCCACACCACCGGGACGGTGACCTTCCGGGCGTCGTACCGGGGCGGTTCGCTGCACGAGCGCAGCCGGTTCGAACGGGTCGACGGGGCGTGGGTGTACGTCGACGGGGACTTCCTCGGCTGAGAGCTCCGAAGAGAATGGGGGGCGGCCGGAAGGCCGCTACGGCGCCAGGACGTCCAGTTCCCGCAGGGCGCCCACGGTGATCTCGCGGGTCAGCCGTTCCGCGCGCTCCGCGTCGCCCTCGCGCACCGCTTCGGCGACCTGGACGTGGAGGGTGACGGCGGCCGGGTCGGGGTCCTCGAACATGACCTCGTGCTGGGTGCGGCCGGCCAGGACCTCGGCGACGACGTCACCGAGGCGGGCGAACATCTCGTTGCCGGACGCGGTGAGGATCACCCGGTGGAAGGCGATGTCGTGGACGAGGTACCCCTGGAGCCGGTGGCCGCGTGAGTTGGCCACCATGCCGAGCGCGCACTCGGTGAGTTCGGCGCACTGCTCGGGGGATGCGTGCCGGGCGGCCAGTCCCGCGGCGACCGGTTCGACCGCCGAGCGCAGCACCGTGAGCGAGCGCAACTGCCGCGGGCGGTCGGCGCCGGCCAGCCGCCAGCGGATGACCTGCGGGTCGTAGACGTTCCACTCGGCGGTCGGCCGCACCGTGACGCCCACCCGGCGGCGCGACTCCACCAGGTGCATCGACTCCAGGACGCGTACGGCCTCGCGCATCACCGAGCGTGACACCTCGAAACGCTGCGCCAGCTCGTCCGTGCGCAGGACACTGCCCGGCGGATACTCGCCCGCGGTGATCGCGGGGCCGAGGGTGTCCAGTACGCGGCCGTGCAGCCCCCGGCCCGTTGTGCTCATGCACTCAGCGTACGGGGCACGTCACGGCCAGAAAAAGTCAGACTTATTCGTCACAGACCCTTGAATTCGTCGTACCTAATCGGTTTCAGTGGCGTCGGCAATCAGGTGCCGACGAGGACAGCAGACAGTGAGGCAGCCAATGAGCACCCCCCAGGTCGTCGTCGTGATGGGTGTCGCGGGCACCGGGAAGACCACCATCGGTCCCCTGCTCGCGGCCCGGCTCGGCGTTCCGTACGCCGAGGGCGACGACTTCCACCCGTCGGCCAACATCGCCAAGATGTCGGCCGGGATCCCGCTCGGTGACGCGGACCGGTGGCCGTGGCTCGACGCCATCGGCACCTGGGCGCACGACCGTGACGGGCTGGGCGGGGTGGTCAGCTGCTCGGCGCTGAAGCGGTCGTACCGCGACCGGCTCAGGGCCGCCGCTCCCGGCGCCGTCTTCGTCCACCTCACCGGCGACCGGGCCCTCGTCGAGGACCGGATGTCGCACCGGCAGGGGCACTTCATGCCCACGGCGCTGCTCGACTCCCAGTTCGCCACGCTCCAGCCGCTCGGGCCGGACGAGGCGGGCGTCGAGGTGGACGTCGCGGGCAGTCCCGAGGAGATCACCGAACGGGCCGTCGGCGCGCTGGCCGCGCTGTCCCGCCCGGCCCGATAGCGGCGCCTCCGCCCGGCCCGGTGCTGCCCGGCCCGGCCCGGTAGTACCGGGCAGCGCCTCGCCCGACACCACTCCCCCGTCCCCCGTACCTGCAAGGGAAAACCGTGACCAGACTCAGCGTCGAGATGCTGGCAGCGGACGCGCCCGAGCCGATCACCTCGGCCGGTCACGCTCAGCTGGGCATCGCCGTCCTGGCGGGCATCGCCGTCATCGTCCTGCTCATCACCCGGTTCAAGCTGCACGCCTTCCTGGCGCTGACCATCGGCTCGCTGGCGCTCGGCGCGATCGCCGGGGCGCCGCTCGACAAGGCGATCACCAGTTTCACCACCGGGCTCGGCTCCACGGTCGCCGGCGTGGGCGTGCTGATCGCCCTCGGCGCGATCCTCGGCAAGCTGCTCGCCGACTCCGGCGGCGCCGACGAGATCGTCGACACGATCCTCGCCAGGGCGGGCGGGCGCGCGATGCCGTGGGCCATGGTGCTGATCGCCTCGGTGATCGGTCTGCCGCTGTTCTTCGAGGTCGGCATCGTGCTGCTGATCCCGGTCGTGCTGATGGTCGCCCGGCGCGGCAACTACTCGCTGATGCGCATCGGCGTCCCGGCGCTCGCGGGCCTGTCCGTGATGCACGGGCTGGTGCCGCCGCACCCCGGGCCGCTGGTCGCGATCGACGCCCTCCACGCCGACCTGGGCGTCACCCTCGCCCTCGGTGTGCTGGTCGCCGTCCCCACGGTGATCGTCGCCGGGCCGCTGTTCTCGAAGGTCGCCGCCCGCTGGGTGGACGCGCCGGTCCCGGAGCGCATGCTGCCGCCGCGCGCCTCCGAGGAACTGGAGCGGCGGCCCGCGTTCGGGCCGACGCTGGCCACCGTGCTGCTGCCGGTCGTGCTGATGCTGTCCAAGGCGCTGGTCGACCTCGTGATCGACGACCCCGCGAACACCACCCAGCGCGTCTTCGACGTCGTCGGCTCCCCGCTGATCGCCCTGCTCGCCGCCGTCATCGTCGGCATGTTCACGCTGGGCCGGGCGGCCGGCTTCGGCAAGGAGCGGATCCAGCGGACGGTGGAGAGCAGCCTGGCGCCCATCGCCGGCATCCTGCTGATCGTCGGCGCGGGCGGCGGCTTCAAGCAGACGCTGATCGACTGCGGGGTGGGCCGGATGATCCTGGACATCTCCGAGGACTGGTCCATACCGGCCCTGCTGCTGGGCTGGCTGATCGCGGTCGGGATCCGGCTCGCGACCGGTTCGGCGACCGTGGCGACGATCTCGGCGGCCGGCCTGGTCGCCCCGCTCGCGGCCGACATGTCGACCGCGCACGCCGCCCTGCTGGTCCTGGCCGTCGGCGCCGGCTCCCTCTTCTTCAGCCACGTCAACGACGCCGGGTTCTGGCTGGTGAAGGAGTACTTCGGGCTGAGCATCGGGCAGACCGTCAAGAGCTGGTCCGTCATGGAGACGATCATCTCGGTGGTCGCGGGCGGCCTGGTCATGCTGCTGTCACTGGTCATCTGAAACGGGCCGCGCGCCGGGGCGGTGGCGCCCCGGCGCGGCTCCGGCCCGTCCCCTCGCCCGCCGTCAGCAGCGCCACAGGGAGTGCTCCCGGTCGGCCCACTCGCGGCTCACCGTCCCGGTGCGCAGCCCGCGCCGGGCCTCCGGGTCGCCGAGCGCCATGCCGATGTGGCCGGCGAGGACGACGCCGACGGTGAGGGCCAGCCAGTCGTGGACGAAGGTCGCGCCGGTGCGCCACCGGATCGGCGTGAGATGCGTGAACCACATCATGAGGCCGGTGCCCAGCATCACCAGCGTCGCCCCGGCGATCCAGGCGGCGTAGACCTTCTGCCCGGCGTTGAACTTGGCCGCCGGGCGGGCGGAGCGGCGCTTGTCGCGGCGCAGGGCCGCGCGCAGCCAGAGCCGGTCGTGGGGGCCGAAGCGGTTGAGCCGGCCCAGGTCGGCCCGGAAGCCGCGGGAGAACAGGCCCGCCAGGACGGGCACGGGCAGGGCGAGGCCGGCCCACTCGTGGACGCGGACGACCAGTTCGCGGCGGCCGACGAGTTCGGCGAGTTCGGGGACGTAGAGGAAGGCCGCGGTGACCACGCACACGCCCATCAGCGCGGCCGTGGTGCGGTGCACCCACCGCTGCACCGGGCCGAACCGGCGGACCTCGGCGACCGGCGGCGTCCTCGCCTCAGCTCGTGGGGTCATCGTCCCGCCCGTTCGACCGGCCGACCCAGGCGTCGACGTCGTAGCCGCGTTCCTCCCAGTAGCCGGGCCGCACGTCCTCGGTGACGGTGATGCCGGACAGCCACTTGGCGGACTTGTAGAAGTACATGGGCGCCACGTAGAGGCGGACGGGGCCGCCGTGGGCGTGGCCGATGTCCTCGTCCCGCATGCGCAGGGCGACCAGGACGTCCGCGCGGCGGGCCTGGTCGAGGGTGAGGCTCTCGGTGTAGGCGCCGTCGAAGCAGGTGAAGCGCACCGCCCCGGCCCCCGCCCGCACTCCGGCGGCGTCGAGCAGCCGGGACAGCCGCACCCCCTCGAAGGGCGTGTCGGGCACCCGCCAGCCGGTGACGCACTGGACGTCCCTGACCAGCCGGGTCTGCGGCAGGGCGCGCAGTTCGGCGAGCGTGTAGGAGGCGGGGCGTTCGACGAGGCCGCCGACGGTGAGGCGGTAGTCGGCGGCGCTCTTGTGCGGTACGGAGGAGGCGACCGAGTAGTAGCGGAAGCCGCCGCCGTTGGGCAGCAGCCCGGTCAGGCCGGTGGGGTCCTTGTCGGCGGCGCCGCCGAGGAACGCCTCCAGGCCGCGCTGCAGGGTGGGCGCCGCGAGGACGCCGAGGGCGCCCAGGCCGAGGGTGCCGAGGAAGACGCGGCGGCCGACCGGTGCGCCGCGTTCTTCGGGCGGTTCGGAGTTCACCCCTTCATTCGAGCACCCGCGGCCCCGGCCGGGCCAGGGAACGCGGGCGCCCGTCAGAGTTCCGTCATCTCTTCTCACGCGGTTCTCACCGGGCCGGGACCCGCGGGTCATCCCCTGCCGAGCACGGCGGCGCGGGCGGCGCGGAAGGCGGGGTAGGGGTCGCGGCCGGGGTAGGACCAGGGCGCCGGGGTGGCGTGCTCGCCGATGCGGTGGAACAGGGCGGCGGCCTCCGCGCCGCTGCCCTCGCAGACCTTGGCGTGGGCGAGGTAGTTCAGGTCGATCAGGCGGCGCGGGTGGCCCTCGTGCTCCCACTCCAGCCACCAGTCGAAGGCGGCCTTCAGCACCTGCCGGGCCCGGTGCCCGCTCCAGTGCTGCGAGGCGGCCGGGTCGGCGGGCTCGTGCCCGGCGGTGGCCAGCGCGCGGTAGCGCTCGGCGTGCGCGACGACCGGCAGGACGGCGAGCGGCGAGTCGGCCGGGGCCTGTGCGGCGGCCCAGTCGGCGAAGTCGTACACCTCGTGCAGCGGGTCGGGGCCGGCGTCGGCGTGGCGCTCGGCGAGGCGGGCGACCATCAGGTGGTGGGCGTGGTGGTGGTCGGCGTACCGGCCGCGGATCTCGCCGAACAGGCGTCCGACCTCGTCGTCGGCGCCCGAGGCGCGTTCCAGCATCAGCATCCCCAGCCACGGGGTGGGGTCGGCGGGCAGGCGCGCGGCGGCGGCCCGGCAGGCCTCGCGGGCACGGTCCGGTCTCTCCTTGCCCCGCAGGGCCCGCTGCACCAGGGACATCGCGAGCAGTACGGCGGCGTCGGGGCAGCCGGGCTCGGTGAACATCCAGTCCCGGGCCCAGGCGGAGCTGTAGGGCTCCAGGGCGAGGACGGTCACCCGGTGGCCGCGGCGGTCCCAGTCGTCGCCCGTGTGCGCCAGCAGGGAGCGGGCGGCCTGCCATCGTCCCTGCGACAACGAGGCCTTCGCCTCGACGAGTTCGTCGTCGTCCAGGGCGGCGTCAAGGGCCTGGGCCGCGCCTTTGCGGCCCCTGCCGAGGGATGGCGGGGGTGGGGACACCGCGGGACTTCCTCACGCGACGCGGCTCGCGTCGGGGTTCCGGTTTGCCGTCGACTGATCACGCACAGCAAACCCTCAGCAAAGACTCACGTCAAGGCCCGGACTCCCGTTACACGCGTCAACGTCCCCACCAGCGGGAGCACTTGCCGGGCGGCCCGGCCGTGACGCCGGTGCGTCCCGCCCCGCCGTGTGGCGTACGCCCTGCCCCGCCGTGTGGCGTACGCCATGGCGCGGCCGGTCGGGGCGTCGGACCATGGCGGCACGGTCACGCCCCGCGCCCCGACCGGGCGGCGCGCCGTGGCCGGGTCGATGTGTTCGCCGGCTCTCGGGGCACGCCCGTGCCCGGGACGCTACAGTCGGCCACTAACCGCCCCGTAGCCCGGCCGAACTGATCGAGGTACGCAGCGTGTCGGTTCTGGTTCTCCTTCTCGCCGTGAGCGCTGCCTGCTGCCTGGGCCTCGGATTCGTGCTCCAGCAGAACGCGGCCCAGCGGGCGCCGCTGAGCGACTTCCTCTCGCCGCGGCTGCTCCTCGACCTGATGAGGGTGGAGCGCTGGCTGGGCGGTACGGCGCTCATGGTGGCGGGCATGGCCCTGGGCGCCGTCGCGCTCGGCCGGGGCGAGGTCTCCTTCGTGGAGCCCCTCCTCGCCACGAACCTGCTGTTCGCTCTCGCATTCTCCCGCAGGCAGACCGGGCAGCCGCTGGGCCGCCAGGGCTGGGCGGGCCTCGCCCTGCTGGCGGGCGGGGTGACCGCCTTCATCGTGGCGGGCGCGCCGCGCGGCGGCACCGCGGTCGCCGACCCGCTGCGCCACTGGCTGATCATCGGCGCCGTGGTCGGGCTCGCGCTGCTGCTGACCGCCTGCGCCAAGCGCTCGCGCCTGAGCGCGGCGCCGGTCCTGCTGTCCCTGGCGGCGGGCCTGCTCTACGGCGTCCAGGACGCCCTCACCCGGATCAGTGGCCAGCGCTTCTCCGCCGGCGGCCTCACCGAGCTGGTGACCGGCTGGCAGCCGTACGGCGTGCTGGCGCTCGGCGTCACCGGCCTGGTGCTGGTGCAGAGCGCCTTCGAGACCGCGCCCCTGCGGATGTCCCTGCCGGCCCTGACCGCGGCCCAGCCGCTGGCCGGCATCCTGTGCGGGGTGGGTTTCCTCGGCGACCGGCTGCGCACCGACACCGGGGCGCTGGCCTGGGAGGCGGCCGGGCTCGCGGCGATCGTCACGGGCATCGTGCTGCTCGGGCTGCACCCGGCGATGCCCACGGGCACGGCGAAGCCGGAACGGGTCCGCGACCTGCAGCCGCAGTGACCGACCCCCGGTCCCCCGGTGTGCCGCTCCGGTGACCCCATCAGCCGGGTGCCGCTACGGTGACCCCGCGAGCGGCGTGCTGCTTGGATGATCCCATGAGCGCTGCTGACGAGATCATCGACATCGTCGACGAGAACGACCGCGTCGTCGCCCGTTCCCCGCGCGGCGAGGCGTACGCCCGGAGCCTGCGCCACCGGTGCGCCTTCATCCTGGCCCGCGACGCCGAGGGCCGGGTCTTCGTCCACCGCCGCACCCCGACCAAGCTGGTCTACCCCTCCCTCCACGACATGTTCGTCGGCGGCGTGGTCGCGGCCGGCGAGTCCTACGACGAGGCGGCGCTGCGCGAGGCGGAGGAGGAACTGGGCGTGAGCGGCCTGCCCAGCCCGCGGTTCCTGTTCAAGTTCCTCTACGACGACGGCGCGGGCCGCAGCTGGTGGTCGGCGGTGTACGAGGTGCGCTGCGAGATGCCGGTCAGCCCGCAGGCCGAGGAGGTGGCCTGGCACGCGTTCCTGACGGAGGACGAGGTGGAGCGGCGGCTGACGGAGTGGGAGTGGACGCCGGACGGCCTGGCGGCGTACGAGCGGCTGAAGGCGTTCCGGTCGATGGGCTGACCCGGCGCCTGCGGGGAGCCCGGCCCCTCCGGGGCACCCGGCGCCTCCGGGGAGCCCGCTGCCTCCGGGGAGCCCGATAAGGTCGCGGCGTGATCGACGCATGGGTACGGAACGTCCGCCTGTGGTTCGCCCCCGAGCGGATCCGGGACGAGGGCAGGACCCCCGACTACCGGTTCTCGCTGGCGAACGAACGCACCTTCCTGGCCTGGCTGCGCACCGGGCTCGCGCTGATCGGCGGCGGCTTCGCGGTGGACCAGTTCCTGCCCGATCTGCGCTGGGGCTGGCGCGTCGGGCTGGCGCTCGCGCTGCTGGGGGCGGGCGTGCTGTGCGCCCTGCGCGCGGTCAACCACTGGGTGCGCTGCGAGCGGGCCATGCGGCGGGGCGAGGACCTGCCGGTGTCGCGGTTCCCGGCGGTGCTGGGCGTGGTGGTCGCCGTCGTCGCCGTCGCGATGGTCGTCGTCGTGCTCGTCGGGTGGGAGGGGTGAGCGCGCCCGCGGGCCGGGAGCGGGACCCCGGGCTGCAGCCCGAGCGCACCCGGCTGGCCTGGCGTCGTACGACCCTGTCCAGCGCCGCCGTCGTCGTGCTCGCCGTGAAGACGGCCCTGCACGAAGGCCCCTCCGCCTCCGGCATCGCCGTGGGCGCGCTGTGCTGCCTGCTGTGGGCGGTGTTCCTGCTGCTGGCCCACCTCCGCATCCGCGCCCTCGCCGCGGCACCCGGCCCGTCCGCGCTCGGCCCGCGCCACGCCGCGGCGGCGGTCCTGTGCACCGTGGCCCTGGCGCTGTGCGGCGCGGCGCTCGTTCTGTAGGACTTCGGCCATAGGACTCCGGACTTCCCGGGACCGGCCTGTCGTGGTTCCGATCACGTTGGGCGCCCGCACTGGACGGCATACCGACCAGTCGGCATGATGGTCGCGTCAGTCATGTTCACGCGCGCGTAAGGAGCACCGATGAGCCCCGACCATCCGCCAGGTCTCGATCTCGACCGGCTGCGCGGCCTGCTCGACCGCGAGCGGCCCGGCCTGGTGCAGGCACCCCTGACCGGCCGGCTGATCGAAGGCGGGCGGTCGAACCTGACGTACGCGGTCGAGGACGGCGTCTCGAAGTGGGTCGTCCGACGGCCGCCGCTCGGGCACGTCCTCGCCACCGCCCACGACATGAAGCGCGAGCACCGGGTGATCAGCGCGCTGCACCCGACGGACGTACCGGTGCCGACCCCGGTGCTGCTGTGCGAGGACGAGGAGGTGCTCGGGGCGCCGTTCTACGTCATGGAGTTCGTCCAGGGCACCCCGTACCGCACCGCCGACCAGCTCGCCCCGCTGGGCCAGGAGCGCACGCGGCAGGCGGTGCTGTCGCTGGTGGACACGCTGGTCGAGCTGCACGGCGTGGACCCGGCCGAGGTCGGCCTGGCGGACTTCGGGCGCCCGGAGGGTTTCCTGGACCGGCAGTTGCGGCGGTGGGGGAAGCAGCTGGACGCCTCCCGCAACCGCGCGCTGCCCGGCATCGACGAGCTGCACGCGGCGCTCGGCCGGCGGCTGCCCGTCTCCCCCGCGCCGACCGTCGTGCACGGCGACTACCGGCTGGACAACGTCCTGATCGGCGACGACGACGTCATCAAGGCGATCCTGGACTGGGAGATGTCGACGCTCGGCGACCCGCTCACCGACCTGGGCCTGCTGGTGATGTACAGCACGCCCCTGGGCATGCCCGACTCCCCCGTCTCCACCACGGCCCAGGCCCCCGGCCACCCGTCCCCGGCCGAGCTGATCGAGCGCTACGCCGCCCGCTCCGGGCGGGACGTCTCCGCGGTGTCCTGGTACACGGCGTTCGCCTGGTTCAAGCTCGCCGTGATCCTCGAGGGCATCCACTACCGCTACACCCTGGGCCAGACGGTCGGCCGCGGCTTCGACCGCATCGGCGATCTGGTCCCGGTCTTCATCGAGCACGGTCTGACGACTCTTCAAGCAGGACTCCAGGAAGGCTGACTGGCCATGGACTTCGCGTTCGACGCACGCACCGAGGAGCTGCGCGCCAAACTGCTCGCCTTCATGGACGAGTACGTCTATCCGGCCGAGGCGGTGGCGCAGGAGCAGCGCGCCGCGCTGGCCTCCCCGTGGGACACCCCGGCCGTGGTCGAGGAGTTGAAGGCCGAGGCGCGCCGGCAGGGGCTGTGGAACCTCTTCCTGCCCGACGCCGAGTACGGCGCCGGCCTGACCAACCTCCAGTACGCCCCGCTCGCCGAGATCACCGGCCGCTCGCCGCAGCTGGCGCCGACCGTGACGAACTGCGCGGCGCCGGACACCGGCAACATGGAGGTGCTCGCCCAGTTCGGTGACGAGCGGCAGAAGAAGCAGTGGCTGGAGCCGCTGCTGGCGGGCGAGATCCGTTCGGCGTTCGCGATGACCGAGCCGGAGGTGGCCTCGTCGGACGCGACGAACATCACCACGCTGATCGAGCGGGACGGCGACGAGTATGTCATCACCGGGCGCAAGTGGTACATCTCCGGCGCGATGGACCCGCACTGCAAGATCTTCATCGTGATGGGCAAGACGGACCCGGACGGCCCCGACATCCGCCGCCAGCAGTCGATGGTGCTGGTGCCGCGGGACACCCCGGGCGTCACCGTCACCCGCGCGATGAAGGTCTTCGGCTACGAGGACCACTACCACGGCGGCCACGCCGAGGTGGTCTTCGACCACGTGCGCGTGCCGGTGTCCAACCTCGTCGGCGAGGAGGGCGGCGGCTTCGCCATCGCGCAGGCCCGGCTCGGCCCCGGCCGCATCCACCACTGCATGCGGCTGATCGGCATGGCCGAGCGGGCGATCGAGCTGATGTGCCGCCGGGCGGTGTCCCGTCAGGCCTTCGGCAAGGCGCTGGCCCAGCAGGGCGTGGTGCACAACTGGATCGCGGACGCCCGGGTCACCGTCGAGCAGCTGCGGCTGCTGGTGCTGAAGACGGCCTGGCTGATGGACACCGTCGGCAACCGGGGCGCGCACACCGAGATCCAGGCCATCAAGATCGCCACTCCGCGCGCGGTCGTCGACATCCTCGACCGGGCGATCCAGCTGCACGGCGCGGGCGGCGTCAGCCAGGACTTCCCGGTGGCGGAGCTGTACGCCGCCGCGCGGACCCTGATGATCGCCGACGGCCCGGACGAGGTGCACCAGCGGTCGCTGGCCCGGCGGGAGCTGAAGAAGTACCTCTGATTGCGGAAGTACCGCTGACCACAAGGGAGTTGGGGGCGGCTGCCATTGGGTGGCCGCCCCTTTCGCATTCCCCGCCGAAGGCCTGGCGCTGGCCCGTGGCCGGCCTGCTCGTGGCCGTTGTCGGCTCGATGGTGCTGCCGATCGACGACCTCCTGTGGTACGTGCTCGGGTGCGCCATGGTGCTCACCCTGCTGGTCAGGATCGCCCACCGAGAGGTGCCGTTCGGGCTGGCGCTGGCGCAGTGGCGGCTGGGGCCGGACGACGAGTCGCTGCTCCGGGCCCGTCTGGCGTCGGCCGTGCAATGCGCCCAGCAGGGCAGCACCGGTCTCGCGGTGGAACAGCTGGAGGCCCTGGTGCCGGACCTCGCCGCGGCCCTCGGGGACGACCACACGTTGACGCTGCAGGCGCGTTTCATCGCGCTGCAACTGCGGAGCGAGCACAGCCACGTGCCCGACCGCGTCGCGGCCATGGAGGACCTGAGCGAGGAGATGAACACGGCGCTCGGCCCCGGCGACCCGGAGGCCCTGGCGGCCCGCATCGTCCTTGCCGAGTGGCTGAAGGAGGACGGCGACACCGAAGCCGCCCAGGAGGTGTACCGGCAGGCCGTCACCGTCGGCACCCGGCAGCTGGGGGTGGACCACCAGATGACCCTGATCGCTCGCGGTTCGCTGGCCGTCATGCGGCACGAGACGCCGGGCGCCGACCGGAACGCCGCGCCGGCGGAGCTGACCGCGGTGGTACGCGACATGGAACGGGTGCTCGGCGCCTCGCACCCGAACACCGTCTCCACCCGGCGTCTCCTCGACCAGTGGACCGCCGCCTGACCGGCTCCGACGGGCGGGCCCGGCGCCTCAGGGGCGCAGGGCCCGCAGCAGCAGGTCGGCCAGGTGGTCGGCGACCTCCTGCGGGGTGAGCGGACCGTCGGGGCGGTACCAGGTCGACAGGTGGTGGACGGAGCCGAAGTGGTAGTCCACCACGAGATCGGCCGGGGTCGCCCGGGAGAAGACGCCCGCCTCCTGGCCCTCCTCGACGAGCGCGCGGAAGCGTTCGTGGTAGCGCCGGCGCTCGGCACGCACCTGCTTGTTCTTCTCGGGGCTCAGGTGGTGCATGGAGCGGAAGAAGATCGACGCGTCGTCGAGGTTCTCGATCGTCGTGACGACGACGTCCGCCGCCGCGGCCCGCAGCCGCTTCTCGACCGGTTCGTCGGAGTCCGCGAAGGCGTCGAGGCGCTCCTGCTGGAGGCGCAGCACGCGCGCGTACACCTCGTGCAGGAGGTCGTCCTTGGAGCCGAAGTAGTGGTACAGCGCCCCCTTGGTGACGCCTGCCGCCTCGACGATCTCCTGCACGGAGGTACGGTCGTATCCCCGGTCGGCGAAAAGCCGGGTGGCGGCGGCCAGAAGCCGCTGCGGAACGGGTGCTCCGTCACCGTCCGTCGTCCTGGGCACTGCCGCCACCTGCCTTTCCGTGGGTCTACCGGCTGCTCTGCCTGCGAGAACGCAGTTCCCGCCGGAGGATCTTCCCACTTGCCGTCTTCGGCAAGTCGGGCAGGATCTCCACCTGCCGCGGGTACTTGTAGGCGGCCAGTCTCTCCTTGCAGTACACCGCGAGTTCGTCCGGGTCCGTACCGGCGCCCGGACGCAGGCTGACGTACGCCTTGACGGTCTCGCCGCGGTAGCCGTCGGGCACCCCGACGACGGCGGCCTCGCGCACCGCCGGGTGCGTGTAGAGGACGTCCTCGACCTCGCGCGGCCACACCTTGAAGCCGGACGCGTTGATCATGTCCTTCTTGCGGTCGACGACGTACAGCCAGCCCCGCGGGTCCATGAAGCCGATGTCGCCGGTGCGCAGCTCGCCGCCGGGGAAGGTCTCGGCGGTGGCGTCCGGGCGCCGCCAGTAGCCGGGCACGACCTGCGGCCCGCTCACCACGATCTCGCCCTGCTCCCCGAAGGGCACCTCCCGCCCCTCGTCGTCGACGATCCTGACCACCGTCTCGGGGCCGGGCAGTCCCACCGCCAGCGTCCCGGACTCCGGGTCCACCGGCGCCTCGAGGTGCGGCGGCACGGAGGCGCACGGCGCGGTGCACTCGGTGAGCCCGTAGCCGTTGCGGATGTACGGTCCGAAGCCGACCCGGAACTTCTCCACCAGCGCGGGCGGCACGGGGGCGCCGCCGGAGGAGATGACGGCGAAGGAGGAGAAGTGGTCCGGGGTGGCGGCCGGGTGGGCGGCCAGCGCCATGAAGGCGGTCGACGGGCCGACCGTGAAGTGCGGCCGGTGCTCGGCGAACGCGTCCAGCACGACGCCCGCCTCGAAGCGGTACGTCAGCACGAGCGTGCCCGCGCTGACGACGCAGGCGCCGAGCTGGCAGACCATGCCGGTGATGTGGAACAGGGGCGCCAGGGCGTAGTAGACGGGCGCCTCGGGCAGGGCGAGGCCCCTCCGCTGCCGCTCGGCGTTGTACATGATGTTGCCGTGCGTGTTGGTGGCGCCCTTGGGGGTGCCGCTGGTGCCCGAGGTGTAGCTGATCAGCGCGATGTCGGACGGGCCGGCGGCGCGGACCCCGGGGGCCGGGTGCCCGGCCCGGGCGATGGCGGTCAGGTCGTCGGCGTCCGGGGCCTGCGGCAGCCGTTCGAAGGCCAGCACGCGCGTGTCGCCGCGGGTCTGGAAGTCCAGCTCGCAGGCGGTGAGCACGATCCGCACCGGCGAGCCGGCCGCCGTCTCGCGCAGGTACGACTCCCACGCCCGGTCGGAGCAGACCAGTGCGGCCACCTCGCCGTCCCGCAGGACGTGCGCGACCTCCCCCGACTTGTACATGGGGTTGACCGGTACGACGATCGCGCCCGCCTTCCACGCGCCGAGCAGCGCGATCACGAAGTGCGGGGAGTTCTGCAGCAGGATCGCCACGCGGTCGCCGCGCCGCAGCCCGCGGGCGGCGAGGTGACCGGCGACGGAGTCGCTGAGCTCGTCGGTCTCGCGGTAGCCGAGCCGCCCGTCGAAGTAGGTCAGGAAGGTGCGGTCGGGGGCCTCGGCGACGGACCGGGCGAGGGCGTGCACGAGGGAGTCGGCGGGGTCGACCGGGGCGCGCTGGGCGTCGTTCAGCAGGGCGAGCCAGGGCTTGGCCGCGTAGCGGGAGCCGGTCACCGCAGCTCCTCCCACTTCTGCTGGATGCGGTTCATGTTCGTCAGCCAGTGGTCCGGCTCGGCGGCCCTGGCCTGGTAGAACGCGGCCACCTCGGGGTGCGGCAGGATCAGGAAGCGGTCCTCCTCGATCCCCTTGAACAGGGCGTCGGCGACGTCCGCCGGGTCGATCGCGGTGGGCCTGAGCACCAGGTCGCCCGCGCTGCCGGTGGCGGACAGCATGTCGGTGCGGACGCCCTGGGGGCAGATGGCGTGCACCTTCAGCCCGCGGTGGCGGTACGTCAGCGACAGCCACTCGGCGAAGGCGTAGGCGCCGTGCTTGGTGACGCTGTAGGAGGGGGCGCCGATCATCGTCAGCAGGCCGGCGGCGGAGACGGTGGACACGAAGCGTCCGCTGCCGCGCTCCAGCCAGGCCGGCAGCAGCTCGTGCGCCGCCCGCACGTGCGCCATGACGTTCACGTCCCAGGCCAGTCCCCAGGACTTCTCGTCGACGGGCCGCTCGAGGTCGCCGTCCTCCAGGGCGACGCCGGCGTTGGCGCAGTAGACGTCCACCGTGCCGCCGAGCGCCTCGCGGGCGTCGGCCACGATCGCGGAGGCGTCGCCCGGCACGGCGATGCCGCCGACCTCCGCGGCGACCGCCTCGGCCCGGCCGGCGTCCAGGTCGTTGACGACGACCCGGGCCCCTTCGGCGGCGAACCGGCGGGCGAGCGCCGCGCCGATGCCTCCCCCGGCCCCCGTGACGACCACCCCGGCACCCTGAACGGCTTCCACCATCGGTCTCCTTCGACTGCGGCTCTGCGGCCACGCCAGACTAACCGGTCGGTATGTGGCAGGGAAGGGGTTCCCGCGACCGGCGCCTGCCCCTACCGTGCCTCCCATGCGCCTTTCCAGACGAGCTCTTTTAGCAGCGGCAACGGCGGCGACCTCCCTCCCGGCGGCGTCCCCCGCCGCCGCGGCCCCCCACCGCGCACCCCTGCGCACCGGATTCGAGCGGCTGGCCGCGGACGGCTACGCGCTCCTCGACGGCCGGCCGGCCGGCATCGTCACCAACCCCACCGGCGTCACCCGCGACGTCCGGCACGTCGTCGACGTCATGCACGCCGACGAGCGGGTGAACCTGGTCGCCGTCTTCGGCCCCGAGCACGGCTTCCGCGGCACCGCGCAGGCGGGCGGCTCCGAGGGCCGCTACGACGACCCGGCGACCGGACTGCCCGTCTACGACACGTACCTGAAGAGCGGTCAGCCGCTCGCCGACGTCTTCACGGCCTCCGGCGTGGACACCGTCGTCTTCGACATCCAGGACGTCGGCGCGCGCTTCTACACCTACATCTGGACGCTGTACGACTGCATGGAGGCGGCGGCGCTCGCGGGCAAGCGGTTCGTGGTGCTGGACCGGCCGAACCCGGTGACCGGGCGGGCGGCCCTCGGTCCGGTGCTGCACAAGGAGTTCGCGACGTTCGTCGGGCGGCAGCCGATCGCGCAGGCGCACGGGATGACCGTCGCCGAGCTGGCGCGGCTGTTCAACGGGGAGTTCCTGACGGCTCCGGTGGAGCTGGAGACCGTCACGATGACGGGGTGGCGGCGGTCGTGGTTCTACGACGCCTGCGGGCTGCCGTGGGTTCCGCCGAGCCCCAACATGCCGACCCTCGACACGGCCCTGGTCTACTCGGGGACCTGCCTGCTGGAGGGGACGAACCTGTCGGAGGGGCGCGGGACGACCCGGCCGTTCGAACTGCTGGGCGCCGACGGCGTGGACGGCAGGTGGGCCGCCGCCGTGAACGAACTGGGCCTGCCCGGTGTGCGCTTCAGGGAGGCGTACTTCGCGCCGGCCTTCTCCAAGTACCAGGGGAAGACCGTCGGGGGTGTGCAGGTCCATGTGCACGACCGCGCGGCCTTCGACCCGGTGCGCACCGGGATCGCCCTGCTGGTGACCGCGAAGCGGGTCTTCGACGGCTTCGCCTGGCGCTCCGACGGCTGGATCGACAAGCTCACCGGCTCGGCGCGGGTGCGGACGCTGATCGACGCGGGCGCGGACACCGACGAGGTGGTGGCCGACTGGCAGGCGGAGCTGGCCGCGTTCCGCCGGACGCGCCGGCACTACCTGCTGTACGAGTGAGCCACCGCGCGCCGGGGGCCGCCGCCGGGGGCGGCGGGCCGCTGTCGCGGGCCCGCCGCCCCGGTCGGTTCACCGGTGCGACGTGTACTCCACCACCTGCTGGAACGTCGGCCGGTTCTGCCAGCTGATCTTGCCGTGCTTGATGCCGCCGAGGGTGCGCTGGACGATCGAGTCGGCGCACCACTGGTCGCCCGCCGAGCACTGGTCGTCGCCGGGGTAGACCTGGGACGCCGTCATGCCGGCCGCCGTCTTCAGCGTGCTGATCAGGATGTCCCGGCAGGAGCTCAGGCTGCCGCCGCCGCAGTACTCCCGCGCCAGCGGGCCCTGCACGGACTCACCGAGCACCGCCCGGATGTCCTTGTCGACGTAGCTCCACCAGCCGTACTGGAAGGAGCTGCCGGCGTGCGAGCCGGTCGGGCCGTGCGCGGCCGACGGGGACTCGTCGATGGGCAGGTTGTTGCCGAAGGCCGTGTACAGGTCGCTGCCGAGTCCGGGCTCGAACTCGGCCTTCACCAGCAGCGGCCACCAGGCGTCCAGGATCCGGATGGCGTCCGCGTTCGCGTACGTCTTGGAACCGGCCGAGGTCTCCGTCCGCTTGGCGCCCGCCGTCAGCCACGCCTGGAGCTTGCTGACGGCCGCGGCGGCCGTGGAGTCGGTGACCGTCGAACTGTTGACCACCTTGAGCAGGTCGGGCAGCACGTCCTCGGCCCTGAGGTCGGCGAGGGCCGCGTCCGCCATCGCCTTCACCAGCGCCACCCTCGTCACCCCGCCCGCGGCGACCAGCTTCTTGACCCGGTCCTCCAGCAGGTTGCCGCGGTGCACGGAGCCGTCGCCCCAGGGCGCGGTCGTGTAGTCCTTCGCCTGCTTGTTGTTCCAGGAGATGTAGTAGTCCTGGTCGATGGAGTTGGGGTGCGCGGAGGCCGGGGTGTAGGCGGCGGTGTTGGTCGCCGGGTCCCAGTTCTTCCACTCGTACGCCGCCTGCGCCCACACCGGGAACTCGGCGTCGACGCCGCTCGCGCGCTGCGGGTTGTCGCCGCTGTTGTAGTACGCGGTGTGCTGGGAGTCGGCGTAGAACCAGTTGAAGGTGAAGTTGATGTGCTGCACCGCGCTCTGGAAGGTCTGCGGGCTGTTGACGTAGTCCGGGTCGTTCAGCATCTGGAAGCCGATGATCGAGTCGGCCTCGTGCAGGTAGGAGGAGCGCAGGGTGGTGTAGGCGACCTTCTTGCCGCCGACGGTCGCCCGGTACTGCACCGGCCCGTATTTCGTGCGCCACACCCGCATCGTGTACGAGCCCGCCGCGGTGCCGTCCGCGGTGGTCGGCGTCCAGGCGTTCTTCTGCTCGACCTTGTCCATGGCCGTGCAGGTGCCGTGGTACAGGTAGTGGTAGTCGTCCTGGCACAGCTCGACGGCGTAGGTGTCGATGATGTCCTGGCCGGAGGTCGTGGCGCTCCACGAATAGTCCTGGCCGCGGCCGAGTTCCACGTACATGCTCAGGCCCGCGAAGGAGGCGCCGCGGGCGCTGATGCCCGGGCCCTGGATCTCCTGCAGCATCAGCAGCTGCGGGGCGAAGTAGCCGGTCTGCGGGCCGAACACGGCGACGGGGTGGCCGCTGGCGGTGTACTTGCCGCTGACCACCAGGGCGTTGGACATGCCCCGCTTGGCGGAGCTGAGCGTCGTCTTCGCCGCGGTGGCGGAGGCGGTGGTGGCGCCGGTGGTCGCCGCGCTGCCGGTGCGGTCGTAGACCAGCGGCTCCTGGGTCACCGAGCCCGCGTCGGGCAGCGCCTCGCCCTGCGGGTCGTCGGGCTTGTTCGCGTAGGGGAAGCTCTGGCCGTCGTGGACGGTGAGGACGGCCTCGGGGTCGTTGCGCTCGCGGAAGGACTCCCAGACCTTGGTGCCCTCCGCGACGCCGTACTTGGCCTGGGCGGCGAGCAGCGATATCGCGTTGTTCACCTCACCGCCGCCGCCGGAGCCGAACAGCGAGCCGATGACGGAACCCAGCGCCACCAGGTCGGTGATCTTGAAGTGCTCGATGGTGCCGGCGTTGGTGATCGAGTCCTTGTGGCCGGTCAGGACGTACTCGCCGGGGAAGTAGCGGCCGCTGTCGGAGGCGTCGATGTAGGCGTTGATGCCCGCGAGGTAGGCGTTGGCGTCGGCGAGGGCCTGCTGGCCGCGGGCGCCGTTGCTGGCGATGGCGTTGTCGATCTGGGCCTGCAGATCGGCCTCGGTGTAGGGGGCGTTGCGCCAGAACTCCTGCTCCAGACCCTGGTTGGAGGCGGCGCCGCCGGCGAACGTGGTCAGCTGGCCGCGTCCGACGTGCCGGAAGACGTCCATCAGCCACAGCCGGTCCTCGGCGGCGGCGTAACCGACCCCGAACTCGGTGCCGTACCGGGTGGTGCCGGTGATGTGCGGCACACCGGTCTTCTTGTCGCGGACGATCGTCACGTCGCTGCGGCCGGCGGGCTTCTCGGTGGAGGCGACCTGGTCGGAGGCGACCCCGAAGGACGCGTCGTTGAAGAAGGTGTTGATCTTGTCGGTGGTGAGCGCCGAGTAGCCCGTGGCCAGGTTGGCGTACGGGCCGAGCTGGTCCTCGGCGTGCGAGGGCTGGGTGCCGAAGGCCTGGTTGAGCAGGATCTGGGCGAGCGTCGCGTTGCCGTTCTCACCGGGCGGCAGGATGTCGGAACACTGGCCGCCGCAGTAGTCGTTGGACGCCGTCGCGTCCGTCGCGGCCACCGCCGCTTGGGAAAGCGGTGTCAAAAGTCCGGCAATCAGGGCGCATACGGCAGCGCTCTTCAGGAACCCGGGGAACCTGCGGGGAGTTCTCAGTCTGTCGAGAACGTTGCGTGGGGTACGCCGTGGCATGGCAGCTCCTACCGACGAGAGGTGAGCCGGGACGTTACCGCCGGTATCCCCGGGAGTGAAGATGAACATGCGTCACTTTTTGGAGTCGGCGCAACGACTGAGGGAGGTCCTCGGAAGACGGATGGAGCCGAATCGGTTGTCGATACGTCCATTCGGCGACGTCCGAACGATGACGCCGAGGTGACCGAAGTACAGGTGCAGGTGTGACGGAGGTGCAGGGCGATGGCCGGTTTCCGGAGTCTGGCGAGACAGGTCCGCGACCCGCGGTGCGATCTGGCACTGCGGCGCTACTCACTGCGCAAGTGCCTGGAGCGGTTCGCTCCTTACGGGCACAGGGCGACCTGGGACCATTTGTGCTCCCGGGCGGGGTTCGGTCCGGAGGACCGGTCCCCCGATCCGGCGCGGCTCGTGGCCGCACTGGAGGAGTTGGAGGAGGCGCGTTCGGTCTGGCTGGCGTACGAGACGGAGTTCGCCGAACGGCGCAGGAAGGAGAAGCACGACGGGCTGCGCAGGCCGGGCAGCGTGGACGACTGGCACCGGCTGACCTGGGGCGGTTTCGGCGTGGCCTGGTGCGACGACCCGCGGGTCCACCCCCGTGAACCGCTGGCTGAAGTGCTGCGCCGGCTGATCGCGGCCCTGGAGCGCGAGCAGGGAGCGGAGTGCCCGGTGTGCCGCGGGGAGCGTCTGGCCTGGCGGTACGACCTGGACCACGAACCCTCGTCGGGTCCGGTGTGCGCACACTGCGGAATTCTCGTGCCACGGCCCGTGCTCACGCCCGAGGCCCTGGCGGACGCACGGCGCGGAAGGCTGCTCGTGTCGGCCTGAGCACGGCGGGGGTGCGCCGGGGATGCCGCACCCCCTGTTTACCCGCGCCCGCGCCACCCGACGCGCCACCGGGCCCGCGCCGCCGGGCTTCGACAGCGCCGCTCAGCGAGGGCTCGGCCGCTCCCTGTCCGGCGTGCCGCTCCCGCTCCCCGGCCGGCCGCCCCGGCGCTCCACCAGGAGCCGGGAGCCGGTCTGCCGTTGACCGAAGACGTCGTCCGGGTTGGACAGGACGCACGAGTCCAGGGACAGGCAGCCACAGCCGATGCAGTCGGTGAGGTGGTCGCGCAGGCGGTTGAGCTGGCTGATGCGCTCGTCGAGCTCGGAGCGCCAGGCCTCGGAGAGGCGGGCCCAGTCCTCCCGGGTGGGGGTGCGTTCCTCGGGCAGTTCGGCGAGTGCCTCGCGGATCGTGGCGAGCGGTATGCCGACGCGCTGGGCGGCGCGGACGAAGGCGACGCGGCGCAGGGTGTCGCGGCTGTAGCGGCGCTGGTTGCCCGGGGTGCGGCGGCTGCCGATCAGGCCCTTGGACTCGTAGAAGTGCAGGGCGGAGACGGTGGCGCCGCTGCGGGCGGCGAGCTGGCCGACCGTGAGTTCGTGGATCTTCTCGGGAATCTGGGGCACCCCTCGAAGACTACCCACCCGCGATGAGCCGCCGTGCGTTGACTTTGCCCCCCGACCCGACCATGCTAAGCAGTTGCTTAGGGATACAGGCACATGGGAGGCCGGGACATGGCAGAGCCGAGGATCTTCACGTCCGCCGACGAGCTGAAGGCGGCGGTGGGCGAGCAGCTGGGGTACACCGACTGGCTGGAGGTCGACCAGAAGCGGATCGACCTGTTCGCGGAGGCCACCGGCGACCACCAGTGGATCCACGTGGACCCGGAGAAGGCGGCCGCGGGCCCGTTCGGCACGACCATCGCGCACGGCTACCTGACCCTGTCGCTGCTGCCGCTGTTCGGGCCGCAGCTGATCACGGTCGAGAACGTGAAGATGGGCGTCAACTACGGCACCAACAAGGTCCGCTTCCCCGCCCCCGTCCCGGTCGGCTCGCGGCTGCGCGCCACCGCGCGGATCACCGGCGTCGAGGACGTGCCTGGCGGGGTGCAGGTGGCCGTGGCCTTCACGGTGGAACGCGAGGGCGGCGACAAGCCGGTGTGCGTGGCGGAGTCCGTCTCGCGGTACTACCTCTGAGCAGGCCGCACGAAGTGCTGGGTGCTACCGCTTGACCCCCACCATCCGCAGCACGAGGTCGGCGTACAGCGCGCCGACCTCGTCGGGGGTGTAGGGGCCGCCGACGTTGAACCAGCGGGCGACGTCGATGCACAGGGACAGCACGGCGAGCGTGGTGCCGTGCACGTCCAGGACGTCGAACTCGCCTGTCGCCACGCCCTCTTCGATGATCCCGCGCACCTCGGCGTCGGCCTGGCGGCGCAGCCCGAGGATCTCGGCGCGGGCGTCCGGGCCGAGCGAGTCGAGTTCGTACTGCACGACGCGGGCCGTGGTGCGCTGGCCCGCGTGCCAGCGGACGAAGGAGCTCACCGCGTCGGCCAGCCGCCCGGTGGGGGTGCCCTCGCGCTGCGCGGCCGTGCGCAGGATCTCGACGGCCTTCTCGTGGCCGATCCTGCTGATGCGGTGGAGGAGTTCTTCCTTGGTCTTGTAGTGGATGTAGAGCGCGGCCGGGCTCATGCCGGCGCGGCCCGCGATGTCGCGCGTCGTCGTCGCGTGGTAGCCGCGCTCGGCGAAAGCCTCCACGGCGGCGATCAGCAGCCGCCGGGCCGCGTCGGGCGTGACCTCGCCCCACGGCTGCACTTCGCCGCCGACCGTCTCCTCCGCCGTACTCATCGCCCGCCAGCCTCTCTCGCCACACCCTCTGCACGACCAGGGTGTCCACCATACCGCTCCGGGTGAGCGGGCGCTTAGCGTGCCCGCTCACGGCGGCGGGCGCGGTCGGAGCATTCCGAAGGGGCGGTGAGCGCGCCCGGGCGCCACGCCGGCGGCCGGCTCGGCCCGGGCTCTCGGATCAGAACGCCGAGACCCCCGTCAGGGCGCGGCCGATGAGGAGCTTCTGGATCTGGCTGGTGCCCTCGTAGAGGGTCATCACGCGCGCGTCGCGCAGCAGCTTGCCGGCCGGGTACTCGTCGATGTAGCCGTAACCGCCGAAGACCTGCAGGGCGTTGTTGGCGGCGCGCACGGCGGCCTCGGAGGCGAAGAGCTTGGCCTTGGACGCCTCGACGGCGAACGGCAGGCCGCGGTCGATCAGGTCGGCCACCCGCCAGGTCAGCAGGCGGGCCGCGTCCACGTCGACGGCGATGTCGCTGATCAGTTCCTGCACCAGCTGGTGGTGGGCGATGGACCTGCCGAACTGCTCGCGCTCCCCCGCGTACCGCACGGCCGCGTCCAGAGCCGCCTGGGCTATGCCGACGCAGCCCGCCGCGACCGACATCCGGCCCTTGGCGAGGGCGGACATGGCGACGGAGAAGCCCTTGCCCTCCTCGCCCAGCATCGCGGAGGCCGGGACCCGCACGTCCTGGAGGACCAGTTCGGCGGTGGCCTGGCCGCGCAGGCCGAGCTTGCCGTGGAGGGTGCGGCGGGTGAGCCCGGGGGTGTCGGCCGGGACGAGGAAGGCGGAGACGCCCTTGTGGCCGGGGGCGTCGGTGGAACGCGCGAACAGCAGCACGACATCGGCCCAGGTGCCGTTGGTGATGAACATCTTGGTGCCGTTGACGACGTACTCGTCGCCGTCGCGCACCGCCCGGGTGGCGAGGTTGCCGGCGTCGGATCCGGTGCCCGGCTCGGTCAGGCCGAAGCAGCCCACGTACGCGCCGGAGGTCAGGCCCGGCAGCCAGCGCCGCTTCTGCTCCTCGCTCCCCCAGGCGGCGACGGTCTTGGCGACCAGGCCGAGCGAGACGGAGACGATGCCGCGCACGGAGGAGTCGCCGCGCCCGAGTTCCTCCGTCACCAGGCAGTAGGAGAGGTGGTCGCCGCCGGAGCCACCGTACTCCTCGTCGACGGTCAGCCCCAGGAAGCCGACCTCGCCGAGCTTCTTCACGATGCCCCGGTCGACCTCCTCGGCGCGGTCCCAGGCCACGGCATGGGGGGCGATCTCGCGCTCCACGAAGTCCCGGGCGAGCCGCTGGACCGCGGCCTGCTCCTCGCTGAGCTCCAGATTCACGACGAGATCACCCCACGAATACCCTTAAATTAGCACTGCTAGTTTCTGAGCGCAGCCCTACTATGTGCGCCATGGCCCGACCGCGCAAGCCCCTTCTCAGCACCGACCGGATCGTCGAGACCGCACGGTCGCTGGTCGACGCGGAGGGCCTGGCGGCCGTCTCCACGCGCCGGCTCGCCGCCGAACTGGGCGTCAGCGGGCCCTCGCTCTACAACCACTTCCGCACCAAGGACGAGATCCTGGAGGCGGTCGCCGACTCGGTGAGCGCGCAGGTCGACCTGTCGATGTTCGAGGACGGGCGGGAGTGGCGGACCGCGCTGCACGACTGGGCGGTCTCCTACCGGGCCGCCCTGCGCGACCACCCGAACATCGTCCCCGTCCTGGCCCAGGGTCCCGGCCGCCGCCCGGCCGGACTGCGCCTGGCCGACGCGGTCTACGGCAGGATGGTCCGCGCGGGCTGGCCGCCGGCCCAGGCCACCTCCATCGGCGCGGTGATGCGCTACTTCGTCATGGGCTCGGCGCTGGGCTCGTTCGCCGGGGGGTTCGTGGACGACGCGAGCGCGTACGACCCCGCCGACTACCCCCACCTCGGGCAGGCCCACCTCCTCGCCGAGCAGCAGGAGAAGATCGACGAGCGGGCCTTCGAGACCGGCCTGACGGCGCTGCTGGACGGGCTGGCGCAGCAGTACGAGCAGCTCCGGCGGACCGCGTAGGCCTACCCGGCGGGTGGCCCGGACGGTTGTGGCGGACGGCGGACGGCGGACGGCGGACGGCGGGGACGGTTGCAGCAGACGGCCGGGACGGTTCGGCGGGCGCCGAAGTACCGGTGCCGCATGCTGGGACGCATGGCCTCCAAGGAACCGCAGGCCCCGCGGCTGGCCCGGCTCGCGGGGCTGATCGCCGACGAGACGCGGGCCGCGTGCCTGCTGGCACTGCTCGACGGGCGGGCGTGGACCGCGGGCGAACTGGCGCGGCACGCCGGTGTCGCCGCGTCGACGCTGAGCGAGCACCTGGGCAAGCTCGTCGCGGGCGGGCTGCTCGCCGAGGAGCGGCAGGGCCGGCACCGGTACGTGCGTCTGGCGGACGCGAGCGTGGCCCAGCTGGTGGAGGACCTGGCCGCGCGGCTCGCCCCGGACGCCGCGGCACGGCCGCGCGGGCTGCGGGCGTCGAGCGCCGGGTCGGCGATGGCCCGCGCCCGCACCTGCTACGACCACCTCGCCGGACGGCTCGGCATCGCGGTCACCGACGCGCTGACCGGCCGCGGGCTGCTCCGCCAGGACACCGGGTTCGCGCTCACGGACGCGGGGCTGGCCTGGTTCGACGCGGCGGGCATCGCCCTCGACCGCGGCGGACGGCGTCCCCTGGCCCGCGCCTGCCTCGACTGGACCGAGCGCCGCCCCCACCTCGCGGGCACCGCCGGCGCGGCCCTGTGCCGCCACGCGCTGGACTCGGACTGGTGCGTGCGCATCGGCACGGAACGCGCCCTCAGGCTGACGCCCCGGGGCGAGACCGCCCTGCACGACCTGCTGGGCATCGCCCCGGAGACCTTGCGGTGAGCCGGGGCGCGGTGGGACTGGACGTCCAAAACGCGCCAGCTCTTGTCCGCTTTCCCTCCTAACCTCTGGGGCATGGTGAACGACTTCCCGAACCGACCGGCCCGCCGGGCGGAACTGCTCGCGGCCGGTGCCGCCGTGGTGACCGTCGTGCTGTGGGCCTCCGCCTTCGTCGCCATCCGCAGCGCGGGTGACGCCTACTCCCCCGGTGCGCTGGCACTCGGACGGCTACTGGCCGGGTCACTGACGCTGGGGGTGATCTGCCTGGTCCGGCGGGAGGGGCTGCCGCCGCGTTCGGCCTGGCGGGGGATCGCGATATCCGGGGCCCTGTGGTTCGGCTGCTACATGGTCTTCCTGAACTGGGGCGAGCGGCTGGTGGACGCCGGTACCGCCGCCCTGGTCGTGAACGTCGGCCCGCTCCTCATCGCCCTGCTGGGCGCCCGGCTGCTGGGCGACCCGATGCCGCCGCGGCTGCTGGCGGGGATGGCGGTGTCGTTCGCGGGGGCGGTGACCGTGGGGCTGTCGATGTCGGGCGGGGGCGGCTCCTCGGTGCTCGGCGTGGCGCTGTGCCTGCTGGCCGCGGTCGGCTACGCGGCCGGGGTCGTGGCGCAGAAGCCGGCCCTGGGCAGGGCGAGCGCGCTGCAGGTGACGACGTTCGGGTGCCTGGTCGGGGCGGTGGGCTGCCTGCCGTTCGCCGGGCAGCTGGCCGGCGAGGTGGCCCGCGCGCCCCTGTCGGCCACCCTCGACATGGTCTACCTGGGCGTGTTCCCGACCGCGCTGGCCTTCACGACCTGGGCGTACGCCCTGGCCCGTACGACCGCCAGCCGCATGGGCGCGACCACGTACGCGGTGCCCGCGCTGGTGGTGCTGATGTCGTGGCTGACGCTGGGCGAGGTGCCGGGCCCGCTGACGCTGGCGGGCGGGGCGCTGTGCCTGGCGGGCGTCGCGGTGTCCCGCTCCCGGGCACGGACCGCCCGCGTCGCCGCCACGGAACCGGTGCCGGAGCCGATGCCGGAACCGGTACCGGATCCGGCACCTGAGCAGGCCCGCGACTCCGCCTGACCGCGCACCAGAGCGCGAGAGCGCGAGAAGGGGAGCGTGGCAGCAAGCCTCCGGGTGCGGCCGACACCGCCGGAACGAGCACTCGAAGCGACCCCGACCGCACTCACCTCTCGCCCCGAGCGCGCGGAGGCCGGGCGGAGCAGGCCCACGGGTCGGCCGCGCGCGCCCGGAGGGAACGGCCTAGAAGACCACCAGTGCCCGGCCGCCCTTGCCCGCCAGCATGTTGTCGAAGGCCGCCGGGATGCCGTCCAGGGCGATCCGCTCGGTGACCAGGGCGCCCAGGTCCAGTCGGCCCGCGCGGACGTGGCCGGCGAGCACCGGCAGGTCCTTCGCCGGGTCGCAGTTGCCGTAGACGCAGCCGGCCAGGGTCCTGCCCCAGTGGAAGATCTCCAGGGCGTTGAAGGTGACCTGCTGGTCCTTGCCGCCGATGCCGACCACGGTGGTGCGGCCGCCGCGGCGGGTGGAGTCCCAGGCCGCGCGGATGGTGGCCGCGCGGCCCACGCACTCGATCGCCACGTCCACGCCCTGCCGGCCGGTGAGGGCGCGGACCTCGCGGGCGGTGTTCTCCGAGGCGGTCAGGTAGTCCGTCGCCCCGGCGCCGCGCGCCAGCTCCTCCTTGCGCGGCGAGACGTCGACGGCGATGATCCGCCCGGCGCCCGCGATGCGGGCGGCCTGGAGCGCGGCGAGGCCCACTCCCCCGACGCCGTACACCGCCACCGTCTCCCCCGGCCGGACCCGCGCCGCGTGGTGGACGGCGCCGTAGCCGGTGAGGACGGCGCAGCCCAGCAGGGCCGCGTCGGTGAGCGGGACGCCCTCCGGCAGGGGCAGCGCGCAGCCGGCCGCGACCACCGTCTCCTCGGCGAACGCGGCGACGTTCAGGCCGGGGTGCAGTTCGGTGCCGTCGGCGGCCCGGCGGGCGTACACGTCGGCGGCACCGTTGAGCGCGTTGGCGCACAGCCACACCTCGCCGAGCGAGCAGGCATGGCAACTTCCGCAGGACGGAGCCCAGTTGAGGACCACGTGGTCGCCGGGCGCGAGGTGGCCGACGCCCTCGCCGACGGCGACGACCGTGCCCGCGCCCTCGTGGCCGAGGACCGCGGGGACCGGCACCCGCATGGTGCCGTCGGACAGGGACAGGTCGGAGTGGCAGACCCCGGCGGCGGCGAGCCGGACGCGGACCTGGCCGGGCCCCGGGTCGGGCAGCTCGATGTCGGTGATCTCCAGCGGAGCGCCCACGGCGGGCAGGACGGCGGCGCGAACCATGTGACGTCTCCTCAGAACTGCAGGGACTTGGTGTGGAGGTACTCGGACAGGCCGTGTGTGCCCAGTTCGCGGCCCACCCCGGACTGCTTGTAGCCGCCGAAGGGGGCGAGCGGGTTGAAGCGGCCGCCGTTGATGTCGACCTGGCCGGTCTCCATGCGGCGGGCGAAGGCGACCGCCTCCGCCTCGTCCCCGGCCCACACGGCGCCCGCGAGGCCGTAGACCGTGCCGTTGGCGATGCGCAGGGCGTCCTCCTCGTCCGTGTAGCGCAGGACCGACAGTACCGGGCCGAAGATCTCCTCCTGGGCGATCGTCATCTCCGGGGTGACGTCGGCGAAGACCGTCGGGGCCACGAAGTGTCCCTGTTCGCGCGGGGCTTCGGGGCCGCCGGTGATCAGCCGCGCCCCCTCGGCCACGCCCTTCTCGATGTAGCCGCGCACCCGCGCCCGCTGCCTGGCGCTGACCACCGGGCCGATGCGGTCGCCGTACTTGGCGGCGGCCGCCGCGGCCAGCTCGACGGCCTCGTCGTACCGCGCGGCGTGCACCAGCATCCGGGTCCAGGCGCTGCACGTCTGGCCGGAGTTGGACATCACGTTGGCGACCCCGACGTTGACCGCCCGGGCCAGGTCGGCGCTGGGCAGGATGACGTTGGCGGACTTGCCGCCCAGTTCCAGGGCGACCTTCTTGATCGCGGCGCCGGCCGTCGCGCCGATCAGCCGGCCGACTGCCGTGGAGCCGGTGAAGGAGACCAGGTCGACGCCCGGGTGCTCGGCGAGGGCCTGGCCGGCGACCGGGCCGAGGCCGGTGACCAGGTTGAAGACGCCCGCCGGGAGGCCCGCCTGGTGCACCGCCTCGGCGAAGAGCTGGGCGACGAGCGGGGTGTCCTCGGCGGGCTTGACGACGATCGTGCAGCCGGCCGCGAGCGCCGGGGCGGCCTTGGCGACGATCTGGTGCAGCGGGTAGTTCCAGGGTGTGATCGCGCCGACCACCCCGACCGGCTCCAGGTGGACGACCGAGTTGCCCACCTTCTCCTCGAAGGAGTACGTCGCCGCCAGCTCGGCGTAGGAGCCCGCGACCGCGAGGGGGACGCCGGCGTGCACGTTCTGCGAGAACTGCGGCGGCGCGCCGAGTTCGGCGGTGACGGTCTCGGCGATCTCGTCCTTGCGGGCGGCCAGGACGTCCCGCAGAGCGGCCAGCCGGGCGGCCCGCTCGGCGGGCGCGGTCGCGGCCCAGGCCGGGAGGGCGGCGCGGGCGGCCCGGACGGCGGCGTCGACGTCCGCGGCGGTGCCCGCGGGGACGCGGCCGATGACCTGCTCGTCGGCCGGGTTCACGACGTCGATCGTGTCCCGGCCGGCGGGCGTGCGCCAGGCGCCGTCGATGTACATGCCGTCGTGTGGCTTCATGCGTCCTCCCGGGCGGGGTGCGTCGTCGTCGGGCACTTAAACTAGCGGCGTTAGTTTTCTGGCGCCAGACGTGCCGGGCACCCCATGACATCAGACACCTGACATCGGACACCGGCCCGGAGGGCATTGGACACCGACCCGGACGGCGGCAGACACCGGCCGGAGGGCATCAGACACCGGCCCGGACGGCCGCAGACACCGCCCGGAGGGCATCAGACACCGGCCCGGACGGCCGCAGACACCGCCAGCGGGCCGCAGGCACGGCGGGCCGCAGGCACGGGCCCGGCGGGCGGCGGCGTGCCCTCAGGCGTCCAGGTCGGGGAGGCGCGCGGGAGCCGGGCTGATGCGTTCGCCGTGCTGGTCGAAGACGAACATGTGGGCGAGGTCGACGAGCAGGGGGACCTGCATGCCGTGGCGCAGCTGGATGTCGGGGGTGGTGCGGACGACCAGGTCGCCGGGCAGGCGCCCGTCGGGGGCGGCGGGCTCGGGGCCGGCCTGCGCCGGGTCGTCCAGGACCACCACCGGACCGGCGCGCAGGGATCCCGCCCGCTCCTTGAGGCGGTCCAGGACCGTGTGGCCGCCCTCGCGGCGGCGGCGCCGGTCGGGTCGGCCTGCGGGACGGGCGGCCTCCAGGTCGGGCACGACGGCGGGCCGGGAGCCGGTGTCGAAGTGGACGAGGATCTCGTGGCCCTGGAACTCGACGTGCTCCACCAGGCCGGTGAGGGCCACCTCGCCGGGCCGCGCGGAGGCGGGCTTGGCGATGCGGACGGCCTCGGAGCGCAGGCCGACGATCACCTCCCGGCCCTGCTGGACGCGCAGCAACTGGTGATCCAGGGAGAGCGGTTCGGGCAGCCGCAGGAACTGCTTGCCGAGGCTGATGGTCATCGCGCCGTCGAGCGGGGCGCGGACCACGCCGCGCAGCAGGTTGATGCGCGGGGTGCCGATGAAGGCGGCGACGAAGACGTTGCGCGGCAGGGCGTACACCGAGCGCGGGCTGCCCACCTGCTGCAGGACGCCGCCGCGCAGAACGGCGACCCGGTCGCCGAGCGACATGGCCTCGGACTGGTCGTGGGTGACGTACACGGTGGTGACGCCCAGGTCCCGGGTGAGCTTGGCGATCTCGGCCCTGAGGTGGTTGCGGAGCTTGGCGTCGAGGTTGGACAGCGGTTCGTCCATGAGGAACGCGGAGGGGTGGCGGGCGATGGCCCGGCCCATGGCGACGCGCTGGCGTTCGCCGCCGGAGAGCTGGCTGGGGAAGCGGTCGAGGAGGTCCTCGATGCCCAGCATGCGGGCCGTGGCGTCCACGCGCGGGCGCGGGTCGGCGGCGGGGTTCTCCACGCGCAGCGGGAAGCCGATGTTGCCGCGGCTCGTCATGTTCGGGTAGAGGGCGAAGTTCTGGAACACCATCGCCATGTCCCGCTCGGCCGGCAGCAGGTCGTTGGCGTACTCGCCGTCCAGCAGCAGCTGTCCGTCGGTGATCTCCTCCAGGCCGGCGATCATCCTCAGCACGGTGGACTTGCCGCAGCCGGACGGCCCGAGGAGCACGAGGAACTCACCGGGCTCGATGTGCAGCGACAGCCGGTCCACCACGCGACGGCCGCGCGTATAGGTCTTGCTCACGTCCTGCAGGGAGATGGCGCGTGTCATGAAGGGTGCCCCCGGGGGCTCACTAGGGCGCTGGTGCTCCGCGGTCGACGCCTCGTACGGGTCGTACGAGGCCTGTGGGTCACGGAAGTTAACGGAATGTGCGCGGCCAGGGGAAGACTTCGGACGGTGCGGTTCAGCCTGTGAGAAAGCGGACGGTGTCATTCACCGGTGGGCGAAGGGTCTCCGGGGACCCGGGTCACGACGCCGCGTCGACCTCGACGGGCACTCCGTTGAGCACCGCGTTGCCCGACAGCGGGTCGAGCAGACTGCCGTCGAGGAGCTGGTTGACGTTGACGCCGGGGTCGGCGGAGGCGTGGCCCAGCCGGGTGCCGGGGCGGTCGTGGCCCCAGCCGTGCGGGAGGCTGACCACGCCGACGCGCACGGCGTCGGTGACCTCCGCGGGCACGGTCACCTCTCCCCCGGCGCCCGTCACGCGCACGGCGGCCCCGTCGCGCACGCCGAGCCGCTCGGCGTCCTGCGGGTTGATGTGCAGGGTGCAGCGGTTGGAGCCGCCGGTGAGGGCCGGGACGTTGTGCATCCAGCTGTTGTTGGAGCGCAGGTGGCGGCGGCCGACGAGGACGAGTCCGGCCGGGCGTTCGCGCATCGCCGTCCGCAGCCGGGGCAGGTCGTCGGCGATCGGCCGCGGCAGCAGTTCGATCTTGCCGGAGGGGGTCTTGAGCGGCTGCGGCAGACGCGGCCGCAGCGGTCCGAGGTCGATGCCGTGCGGGTGCGCGAGCAGCCGCTCGAGGCTCAGCCCGTCGGGGCGTGCGCCGAAGCCGTCGCCGTAGGGGCCGAGGCGCAGCATCAGGTCGAGCCGCCGTTCGGGGCCGCTGACGCCGGTGAGCCGCGCGGCGAGTTCCCCGGGGTCGCGGCCGTATACCGGGGAGTGCGCCTCGCGGACCGCCTTGCCGAGGGTCTGTCCGATGGCCAGGTCGTCGACGGCGGCCGGGTCGGCGCCGTGCATACCGGTCACGGCCAGGATCAGCCGGGCGAGGATCTCGGTCTCGGCCATCCGGCCGGGCTCCGGCTCCACCGCGGGGCGGGTGTAGCGGACCTGGTTGCGCACGGCGAGGGCGTTGAAGGCGAAGTCGTAGTGCGGGCTCTGCGCGGGCGGGGGCGGCGGCAGTACGACGTGGGCGTGGCGCGAGGTCTCGTTGAGGTAGGGGTCGACGCTGACCATGAAGTCGAGGGAGCCCAGCGCCTTGTCGAGGCGGTCGCCGTCGGGTGCGGACAGCACCGGGTTGGCGGCGATGGCGACGAGGACCCGGACCGGCTCGCCCTCCTCGGTCAGGGTGTCGATCTCCTCGGCGAGCGCGGAGACGGGCAGCTCGCCCTTCGCCTCGGGGTGCCGGCTCACCCGGGAGTGCCAGCGGCCGAGCCGGAACCCGTGGCCGGGTCCGGCGGGCCGGGGCGTCCGGTCGGTGGCCGACTGCGGGAAGAGGGCGCCGCCGGGGCGGTCGAGGTTGCCGGTGAGGACGTTGAGGACGTCGACGAGCCAGCTGGCGAGGGTGCCGAAGGCGACGGTGCAGCTGCCGATGCGGCCGTAGACGGCGGCGGTGGGGGCGGCGGCGAGTTCGCGGGCGAGGGCGCGGATCGTGCCGGCGTCCACGTCGCACGCGCCGGCGACCGCGTCGGGGGTGAAGTCGGCGAGGGCGGCGCGGAGTTCCTCGACGCCCTCGACGTGCGGCGCCAGTGCGCCGAGATCGGCGAGGTCCTCCTCGAACAGCACCTGGGCCATGGCCGCGAGCAGCAGCGCGTCGGCGCCGGGCCGGACGGCGACGTGCCGGTCGGCGAGCTTCGCGGTGCGGGTGCGGCGCGGGTCGACGACGGTGAGGGTGCCGCCGCGGGCCTTCAGCGCCTTGAGCCGGCCGGGGAAGTCGGGGGCGGTGCACAGGCTGCCGTTGGACTCCAGCGGGTTGGCGCCGATCAGCAGCAGGTGGTCGGTGCGGTCCAGGTCCGGTACGGGGATGGCGCCCGCGTCGCCGTAGAGCAGCCCGCTGGAGACGTGCTTGGGCATCTGGTCGACCGTGGAGGCGGTGAAGAGGCTGCGGGTGCCGAGTCCGGCCAGCAGGAGCGGCGGGTAGAGGCCGCCGGCCATGGTGTGGACGTTGGGGTTGCCGAGCACGACGCCGACGGAGTGCGGGCCGTAGCGTTCGACGACCGGCCGGATGCCCGCGGCGACCGCGTCGAACGCCTCCTGCCAGGTCGCCTCGCGCAGTTCGCCGTCGCGGCGCACGAGCGGGGTGCGCAGCCGGTCGGGGTCGCCGTCGACGGCCCCGAAGGCGGCGCCCTTGGGGCAGATGAACCCCTTGCTGAACACGTCGTCGCGGTCCCCGCGGGCGCCGGTGACCCGGGTGCCCTCGACGGTGAGGGTCAGCCCGCAGGTGGCCTCGCAGAGGGGGCAGATGCGCAGGGCGGTGCGGGACACGGGTCCTCCCGGAGGACGGCGGCGGTGACGCTCGGGCACGGGGCAGCATACCGACCGGTAGGGATGGAGGGGAGCCCCCTGCGGGGAAGCGACCGGAAAACCGCGCCGGCGCAGCCATCACGGCCGTCGGCCGTCAGTCCAGCAGGCCCGCCAGGTAGGCCCGCAGCAGCCGCCGCGCCTCCTTGATGATCTTCTCGTCGCCCTCCGGATCCACGCGGAAGGCCAGTTGGACCAGGGTGTCGGCGGTCTCCACGGCGACGAGGAAGGCGCGGCGCATGTCCTCGTCGGGTTCCCGGGCGAGGTAGCCGGAGAGCAGGTCGGTGAGGCGGTCGGCGACGCGGTGGTTGGGTTCGGACTGGCGGGCGCCGACCGGGATCTGGTTGCCGAAGTCGACGAGGGAGAAGCCGGGCGCGGTCCGCTTCATGGCCAGGTACTCGTCGAGTACGGCGTCCATCGCGGTGCGCCAGCCGCCCCCACCGGACTCACCGCCCCCACCGGGCACACCGGGCACACCGGGCCCACCGGGCCCACCGGGCACACCGGGCACACCGGGCTCACCGGCGTCGGCGGCCCCGCGGAGCCGTTCGGTGACGCGCTCGGTGAAGCGCTCGAGGTTGCGCTGGGCGAGCGCGTCGGCCATCTGGCGCTTGTTGCCGAAGAAGCGGTAGACCGAGCCGATGGGAACCCCCGCGCGCTGCGCCACGGCCCGGGTGCTCAGGGCGTCGTAGCCGACCTCGTCGAGGAGGTCGGCGCAGGCGTCGAGGATCCTGGTGAGCCGTTCGGCGCTGCGCCGCTGCACGGGCGCACGGCGAAGCGAAGTCGCGTTGGGCACGGGTTTCATGATGCCTTTCCGCTGCGGTCCGGTGAACCTCGCCCCCAGTACGGAGATCGGTGCCCGATGCACTCAACGTCCCCGTGCCCGCGGCGCCGGCCGGGGACGGCCGCGCCCCGGACGCGGTGATGTCGGCGGTGCTCTCGACGGGCCGGCCGTCCACCGCCCACGCCGTGCCGTCGTCGGCGTACAGGCGGGCGGTGACGTGGTGCGTGCCGCGCGGGACGAGGCGGGCGGCCAGCCGGTGGGCGGGGCCGCGCAGGCGCGTGACCAGCCGGCCGTCGACGAAGAGGTACGCCAGGCCGCGCCCGGCCACCGCCTCGGCCCTCACGCCGGCGGGCGAGAAGCGGAAGCCGCGGACGGTCAGGCGTACGTCCCAGGTGTCGCCCGCGTCCGGCTGCACCTCGATCTTCACCTCGGGCGCGCCCTTGCCGTCCACCTCCCGGTAGCGGTGGCCCAGCTCGTCGGTGCCGTCGAGGAGCCGGCCGGCCGGCGAGGCCGGCGCGCGCGGCCCGCCCTCGTCCGCACCGCCGGAGCCGCAGCCCGCGGATCCGGCCAGCGACAGGACACAGACCGCGAGCACGGCCCGTAGCCCCCGTGTCCACGACATGTTCCGGAGACTAGAACACGGGTCCGACGCGCGAATCCCCCTCAAGGCTGGTTCTGGTTCCTCCCTGGTGAGGAGGCCCGGCCGAGCTCTTGCGCCCGCGAAACCTGAATCCTACGGTGTTACATAGGAATCAGAGCGCAAGGGAGCGAGCGATCATGAGCGATGGGGGTGCCTCCCGCGCGAGCGGGCTGGAGCGCGGAGGAGCGCGCAAGACCGCGGAGGGGCTGAGCTACCTCTCCGGTTTCGGCAACGAGCACAGCTCCGAAGCCGTACCGGGCGCCCTGCCCGAGGGCCGCAACGCGCCGCAGCGCGCCCCCCTCGGGCTGTACGCGGAGCAGCTCAGCGGCACGGCGTTCACCGAGCCGCGGGCGCACAACCGCCGTTCCTGGCTGTACCGCATCCGCCCGTCGGCCGCGCATCCGGCGTTCGAGCGCGCGGACAACGGCGCGATCCGTACGGCGCCCTTCACCGAGTCGGTGCCCGACCCCAACCGGCTGCGCTGGGACCCGCTGCCCGAGCCGCCCGCGGGCACCGACTTCCTCGCGGGCCTGTGGACCCTGGGCGGCAACGGCGACGCGACGCAGCGCGCCGGGATGGCCGTGCACCTCTACCGCGCCGACGCCTCGATGGAGCGGGTCTTCAGCGACGCCGACGGGGAGCTGCTGATCGTGCCGGAGCGCGGCGGACTGCTGCTGCACACGGAGTTCGGGCTGCTGCACGTGGAGCCGTCCGAGGTCGCGCTGATCCCCCGTGGGGTGCGCTTCCGCGTGGAGTTGCTGGACGACTTCGCGCGCGGCTACGTGTGCGAGAACTACGGGGCGCCCTTCCGCCTCCCCGACCTCGGCCCCATCGGCGCGAACGGCCTGGCCAACGCACGGGACTTCCGCGCGCCGGTCGCCGCGTACGAGGACGTCGAGGGCCCGGTGGAGGTGGTGAACAAGTTCTGCGGCAACCTGTGGCGGGCGACCTACGGCCATTCCCCGCTCGACGTCGTCGCCTGGCACGGCAACCATGTGCCGTACGTCTACGACCTGCGCCGCTTCAACGTCATCGGCTCGATCTCCTACGACCACCCCGATCCGTCGATCTTCACGGTGCTGACGTCCCCGTCGGACACCCCGGGCCTGGCCGGCATCGACTTCGTGGTGTTCGCGCCGCGCTGGCTGGTGGGCGAGGACACCTTCCGGCCGCCGTACTTCCACCGGAACGTGATGAGCGAGTACATGGGCCTGATCGAGGGCGCCTACGACGCGAAGACGGCCGGAGAGGGCGGTTTCGTGCCGGGGGGCGGCTCGCTGCACAACATGATGTCGGCGCACGGCCCGGACCGGGAGACCTTCGACCGCGCGAGCGCCGCCGAGCTGCGGCCGCAGAAGGTCGACGACGGCCTGGCGTTCATGTTCGAGACCCGCTGGCCGGTGACGCTGACCGCGCAGGCGGCCGGGGCCGGGCACCTGCAGCCGCGTTACGACGACGTGTGGGAGGGACTGGAGCGGCACTTCCGCCCCTTGCACTGAAGATCTCCGACAGGTACGGATGGGCCCGTGACCTCCTTCGCCCCGGATTCGATCGTCCTGAACCGCAAGCTGCCGCTGTGGTACCAGGTGTCGCAGTCGCTGCGCGCCTCGATACTCGGCCGCTCGCCCCAGGACCCGCTGCGCCTGCCCACCGAGGAGCAGCTGGCGGGGCACTACGGGGTGAGCGTGCTGACCATGCGGCAGGCGCTGAAGGAGCTGGAGGACGAGGGCCTGATCACCCGCCACCGCCGCCGCGGCACCTTCATCGAGCCGGACGCCCGCCGGGCCGCCCCGGTGCGGCTGCTCGGCTCGGTGGACGCGATCGTGGCCCAGCAGTCCGGCATGGCGACCGAACTGCTGGACCACGGCCTGGCGTCGGTGCCGGCCGAGGTCGCCGAGTACTTCCCGGACCTCCAGGAGGTGGCGACCTACCACCGCCTGCGCTGCGACGAGAAGACCGGCGAGCCCACCAACCACGCCCGCAACTACGTCCGTCCCGAGCTGGCCGCCCGCATCGACCCCGCGGACCTGGTGCGCTGGCCGATGACCAAGGTGCTGCGGGACGTCGTCGGGGCGGACATCGGCCGCATCACGGACATCGTGGAGGCCCGGCTGGCGGACCCGGAGACGGCGCGGCTGCTCGAAGTGCCGCTGCTCAGCCCGATCCTGCACTACACGGGCGTGACCTACGACGCGGACGGCCGGGTGCTGGACGCGGCGGTGATCCACTACCGCGGCGACCGTTTCTCCTTCACGGTCACCCTCGACGCCACCTGAGGTGACGGTCCGTGACACGCCGTACGATGACCGGCGTGACGCATGACGACGCTCCGCCGCTGGCGGACCTCATGCCGTGGTCCGTCGCACCGCCGCGGCTCGGCCGGGGGTGGCCGGCGGCCCCCGACGCGGCGTCCCTGAAGGCCCGTTGGGACGCGCTGCTGAAGGCGGACGGCCCTGACCGGGAGGCCCTGTTCCAGCCGACCCGCGCACGCACGCTGCACTCGGCGGTCGGCCAGTTGCCGGGCGGGGCCGGCGGGACACGGCGGCTGGCCCGCGCCTCGGGCCCGTGCGCGGAGCCGGTACGGGTGCTGCACGCGCCCTTCGACGAGCAGTGGCTGATCCCCGACCACCGGCTGATCGACGCGGCCCGCCCCGAGTTGTGGCGGGTGGCGGACGAGCACCAGGTCTTCACGGTGGAGACGGGCGCGGACGCCGGGCCGCCGCTGCTCGCCACGTCCCGCCTGCCGCTGCTGCGCACCGGCCGCGTCCGCCCGCTGTACCGCCGCCCCGGCGGGGCGGAACCCAACCTGGCGCCCGGCCTGGCGGAGCACCTGGGCACGCGGCTCGGGCACACCCCGCAGCCGCTCGACGTGCTGGCCTGGATCCTGGCGACGGCGGGCCCGGCCGGCACCGTCCCGCTCACCGCCGACCCCGAGGTGTGGGCGCACGGCGTCGAGTCGGGACGCCGCCTGCTGTGGCTGATGCGCCGCGACGGCGAACGCCCCAAGCTGCCCGGCGGCCGCCGCCCCTACGTCCGTGCCCCGCTCCCGGCGCGCCCGCTCACCCTGCACTACGACCGCGACGAGGAGACGCTGCACCTGGACGGGGGCCGCGTCTCACCGGTGCCGCCCGATGCCTGGGACTTCGAGGCGGCCGGGGTCCGGGTGCTGGAGCATTGGTTCACGGCGAGGACGGCCGAACCGGAGCCGGGCACGCTGGCGGCGATCCGCCCGACGGCCTGGCCGCAGGCCTGGACGTCGGAGCTGCTGGAACTGATCACGGTGCTGGCCATGGTCGCGGAGGTCCGCGCACGGCAGCGGGAGCTGACGGTCACCAGTCCGGTCACGGCGGCCGACCTCACCGCGGCGGGAGTGCTGCCCGTGCCGGAGCCGGCCCGCAGGCCGGCGTCGGTCCTGGACCACCACGAGGAAGGCCCGGAGGGCCAGTTCGCGCTGATCTAGGCCCTCGCACGGACGCGGGGCCTCTCGCGCATGCGGGGCCTCTCGCGGGTGCGGGATCTCTCGCGGGTGCGGGATCTCTCGCGGGTGCGGGATCTCTCGCGCATGCGGGATCTCTCGCGCATGCGGGATCTCTCGCCGGTCCGCTGCCTCCCGGGGTGCGGAGCGGGTGGGACGCACCGGGAGCACGGCGGGGCGGTGTGACAGATGTGCGTTGTGCGGCAGCCGTGGCGGCTGTTCTGCCCGGGACGGGTGTACCCCGGGACGGGGGTATTGCGGGGCGGTGGGTACTACGGGCCGTGGCGCGGGCGGGGGGACGCGCCCGCGCCCGGGAGGCGCGCCGGGGCGCCGCTGCGGGCCGTGGGGATGACGGACGGCCGGGGCGGCGCACTCCGGTGCGGCAGGCCGCCCGAGCGCCGGCCTCGCCGGACGCAGGCGTCGTTCAGCGCCCCCCGAACAGCGAGCGGCGCAGCCGGCGCAGCGGCGCGAACAGCGAGACGCGATGGACACGCGCGCCCCGGCCGCTGCGCTGGTGCGTGGTGTCACGCGCGGTCAGCTCACGCATGAGCGAGGTCGCCTCGGCCGTCTCCCGCTGCGGGACGGCGGGTCCCGCCAGCACCGAGAGATGGCGGTCGAGACGCGAACTGGTCGCACTGCTCCCGCAGATGATCGCAGGGACCCTCGCCCTGCTGCGCACTGTTATCTGTTCCATGTCACTCCCCACCCGTACGAGTCCACCCGGCCCGGGCAGGGTAACCCTATCGCCACCTTGCGGCACTCGTGTATCGCGGTCACAGGATTCACCTTCCCCGTAAGGAGGTTGACGACCCCTCCTTCATTACTCTCCGAATCCGACAGTTTTCAGGGCGAGTTGGACAACAGGCTGACCGGTGGGTTGCGGTGAGCCGCCGTCGGGCTCGACGGTCACCGCGAGTGACGTGGCCGACCTCGTGAGGCCGGTCGCGACCAAGGGCGTGTCGCCGCCGGAGAACAGCCCGAGGGAGCGTGGCCGCGCACCGGGGCGCATGAGCCACAGCTGGTGCACCCGGTCGCCGGGCAGGTCGCCGTATCCGCTGAGGGTGACGACGGCGCGTCCCTCGGAGGCGGAGGCGACGACGGCGATGCTCCGGCCCCGGGCGTCCCGGTCACCGGCCGAGCGGGCATCGGGAGCTGCCAGAACGTGGGCGATCTCACGGTTCTGGGCGCGCGCGGCGTCCAGTTGGTCCCGGGTCCGGTCGGCCTGGACGGCGAAGAGCGAGGCGACGACGAGGGCCGCGGCGGCGGTCGCCGTGGCGAACGGCACGAAGAGGGGGCGGCGCTCGCGGGGCGCACGGGTGCGCGACGGCGGCGGCTGCGTGCCCCAGACGTGCGGCGGCAGCTGCGGCGTGTGCTCCCGCGCCGGGGCGGACTCCTGCGGGGTGGCGCGTACGGCGGCCAGCACCCGCTCGCGCAGCGCGGCCGGCGGCGGGGCGGCCGCCGACCAGGCGAGGCGGACGGCGTCCTCGGCCAGCGCCCGCACCTCGGCGGTACAGACGTCGCAGGTCCGCAGGTGCTTCTCGAAGCGGACGCGTTCCGCGGGCTCCAGGGCGTCGAGCGCGTAGGGGGCGGCGAGGGAGTGGACGTCCTCGCGGCGCAGCAGGCGGTCGAGGAGGCTCATGCCGTACCTCCCAGGCAGTCGCGCAGCCGGGTGAGTCCGTCGCGCATACGGGTCTTGACCGTGCCGAGCGGCAGGGACAGCCGCTCGGCCACTTCACGGTAGGTGTAGCCGTCGTAGTAGGCGAGGGTGACGGACTGGCGTTGCAGGGCGGTGAGGCGGTTCAGGCAGCGGCGCACCCATTCGCGCTCCAGGCCGGCCTCGACCTCCTCGGCGACGTGGTCGAAGGCGGGGCCGTCGGCCCGCCGGGCCTCGCGCTGTTCGCGTTCCCCGGCCGCGCGGGCGCTGCGCACCCGGTCGACGGCGCGCCGGTGGGCGAGGGTGAGGATCCACGACAGCGCGCTGCCCCGGCCGGGGTCGAAGCGCGCCGCGGACCGCCAGAGTTCGAGCAGCACCTCCTGGGCCACCTCCTCCGACTGGGCGGGGTCCCGCACCACGCGCCGCACCAGCCCGAACACCGGGCCGGCCACCAGACCGTACAGATCCTCGAAGGCCCTCTGGTCGCCGCCCGCCACGAGTACCAGGAGCTTGTCCGCCTCCACTCGGTCCCCCTCTCTGCGGCCGCATGGGCCCCGTCCCGTCACACCAGGCATTCGCACCGAACGCACCTCCGCACGGTGTTACGGATCAGCCCGCCGAAAACGCGGGTCGAGCAGGCGGGAAAGAATTTTTCGGATCCGACCAATCCGGCCCGGCGGCCGCTCCGAATGCCCGTGCGTCAGGCAAGTTGGCACTGAGGACGGACGGCATGACACCTATCTCCAGGAGCGGTGCGGGACGCGGGAGCCTCGCGACCCTCATATGTGGTGCGCTGGCCGCCGGGGGGCTCGCAGCCGCCGGCGTGACCGCGCTGGAACCGGGGGCGGCCTCCGCCTCCAGCCACCGGGAGGCCCCGCTGATCTCGGGGCAGCCCCAGTACGACAACACCGACGTGTACGCGTTCGTGAGCCCGGACAAGCCGGACACGACGACGATCATCGCCAACTGGATCCCCTTCCAGGACCCGGCCGGCGGCCCCAACTTCTACACGTTCGCCGACGACGCCCAGTACGACCTGCACATCGACAACGACGGCGACGCGCAGACCGAGCTGCTGATCCGCTACACCTTCAGGACGCACACGAAGAACAAGAACACCTTCCTGTACAACACCGGCGCGGTCACCAGCCTGGACGACCCCGACCTGAACGTCACCCAGACCTACGACGTCGAGCTGTTCAAGCTGCACGACCGGAAGGTGATGGCGAGGACGAAGCTCGCCGACGACGTTCCGGTGGCCCCGTCGAACGTCGGCAAGGCGTCGATGCCGGACTACGACAAGCTGCGGCAGCAGGCGGTCTACAAGCTCTCCAGCGGCGCCCAGACGTTCGCCGGCCAGGCCGACGACCCGTTCTTCCTGGACCTGCGCGTCTTCGACCTGCTGTACGGCGGGAACCTGTCCGAGGTCGGCCGGGACACCCTCAAGGGCTACAACGTCAACTCCATCGCCCTGCAGGTGCCGACCGACATGATCACGGAGTCGAAGGACCAGCCGGTCGTCGGCATCTGGTCGACGACGCAGCGCAAGAACGCGCGGGGTTACTACGAGCAGGTCTCGCGCCTGGGCAACCCGCTGGTCAACGAGGTCGTCAACCCGCTGAAGGACAAGGACAGGTTCAACGCGTCCTCGCCGCGGTACGACGCCCAGTTCCTGAAGAACGTCACCAACCCCGAGTTGCCCAAGCTCATCGAGCAGATCTACAAGATCAAGGCGCCGGCCGAGCCGCGCAACGACCTCGTCGACGTCTTCCTGAAGGGCGTCGAGGGCCTCAACCAGCCGCCGCACGTGACCCCGGCGGAGGAACTGCGGCTCAACACGTCGATCAAGCCGGCCGCGGAGCCCAAGCGGCTCGGCGTCCTCGACGGCGACAACGCGGGCTTCCCGAACGGGCGCCGGCTCACCGACGACGTGATCGACGAGGCGCTCCAGGTCGTGGAGGGCGAACTGCTGGGCGCCAAGAACGACCTGGGCGACGCGGTGGACGCGAACGACAAGAAGTTCGGCCACTCCTTCCCGTACCTGGCCAACCCGACGCCCGGCTCGCGCGGGGCCACCGCCAAGGGCGTCAGCAGCGGCAACGACGTCCGCAACCAGCTCGGCGACGCCCTGCGGCCGGCCGGTTCGGCCACCGGGTCCGGCAACACCCCGCTGATCGCGGCCTCCGCGGGCGCGGGCGCGGCCGGGATCCTGCTGATCGGCGGCGGCCTGATGTGGTGGCGCCGCATGCGGGGCCGGGCGTACTGACCCGCTCCCCCACCGACTGGCGCGGCCCGCGGATTCCCCCATGGCGCGGGCCGCGCCGCACACCCGAACGACAACCGTCCGTCCATGGCACGCGATCAGGGAGAGGGCATGGCCCCGCGCACGAACGACACCACGCCGACGCGGAACAACGACACCACGCCGACGCGGAACAACGACACCACGCCGACGCGGAACAACGGCACCACGCCGGCGGGGAAGCACGACACCGCGCCGACGGGGGAGAACCGCACCGCGCCGACGGGGAAGCACGACACCGCGCCACCTCCTCCACCGCGGGCCGGGCACCCCGGGAACGGGGGCGCGGAGGACGCCCCGGACGAGCGGGTCGTCGCCGTGCGGCGGATGGCCGCGATCGGACGGCGGGTGCGCGGACTGCGGTTCGGGGGTTCCGCGCTGCTGCTGGCCGTCGCGCTCACCGCGGGATCCCTCGCCGTCGGGGCGCTGCGCGACCACACGGCCCCGGCCGTCGCCGCGGCGCCCGCCGCCCTGTCGCCGGCGCTGCTGAACAGCGGCGACCTGGACTCGGACATCGCCGCCCTGCAGGCCCATCTCCGCGCCCAGCCACGGGACTTCGGCGGCTGGGCGACGCTCGGCCTGGCGTACGTCGAGCAGGCCCGCACCAAGGGCGACCCCGCCCGCTACCCCCAGGCCGAGAAGGCCCTCGACCGCTCCCTCGGCATCGAGCCCGGCAACGACCAGGCGCTCGCCGGCCGCGCCGCCCTCGCCGCGGCCCGCCACGACTTCGCGGGCGCCCTGGCCTACGCCGACCGGGCCCTGAAGCAGAACCCCTACAGCGAGCGCGCCCTGTCCTCCCGCATCGACGCCCTCGTCGAACTCGGCCGCTACACCGCCGCGTCGAAGGCCGCCGACACCGCCGACTCCCGGCGCCCCGGCATCCCTGTCTTCACCCGGTACGCCTACGTGCACGAGCTACGCGGAGACGTCAGGACCGCCCGCCGGGTGCTGGAGCAGGCCCTCGCCGGGGCCGCCACGCGCGGAGACGTCGCCTACGTCGCCACGCAGCTGGGCCAGCTCGCCTGGAACCAGGGCGACTACGCGGGCGCGCTCACCCGCTACGCGCGCGCCCTCGCCGCCGACGAGGACTACCTCCCGGCCCTTGAGGGCCGCGCCCGCGCGCAGTTCGCGAGCGGCGACCGGGCCGCGGCGATCAGGGGCATGGAGCAGGTCGTCGCCCGCTACCCGCTGCCCGGCCCGCTCGTCCTCCTCGGCGAGCTGTACGAGGACCGCGGCGCCGCCGGCGACCGGGCGCGGGCCGCCGAGCAGTACGCCCTCGTCGACGCCTGGACCGCGCTCGCCCGCGCCAACGGCGTCGACGCCGATCTGGACACCGCCCTCGCCGCCGCCGACCACGGCGACCGGGCCGCCGCCCTGCGCGCCGCCCGCGCCGAGTGGTCCCGCCGCCGCACCGTGCACACCGCGGACGCCCTCGCGTGGGCGCTGCACGTGAGCGGGCGGGACGAGGAGGCCCTGCCCTACGCCCGCCGGGCCACCGCGACCGGCTACCGCAACGCGGCCTTCCTCTACCACCGCGGCATGATCGAGCGCGCCACCGGCCACGGCGACCGCGCCCGCGCCCTGCTGCGGGCGGCCCTGGAGCTGAACCCGGGCTTCTCCCCGCTGGGCGCCCGCGAGGCCCGCGCGGCACTGGGGGCGAGCCGGTGAACCCCCGTCGAGTGCTCGCCTCCTGCGCGGCCGTCCTCACGGCCGTCTGCGCCCTCGTGATCCTTCCCGCCCCGGCCGCGAGCGCGCATCCGCTCGGCAACTTCACCGTCAACCGCTACGACGGTCTGGTCGCCGCCCCCGGCCGACTCCGGATCGACCACGTCGAGGACCTCGCCGAGATCCCGGCGACCCAGGCCGGGCCGGACATCGAGCGGCTCGGCCTGGCCGGGTGGGCGCGGCAGCGGTGCGCGAAGGCGGCGTCCGGCAGCAGGGTCACCGTCGACGGACGCGCCACCGCCCTCACCGTCGGCGCCGGGCACGCCCGCCTGCGGCCCGGCCAGGCGGGGCTGCACACCCTCCGCGTGGAGTGCCGGCTCACGGCGCCCCTGCCCGGCGGCAGCGTGACGCTCGGCTTCCGCGGCGCGGGCACGGCCTCCGGGCCCGGCTGGCGGGAGATCACCGCCCGCGGCGACCGCATGACGCTCACCGCCTCGGACGTGCCGAAGACCTCGGTGTCCCACGAACTGACGCGCTATCCGCAGGAGTTGCTGTCCTCCCCCGCCGACACCGTGACCGCCGCCCTGCGGGTGCGCCCCGGCGGACCGGCCCTGGCCGAGGACGAGCGGCCCGCCCCGGCCGCCTCCGTGCTGCCGCGCGGCGCCGACCGCTGGACGCGCGCCCTGGACTCCCTGGTCGCCCGGCACCACCTCACCGTCGGCTTCGCCGCGCTCGCCCTGCTCGTCGCGGTCGTGCTCGGCGCGATGCACGCGCTCGCCCCGGGCCACGGCAAGACCCTGATGGCCGCGACGGCGGCCGCCCGCGGGGGCCGGGCCCGGCCGCGGGACGTGCTGCCGCTGGCCGCGTCGGTGACGGTCACCCACACCCTCGGCGTGGTCGCCCTCGGTCTCCTGGTCACGGCCGGCTCCGCCGCGGCGCCCTCGGTGATCGCCTGGCTGGGCGTGGCGAGCGGCGCCCTGGTGACGCTGGCGGGCGCGAACCTGGTGCGCCGGGCCTGGCGCAACCGCGCACCCGGATCCCCGCACGGACACGGGCACGGGCACGGGCACGGGCACGGGCACGGGCAACACCAGCACGAGCACGAGCACGACCACGCCCGCCCCCAGGACCACGATCACGGCCACGAGCACGGCCACGGCCATGCGCACGGCCACGCACACGGCCACGAGCACGGCCACTCCCACGACCACCCCCACCCGCACACGGTCGAGCACACCCACGGCGGATTCACCCACTCCCACCCCACCGCGCCCACCCTCCGCGGCACGATCCTGCTCGGCTTCGCCGGAGGGCTCGTGCCCAGTCCGTCCGCGGTCGTCGTGCTGGTCGGAGCCGCGGCCCTGGGGCAGGCCTGGTTCGGTCTGCTGCTCGTGGTCGCCTACGGCGCCGGGCTGGCCCTCACCCTCACCGCGGCCGGAATCGCCGTGGTGAAGCTGGGTACCGGCATGAACCGGGTGCTGGACCGCCGCCCGCGCTGGACGTCCCGTCCGGCGGCGGCCCTGGTGCGCCGGACGGCTCCGCTCGGCTCGGCGTTCCTCGTGGTGGCGCTCGGGGCCGGATTGGTCCTCAGGGGGGCGGCATCCGCACTCGGCTGAGCTACTTTTGTGGAGAAATCACGCGGAGCGGAGACAGCACGCGGATGCGAAGGGGGCGCGCAGGTGTCCGAAGAACCGGGCGGTGAACGGCTGGTCGCGGGCCGCTACCGTCTGCTGTCCCCCCTCGGCGAGGGCGGCATGGGAACGGTGTGGCGGGCCCGGGACGAGGTCCTGCACCGGGAGGTCGCCGTCAAGGAGGTGCGGGCGCCCGCCGGGCTGCCGGCGCAGGACGTCGAGCGGATGTACGCCCGCCTGGAGCGCGAGGCGTGGGCGGCGGCCCGGGTCTCCGACCGCAACGTGGTCACGGTGTACGACGTGGCCACGCAGGACGGCCGTCCGTGGATCGTGATGGAGCTGGTCCGGGGCATCTCGCTGGCCGAACTGCTGGATGCCGAGGGCCCGTTGTCACCCGAGCGGACCGCGCGCATCGGCGCCGAGGTGCTGGCGGCGCTGCAGGCCGCGCACGCGGCCGGGGTGCTGCACCGGGACGTGAAGCCGGCCAACGTGCTGATGTCGAACGACGGCCGGGTGGTGCTCACCGACTTCGGCATCGCCACGGTGGAGGGGAGTTCGGCGCTGACCATGACCGGCGAGGTCATCGGCTCGCCCGAGTTCCTCGCGCCGGAGCGGGCGCTGGGCCGCAAGCCGGGCCCGGAGTCCGATCTGTGGTCGCTGGGCGTCCTGCTGTACGCGGCCGTCGAGGGCAACTCCCCCTTCCGCCATGACACCCCGCTGAACACCCTGCGCGCCGTCGTCGACGACGAACTGCCGCCGCCGCGCCGGGCGGGCGCGCTCGCCCCCGTCATCGAGGGGCTGCTGCGCAAGAATCCAGCCGAACGGCTGTCGGCCGGACGGGCCGAGCAGGACCTGCGGGTGGTCGCGGCGGGCGGCACCCCGCGCGCCGACGCGGTGGGGGCGTCGCCGTACGCGCCGACCGTCGCCGGGTTCCCCGACCGGCAGGGGCCGACCCCGCCGATGCCGTATCCGGTCGGCCGGACCGAGTCCGGCACCGGGCCGGGGAACACCGCGGACACGGCGCCGCCGGGCCGCGACCGGCGGGCCGTCGCGGTGCTGGTCGCCGGGCTGCTGGTGGTGGCCCTCGCCCTGGCCGGGCTGACGTACGCGCTGCTCGACCGCGGCGACGGGGGCGGGAAGACGGGCGGCGGCACCGCCGGTTCGCAGGCGGCGAGCCCGCCGGCCGCCACCCGCGGCGAGTCCGGCGGCGAGGCCACCCGCACCGCTTCGACGCCGAGCCGCAGCGGTACGACGGCCTCCGCCCCGGCGCAGTCGGTGAGCGTCACGCTGACGGGCTCGCACACCGACTACTCCGGCGCCTGTCCGCCGGCCGAGAGCGAGGCGCCCGCCTTCACGGCCACCATCACCGTGGGCCGGCTGCCGGCCGAGGTGAGTTACCGCTGGCTGTCGGAGGACGGGCACGTGGTGGACACGGGGTGGAAGACCCTGTCCTTCCCGGCGGGCGGCGGCCGGACCAAGCAGGACAAGGCGTTCGTGACGACGTACGACAGCTCCGGGACGTTCCGCAACGCGGTCAGCGTCGAGGTGCGCTCCCCGGTGCGCGCGACGTCCGATTCGGTGCCGTTCTCGGTGACGTGCGTGGCGGAGACCCCGTCAGGAGGGGCCTCCGCCAGCGCTTCCGGCTCGGCTACGCCGTGAGGATCAGACGTTGTTGGCGAACGCGGGCAGGTAGCCGCCGGAGTGGCCGGCCGCGGTGGGGTGGTACGACTCGCCGATGTTCGTCCAGTTGACGCTGTTCAGCCAGGAGCTGCCGGAGCAGATCTCGTGGCCGGTGAAGGTGGTGCGGACGTCGCCGAGAGTGAACCCGTGGCCGGCGACGGCCTTGGCGATGACGCTGTCGAGGTGGTCGGCCGCGTCGTTGATGGCCGACCGCTTGGTCTCGGACAGTCCGATGCAGCTGGTGCCCAGCTTGTAGAAGCGGGGGTAGTCGAGCACCACCACATGGGCGTTGGGCGCCTTGCTGCTGATGGCGGAGTAGACGTTGTTGAGCTTGCCGGGCAGCGTCGAGTCGATGTACGCGTTCGCGGTGGCGATCCGCGACAGGCAGGTGCTGTCGGACGAGAGCACACAGGTCGTCATGACGTCCGCGAATCCGGCGTCGTTGCCGCCGACGCTGATCGAGACCAGGCCGGTGGACGAGCTGAGCGACCCCATCTGGTTGGCGAGGACGTCGTCCGTGGTGGCGCCCGAGCAGGCGTCGAAGCTGAAGGACGACGGTGAGTTGGCGACCGCCCAGAGGTACGGGTAGGCCTTCGTGCTCCGCTTGCAGTCGCCGCTGGAACTGATGTAGCTGTTCGTGCCGACCCCGGAGGAGTAGGAGTCGCCGAGGGCAACGTACCCGCCGGTCACGGACGCGTGCGCCGCCGTGGCTCCGGTCAGGGCCGCACCTGCGGCGAGAAGGATCGAGCTGATGAACACGGCAATACGGGAACGTCTCATGGAACCTCCCTTTAGCAGGATCTCCGCCACAACGTTGGTACCAGCTACGCGCGTTGACGGGAAGTGTTCATGTCAAAAATGCTGAGATCTCGACAGCTCCCGTGCCTGTCTTCACCCGATCGTGATCACGCGTTCATGACGCGTCGGTTGACAGCCGCTCAACTCTCCGATCAGGCAGGGCTGCACCCCACCCCGAACCCTTGCTGAGCCTTGAACAGGAAGGCGGGGAAGACTCACCCCCGTGACCTATGGCCCTTGACGTTCCCTCAGTCGCCGCGCGACAGGCGCCGGCCGGCCCGGTGCCGGTCTTGGTGACACGCGGTCCGACACGCCCGGCGCACCGTGGAAACCGGGTGCGTGGGACGGTCCGGTGCCGGATCATGGGCGCCATGTCTGCGAACCCATACGACGCTCTGCCGGTCCGGCTCAACGTCGACGACAGCGACTCGCCGTCCGACGTCGTCGACGCGCTGTTCCTCGGCCGCTTCGCGACGGGCGAGCAGCCGTACTCCCACGCGGCGAACATCGACCGCGTGCGGTCCGGGGCGACGCTCCTGCCGCCCGGCGCGCGGGTGCTGCGCGTCGCCCGCGACGACGACCGCAGCGCCACGCTGGCGGAGGGCGACGGCTGGACGCTGCTGGTCTCGCGCTGGAACCGGGGCGCCGACGTGACGGTGACGGCGACCACCCCCGAGCTGGCGAAGAAGGTCCTCGACCAGACCACGGACGGCGCCGCGGACGAGCCCGAACCCCAGCCGGAGAACGTGACGATGGGGTTCTGGTACGTCTCGCCCCGGCGCGGGCCGCACCGCACCACCCGGCAGATCTCGGCGGGCACCTGGGACGAGGTGCGCGATAACTACACCGCGCCCGTGGCGGACGCCATGGACCGCCTGATGAAGACGACGCCGGAGGACATCGCGGGCCGTCTGCTGCTGCTGCACGGCCCGCCCGGCACCGGCAAGACCTCGGCGCTGCGCACCCTCGCCCGGTCCTGGCGCGACTGGTGCCAGGTGGACTGCGTCCTGGACCCCGAGCGCCTGTTCTCCGACGTGGGGTACCTGATGGACATCGCGATCGGCGAGGAGGACGCGGCCGGCAAGGGCCGCTGGCGCCTGCTGCTGCTCGAGGACTGCGACGAACTGATCCGCGGCGAGGCCAAGCACACCGCCGGCCAGGCCCTGTCCCGCCTGCTGAACCTGACGGACGGCCTGCTCGGCCAGGGCCGCAACGTGCTGGTGGGCGTGACGACCAACGAGGACCTGGAGCGCCTGCACCCGGCGGTCGTCCGGCCCGGACGCTGCCTGGCCCGCATCGAGGTCGGCAGGCTGACCCGGCACGAGGCGGTGAACTGGCTCGGCAGCGAGGAGGGCGTGGGCCGCGACGGGGCGACACTGGCGGAGCTGTACGCGCTGCGCCGGGGCACCTCCCCGACGGCGCTGCCGGAACCGCGGGACGGCGCGGAGGCCGGGCTGTACCTGTAGGCCGCATCCCGGACCGGGTGCTTTCATGGTCGTATGACCCTGTTGGCCGGAACGTCGGGATGGCAGTACAGGGACTGGCGGGGCGTGCTCTACCCGGCCGGGTGCCCGATGCGGCTGTGGCTGGAGGAGTACGCGCGGTGGTTCGCGACCGTGGAGCTGAACAACGCGTTCTACCGACTGCCGACGCGGGAGACCTTCGAGAGCTGGCGGGAGCGGGTGCCGCCGGACTTCGTCGTCGCGGTCAAGGCCAGCCGCTATCTGACCCACATCAAGCGCCTGCGGGAGCCGGAGGAGCCGGTGCACCGGCTGATGACGCACGCGGCCGGCCTCGGTGACCGGCTGGGCCCGGTGCTGCTCCAGCTGCCGCCGACGCTGCGAGCGGACGCGGGCCTGCTGGACGCCTGTCTGGCCTGCTTCCCTCCGGGGACGCGGGTGGCGGTGGAGCCGCGCCACGACTCGTGGTGGACGCCGGAGGTCCGCGGGGTCCTGGAGCACCGGGGTGCGGCCCTGTGCTGGGCGGACGTGCTGGCCCGCCCGGTGACCCCGCTGTGGCGGACCGCGGACTGGGGCTACGTCCGCCTGCACCAGGGACGCGCCCGGCCCTGGCCGCACTACGGCCGGCGGTCCCTGGAGACCTGGGTCGACCGGATCGCCACCGCCTTCTCCGGCGCCGAGGACACCTACGTGTACTTCAACAACGACCCCGGCGGGGCGGCGGTGCGGGACGCGACGGCCTTCGGGAGGGCGGCGGCCAGGGCGGGGTTCACCGTCACCCGCACCCCGAGCCGGCTGCCCACCGCCGCCGGACCCTGACCGTTCCCCGGCGCTGAGCAACCCCTGTCGGCCCCTGCCCGGTCAGTCCCGGTCGGCCCCGTCCCGGTCAGGCCCGGTCGGCCCCGGCCCAGTCAGTCCCGGTCGGACCCGGCCCGGTCAGTCCGCGTCGGCCCCGGCCCGATCAGTCCCCGTCGGCCCCGGCCCAGTCAGTCCCGGTCGTAGCCCGCACGCAGTGCGTCCCGTACGGCTTCCAGCGCGTCGTCCTGCGTCAGCCCCAGCCGCCGGGCCCGCTCCGCGTACGTCTGGGCCGCCGCCGCCAGTTCCCGCTGGGCGGCCGAGCCGGCGGCGGCCACGAACGTGCCGTTGCGCCCCCGCGTCTCGATCACCCCGTCGGTCTCCAGCGCCCGGTATGCCTTCGCCACGGTGTTCGCCGCGAGCCCCAGCGACTCGGCCAGCCCGCGCACGGTCGGCAGCCGGTAGCCCACCGGCAGCGCACCCGACCGTGCCTGCTCGGAGATCTGCGCCCGTACCTGCTCGTAGGGCGGGGCGGTGTCGTCGATGCGGATCTTCAAGGTCACCGCTCGATTGTCCCGCACCCGCCGGAAAATGAGAGGCACCCCGGCAGGCCCCCGGCGTACCGTGCGCGCATATGACAGTGATCGTGCGCGACCTCCGTGCCGACGACCGGGCCGACGTCGAAGCCTTCGCCCGGGTACGGCACCTCGCCCTCCCGTTCATCCTGTGGACCCCGGACGCCATCCTCCACCACCTGAACCACTCCCACCCCGACACCCACTTCGCCTCCCTGGTCGCCGAGGAGGACGGCGAGGTGATCGGCACGGCCCAGGTGAGCCTGGCCCACGACACCTCGGAGCCCGGCCAGGGCCTGCTCACCGTCTACGTGCACCCCGGCCGGACGCGCCGCGGCGCCGGCGGGCTGCTGGTGCGCGCGGCCGAGGACCACCTGGCCGCGCACGGGGCGACGAAGCTGTTCACCTGGGTGCTGGACACACCGGCCGACCGGGCCTTCGCCGAACGGCACGGCTACCGCGTCGGCCGCTCCGCCGACTTCCTCCGGCTGGACCTCGCCGGCGGTACGCTCCCGCCGCTCACGCCTCCGCCGCCGGGCGTCGAGCTGCGCACCGCGGCCGACTTCGCGGACGATCCGCGCCCGCTGTTCGAGCTGGACGCGGAGACGATGTCGGACGAGCCGAGCGACGTCGACACCGAGTTCGCCGACTACGACAACTGGCTCGAGGTGAGCTGGCAGCATCCGCTGCTCGACCGGGAGCTGACCACCGTCGCGGTGGTCGACGGCCGGCCCGCCGCCTTCACCGTCGCCTACACCGACCGCGCCGGCCGGTATTCCACCGCCATGACCGGAACCGCCCGCGCCTTCCGCGGCCGGGGCCTGGCCAAGCTGGCCAAGAACGACTCCCTGCACCGGGCCCGCGCGGCCGGCTGCCGGGAGGCGTTCACCGGCAACGACACCGGCAACGAGCCGATGATCGCGATCAACAAGTGGTTCGGGTACGAGCGCTGCGGGACGGAGGTGCGGTATGTCCGCGAACTCGGCTGAACCGGCCCGGCGGCTGGACGTCGTACTGGTCAAGGCGGGCCGGACGAAGATCCGTTACCCGGCCCGACTGCTCGGCGACGACGGCACCCGGATCGCGGTCCGCGCGCCCTGGGCCGGTGACGGCGCGCGCGACTTCGGGTTCGTCCGCTTCGAGAAGGGCGACGTCTTCACCGAGTACTACTGGCGGGATCTCCCCCACTGCCCAAAGGGCGTGGGAGGTGCCCCCAGTACTCGGTGAAGCAAGTGCGTGACGCCGACGGCCGCCTGAAGGGCTGGTACTGCGACATCACCCGCCCGGCCGCGCTCACCGGCGCGGAGCTGACCGTCGAGGACCTCGACCTGGACCTGTGCCGCTCCGCGGACGGCACGGCCGTACGCCGTCTGGACGAGGACGAGTTCGCCGACAGCGGCCTGGCACGCAGCGACCCGCGGGCGGCGGCCGCCGCCGTGGCCGCGCTGGACGAACTGGAGGCGCTGGCCCTGCGGCGCGACGGCGCCTTCGAGGCGCTGCTGGGCTGACGCGGGCCCTCATGCCCGGGTCCTCACACCCGCGCCACCACCGCGTACCGCTCGTCGTGCACCTCCTTCCCCCACAGCGGCGCGTCCCCGGACAGCCGCTCCACCCGCACCTCGACGGCGAGCGGGGCGAGCAGCGCGGTGAGGCGGTCGGCGGGTATACCGACCGGGCCGGCCGTCCCCCACACGCCCTCCACCAGCACGAACCGCCCTCCGGGGCGCAGCAGTCGGCGCCAGTGCCGCAGGGCGCGGCCGGGGTCGGGCAGCGCCCACAGCACATGACGCACCAGCACGACGTCGAAGCGCCGCTCCCCCACCGGCGGCAGCGCCGCGTCGCCGGCGAGGAACACCGCGTCACCCCCGGCCTGCCCGGCCTGCCCGGCCGCCTTCGCCCGCGCGAGCGCGACCATGGCGGGCGAGCGGTCGACGCCGGTGACGCGGTGTCCCTGCTCGGCCGCGAGGAGCGACAGACTGCCCGTGCCGCAGCCGAGGTCGAGGACGTCGCTCGCCCGTCCGGGCAGCCAGCCGGTGAGCCGGCCGGCCCAGGCCCGGCGCACTCCGGGATCGCGCAGGCCGTGGTCGGGCTCCTCGTCGAAGGTGGCGGCCCGCGCGTCCCAGTCCACATCCGCACCGGTCAAGCCCTTGTCGTCTGGTGTCATGGGCCCCAGAGTGACACCTGCCACTGACAGTCGAATCGTGACCACCACCACTGACAGACCCCCGCCGATGAGTCAGGCTCGCGAAAAGGGTCTACCTCCGTGACATCACGGAACCCGGTAGGCACTGAAGGAGGCAGCCATGCGCCGCACCACCGTGCACAAGCCCCTGAAGAGGACGGACGCCCGCCGGATCCGTGAGGAGGCCGACGAGCGCCCCGCGGGGCGCCCGGAGGTGCGCAAGGACATCGCGCGCACCTGGTGGCCGGACGGGTGATCAGCCCGGTCCCGCCCCGCCGTCCAGCCGCTTGCGGTAATGGATGCGGTCGTACGGCCCGTCCTGCCTCCGCTCCACGACCTCGTACCCGTAGCGCGGATAGATCCGCTGGTTCTCGAACATCAGCGCGTTCGTGTAGAGCCTGACCTCGGACAGCCCCAGCGCACGCGCGTGCGCGTCCACGAAGTGCAGCAGCCGCCGCCCCACGCCCCGTCCGCGGGCGTCGGGGTGGACGGCGACGCTGTCGAGGAACAGGTGGTCGTCATGCGCCTCGACGACCACGAGACCGACCACGGGATCGCCCGTGACGAACACCCTGCCCGCGGCCACGTCCGCCGCGTGGTCCGCCCGCACGGGCACCGGCACCACTCCGATGCGCGCGATGTAGGGGTGGTACGCGGCCTCGGTCACGGCCCGTACGGCCGGCACGTCGTCGGCGGTGGCCGGCCGGATCCCCTGCTCCGTCATGGCGTGCACGCTACCTGCCTCAGCGCAGCCTGAGCACTCCCTTAACGGCACCATAAGGATCTCCCTCACCGGCCTCCGGCAGGCGATTCCGCGGTCTTCCGGCGCTAGTTTCGGATCGCCCCCACGGGTTCGCGCCACGGGTTCCGCACCACGAGGTCCACGCCACGGAGTCCGCGCCCGGGTTCCGCCCCCGAGGGCCGCCCCGCGCGTCACGTCGAGGACCGTCTCCGAGGAGTTCCCGCATGCCCGCACGCCGCCGCAAGGCCGCCGTCGCCGTCGCCGCCCTCGGCGCGGCCCCGCTCGCGCTGACCGCCCTCGCCGCCGCCCCGGCGTCCGCGCACGGCTCGATGGGCGACCCGGTCAGCCGGGTCGCCCAGTGTTACGCCGAGGGGCCCGAGAGCCCGAAGTCGGACGCGTGCAGGGCGGCGGTCGCGGCGGGCGGCACGCAGGCGCTGTACGACTGGAACGGCATCCGCATCGGGGACGCGAACGGACGGCACCGGGAGCTGATCCCGGACGGCAGGCTGTGCAGCGCGGGCAACGAGGAGTTCAAGGGGCTGGACCTGGCCCGCGCCGACTGGCCCGCGTGAGCAGCGGCTCGTACACCTTCAAGTACCGCGTGACCGCCCCGCACAAGGGCACGTTCACGGTGTACATCACCAAGGCCGGTCACGACCCGGCCCAGCCGCTCGCCTGGTCCGACCTGGACCTGGAGCACCCGGTCGCGTCGGCCACCGACCCGGTCGCGTCGGGCGGCTACTACACCTTCTCCGGCACGCTGCCGCAGCGTTCCGGCAGGCAGCTGCTCTACGCGATCTGGCAGCGCTCGGACAGCCCGGAGGCGTTCTACTCCTGCTCGGACGTCGCCTTCGGGGGCGACAGCGGCGGCGCCACGACGGCCGGTGCGGCGCCGGTCCCGAGCGCGTCCGCGCCCTCCGAGGAGCAGATCGAGGACGGCGCCGGCAAGTCGACGGTCGAGCACCACGGTCACGGCGACGACGACGCCCGCACCTCCGCGCGGCCGGCCACCACCGCGGACGGCAGCGCGGAGGGCGGTGGCACGGACGCCGTCGCGGCCGGAGCCGCGCGGCGCCTTGCCGAGACCGGCGGCGACGGCGGCGTGCCGTACCTCGCCGTGGGCGGCGCGGCGGCCCTGACGCTCGGCTCGGCGGCCCTGTTCGCCTCGGTCCGCCGCCGCGCGGCCGGCGGGCGGCACGGCCGCTGGGCGGGGCCGGCGGGGGGGGGGGGGGGGGGGGGGGGGGGGGGGGCGCCGCGCGGCCCCCCCCCCCCCCCCCCCCCCGACGCGGGGTCAGCTGAACACCGACGCGCAGGTGGTGGCGGTGGCGTGCGCCGGGTCGAGCGCGTTGGCCACCTCGTGGAAGGCGATCCGGTCGATCAGCGCGATCGCCAGGTGCTCGGAGAGGTCGAGCGAGCACAGGTTCTGCAGCAGCACGTTGTGCACGTCGGAGCCGCTGAGGTACTGGCTCTGGTACGGCGTGACGACCTCGTCGTACTTGCTGGCGAGGACGGTGTAGTGGACGCCGGGGACGGTGTCGCCGCCGGCGTTGAGCTTGGTGAGGAGGGCGGAGCCGGTGATCTGGTCGGCCAGGGCCGGGGTGGCCGTGGACAGCAGGTCCTCGGCTCCCGGGAAGTAGGGCAGCAGGTTGGTCAGGCCGTTCAGGTCGGTGCCGTGGTTGCTGGGGGCGATACCGACGAGGGCGTTCACCTTGGCGGCCCCGCCGAGGAACTTCAGGTAGTAGCGGGGCATCATGCCGCCCTGCGAGTGGCCGACGATGTCGGTCTTGCCGGCGCCGGTGGCGGTGAGCACCTTGTCGACGAAGGCGGACAGCTGCTCGGCCGACTTGTCGACGGGGCCGAGGCCGTAGAAGACCGGGACGCCGGGGAGCTGGCCGTAGTCGAAGGAGAAGACGCAGTACCCGCGGTTCTTCAGATACGGGGCGAGGCCCAGCCAGTTGTCGACGGAGTTGCCGAGCGTGCCGTGGACCAGGACGACGGGACGGGGGTGGGCGGCGGAGGGCTTGCAGGAGTAGTCGTTCCAGCCCGCGCTGGGGGCGGTGGAGGCGTGGGCGGCGGTGGCGGGGACCAGGGCGACGGCGGCGGTGAGGAGCAGCGCGGTCAGGGGTCTGAGGAGTCTTTTCCAGGGCAGCATCGAGTGATCTCCTTGCGGCTCAAGGGAGTTGCGACGACAGGACGCCCTGTGATCCGGATCACGAGGATGCTGTTCACCCATCAAGTTACGGGCGAGTAGCGCAGACGTGAAGTTACGCGTCAGTAAAAACTTCCAGTGACAGCCGATTCGGCGGTAACGCCTGATGCGGCGTCACCAGGTGGGCCGGACGGGGCCGTAGGGGGCGAGGCGCGCCAGCCGGTCGGACAGCGCCCGCACCTCGCCCTCCCCGAGCAGCCCGGCCCACCGGCGGACCGGTTCCGCGGCCGCCTCCTCCGCGGCCCGCGTGCAGGCCCACCCGCGCTCCGTCAGCACGATCAGCCGGGCCCGCGCGTCGACGGGATGCGGCCGCCGCTCGGCGTACCCCTTGCGCACGATCTCGTCGACGAGCTGGCTGGCGGCCTGCTTGGTGACCCCGAGGTGGGCGGCGAGGTCGGTCACCGTCGCACCGTCCGGGGCAAGCCGCGCGAAGGCGAAGCCGTGCGCGGGCCGCACCCCCTCGAAGCCGCGGGCGGCGACGCCCTCGTTGATGCGCTGCGTCAGCTCGCCGGCGACGGCGAGCAGGGCGGCGGACAGGGCCATGGCCTCGGAGTTCTGCACGAAGGCATTGAAACACCCTTGACGAAATGGTCAAGCAGCTTGACCATTTTCACCGTCTCCCGAACGGAGGGCACCCATGCCCGTCATCCGCACGTCCGACGCCGTCACCCACGAGATCCACGGCGCCCGCTTCGTCTCGTACGCCACTCCCCTCACCGGCAGCAAGGAGCTGTGCGCCTGGCGGAGCGAGATCCCGTCGGGCACCGGGGCGACCGTGCACACCGTCAGCCGGGAGGAGGGCTTCCACCTGCTCATCGGCGAACTGCTGGTCACCCTCGACGGCCGCACCGAGCGCGTCACCGCGGGCGACACGGTGATCGTGAACCCGGGCACGGCCTTCGGCGTCGAGAACCCGACCGACCAGACCGCGATCTCCTGGGTCACCACGTCCATCGGCCTGGAGGCCGAACTGGCCGACGGAACCCGGATCAGCCCGCCGTGGGCGAACTGACCACCCGGCCGGCCACGGTCACCCCGCCGGCCACGGTCGCCCCGCCGGCCGCGTTCACGCCGCCAGCGTCCCCGGCTTCACCGCGTCCGGGCCGAACTTGGCGCGGGCGCGGTCCGCGACCTCCTCCAGACGGCGGGCCTTCTCGTCGGCGGGGTCGAAGGTGAGCTGGTGGGAGGCCTGTTCGGCGGGGGCGAGGCCCTCGGCGCGCAGGTGGACCGCGCGGACCCGGGCGCGCTGGAGGCCCAGCGCCTCGTACATGCCGTACGCCGCCGCGGTCAGCGCGGCCGAGTGGGCGGTCGACTCCTTCAGGGTGCGGCTGCGGGTTGTGGCGATGGGGGTCCCCCCGCCCGAGCCTGTTCGAGAGTGGGGGAATTCGGCGTAGCGCACGGTGAGGGTGAGCGTGCGGCAGACCTTGTCCAGGACGCGCAGCCGGGCGCCCAGTTCCTCGGCGGCCGAGAGCAGGGCGCGGCGGTGGCGGCCGGGGTCCAGTTCGTCGCGGGGGAAGGGGCGTTCGGCGGCCAGCGAACGGGAAACGGCGTTCGGGACGACGCGGCCGCGGTCGATGCCGTTCGCCTTCTCGTGCAGTTCGCGGCCCGCCCTCGCGCCGACCAGGCGCTGGAGCGTGGACAGCGGCGCGGCGGCGACCCGGCCGAGGGTGTCCAGGCCGTACTCGCCCAGGGTGCGGGCGGTCGCCGCGCCGACGCCGGGGAGCGCGGCGACGGGACGGTCGGCGAGGAACTCCGCGATGCCGCACGGGTCTTCGGGCACCGCGCGGGTCGCCCCGGGCCGGGCGTCGCACAGCGCCACGCGGGCCAGCAGCGGCCCGGGCCCGGCGCCGATCACGCAGTCGACCCCGTGCAGCGCGAGGGCACGGACCCGGATCACCGACGCCAGTTCCACCGCGCTGCGCCCGAAGTACCGCTCGGCGCCGCGCAGATCGGCCAGCGCCCCGTCCGGCGGCAGCGCCTGGACGACCGGCGTGAACTCCTCGAGCAGTCCGAGCAGCCCCGGCAGGGCGGCCTCGTGCGCCGGCGGCAGCTGGAAACGTACGCACAGAACGGTCATCCCGCACTCCCCGGACTCTGGTGCCACAGCTTCCTTCCCACCGCGGGCCCTTCGCCCGCGGGGCGCAGATCCGCCCAGGGGTGCATCCGGTACCCCGTGGGCATGCGGATCCTCCGGTCCTCCATCGGGTCGCGGGCCGCGGAGCCCGCGGGCGCCGGCCGCCCGTCCGAACCGGCGAGCCGGGCCGGCGACGAACCGCCGCCGTCCTCCGGCGCGGAGCCATCGCCGTCCTCCCGTCCGGAGCCATCGCCGTCCTCCCGTCCGGAGCCATCGCCGTCCTCCCGCGCGACGCGGTCCCCGGCGGCGGCGCCGTCCCGGCCGGACCCGGCCGGGACGGCCAGCCGGGCCGCGACCCCGTCGAGCCCCTCCTCCCGGCGCACCTCCAGCAGGTCCGCGAGGTTCCAGGCGGCGGCGCCCACCACGCTGAGGCTGCGCGGGCCGCGCCGCTGCACCACCCCGCGCACCAGCAGCAGCCAGGAGTGGAAGACGGTGTGGGCGCAGGCGTCGTGGGAGTCGTCGAAGAAGGCGAGGTCGACCAGGCCCGTGCCGTCGTCCAGGGTGGTGAAGATGACGCGCTTGCCGGAGCGGATCGGCGGGGTCTGGGTGGCCGCCTTGGCGCCCGCGACCAGGACCGTCTCGCCGTGCCGCGCCTCGCGCAGCCGCCGCGCCGACATCACGCCCAGCTCGTCGAGGAACTCCCGGTGGTCGTCCATCAGGTTGCGCGAGGCGTCCATCGACAGCACACCCAGCTCGGCGCTGAGCCGCTCCGCCGAGGAGAGGTCGGGCAGCCCGGCCGGGGCGGTCCTGCGCCCGCCGGCCAGGGGCAGCTGGCCGCCACCCGCGCCCCGGGCGCCCCGGTGCAGCTCGGTCAGGTGCAGCTGCAGGTCCCGGCGGTTGGCGCCGAAGTCGTCCAACGCGCCTACCTGCGCGAGCCGTTGGGCGAGCGGACGGCTCGGCCGGGCCCGCTCCCAGAAGTCCACCAGGGAGGCGTACGGCTGTCCGTCCGCGATCCGCTCCGCCTCCGCCTCGCTGATGCCGTGCACGTCGGAGAGGGCCAACCGCAGCCCCCAGACACCTGATTCAGACACCAGTTCGATACGGTGTGCGACCGCCGACCGGTTCACGTCCAGCGGCAGGATCGGCACCCCGCGCCGCCGTGCGTCCGCCAGCAGCAGCCGCTTCGGATACATCCCGGGGTCGTGCGTGAGCAGCCCCGCGTAGAAGGCGGCCGGGTGATGCGCCTTCAGCCACGCCGACTGGTACGTCGGCACCGCGAAGGCGACCGCGTGCGCCTTGCAGAACCCGTACGACCCGAAGGCCTCGACGGTCCCCCAGGTGCGCCGAATCGTTTCTGCTTCGTATCCGCGCGCCGCCGCGTGCCGCGCGAACCAGACTTTGATGCGCGCCTGCGACTCCGGGTCGGACAGCCCGCGCCGCACCCGGTCCGCCTCGCCGCGGCCGCAGCCGGTCATGATGTCGACGATGTCGATGATCTGCTCGTGGAAGACGACGACCCCGTACGTCCCCTTCAGCGGCTCCTCCAGGTCCGGGTGCGGGAAGCGCACCGGCGCCCGCCCGTGCCGTGCCTCGATGAACGGCCGCACCATGTCGGCGGCGACCGGGCCCGGCCGGAACAGGGAGATGTCGACGACCAGGTCGTGAAAGGTGCTCGGCTGCAGCCGCCCCACCAGGTCCCGCTGGCCCGGCGACTCGATCTGGAAGCAGCCCAGCGTCTCGGTGGAGCGGATGAGCCGGTACGTCGCCGGGTCGCCGGGCGGCAGTCCGTCCAGGTCGATCCGCTCCCCCGTCGCCCGCTCCACCTCCGCGACCGCGTGCGCCATCGCCGACTGCATCCGCACGCCGAGCACGTCCAGCTTGAGCAGCCCGAGGTCCTCGACGTCGTCCTTGTCGAACTGCGACATCGGCAGGCCCTCGCCGCTGGTCGGCACGACCGGCGTGCGGGAGCGGAGGGAGGCGTCGGAGAGCAGCACCCCGCAGGGGTGCATGGCGACCCCGCGCGGCAGGGCGTCGAGCGCCTCGACCAGCTCCCACAGCCTTCCGTACTTCTCCTTCTCCCCCGCCAGGCGCCTGAGTTCGGGCAGTTCCTCCAGGGCCGCGCGGGCGTCGCGGGCGCGGATGTGCGGGAAGGACTTGGCGATGCGGTCGATGTCGGCGGGGTCCATGGACAGGGCCGCGCCCACGTCGCGGATCGCGTGGCGCACCCGGTACGTCTCCGGCATCGCGACCGTCGCGACCCGCTCGGTGCCGAACCGGTCGATGATCGCGCGGTAGACCTCCAGGCGGCGCGCGGACTCCACGTCGATGTCGATGTCGGGCAGGACGACCCGCTCCTTGGACAGGAAGCGCTCCATCAGCAGCCCGTGCTCGACCGGGTCGGCGTTCGCGATGCCGAGCAGATGGTTGACCAGGGAGCCCGCCCCGGAGCCGCGGGCGGCCACCCGGATGCCCATCCTCCGCACGTCGTCGACCACTTGGGCCACGGTCAGGAAGTAGGAGGCGAAGCCGTGGTGGGCGATGATGTCCAGCTCCCGGTGCATGCGCTCCCAGTAGGCGCGCCGGCCGGCGTAGCCGCGCAGCACCATGCCCGCCGCCGCCCGCGAGGCCAGCGCCCGCTGGGCGGTGCGGCGCCCGGCGCCGGCCAGGTGCGGCTCGGGGAAGTGGACGGTGCCGATGCCCAGGTCGTCCTCGGGGTCGACCAGGCACGCGGCGGCCGTCGCCCGCGTCTGCTCCAGCAGGCGGCGGGCCGCCCCGGGCCGGAAGCCCGCGGCCTGAACGATCCGCTCGGCCGCGCGCAGCATGGCGCCCGGGTCCTTGAGCCAGGCCTCCCCCGAGTCCAGTTCCTTGCCCGGGTCGACCGGGACCAGGCGGCGGGCCGCGTCCAGGACGTCGGCGACCGGGCCGAGGCCGGGGTCGGCGTACCGCACGGCGTTGCTGAGCACCGGCCGGATCCGCTGCTCGGCGGCGAAGCCGACGGTGCGGGCGGCCAGCCGCAGCGAGCCGGGGCCGGTGCCCGCGCGGCCGTGCCAGACGGCCTCCAGGCGCAGGGCGTCGCCGTAGACCTCCCGCCAGGGGGCGAGGAGCTTCGCGGCGCGGTCGGGGCGGCCCGCGGCGAGGGCGCGGCCGACGTCGGATGCGGGGCCGAGCAGGACGGTCAGGCCGTCGGCGTGGTTGTCGGACCAGGACAGCAGGGGCGTACCGGCGGACGGGGGTCCCCCCGCCCGGGCGGGGGCGTGGGCGGCGGTGACGAGACGGCACAGGCCGGCCCAGCCGGCCGCGCCGTCCCGGGCCAGGAAGGTGACCCGGGGCGCCGACTCGTCGACGAAGGCGCCTCCGCGTACGGGGGTGCGGCGCCCGCCTCCGCGCACGGACCCCGGCTGCGGGCCCGCCGCCGCCGGTTCCACCGCCAGTTCCACGCCGAACAGGGGCCGTACTCCCGTCTTGGCGCAGGCCTTGGCGAAGCGCACGGTGCCCGCGAGGGTGTCGCGGTCGGTGAGGGCGAGGGCGTCCATGCCCCGCTCCGCGGCGCGCTCGGCCAGCCGCTCCGGGTGCGAGGCGCCGTAGCGCAGGGAGAACCCGGAGACGGTGTGCAGATGCGTGAACCCCGGCATCCGCACCTCCCGCACCGAACCGTATCGAACATCAGTTCCCGACTCCCTCACCCCCACCATAGACCAATTCCCGAACGTCTGTACGACAACCGTTCGGGCGCTTCCCACCTGCGCAAACGACCGCCGCCCCCGCCGGTCGGATCGGCGGGGGCGGCGGGGCGGCGGCCGGGGTGGCCGGCGTCGTGGCGGGCCGGGCGGGACCCGGTCGGGTCAGGCGCCGTAGTACGCCTTGCGCATCAGCTCCTGCATCTCGTCGATCATCGGCATGCGCGGGTTGGCGGGCGCGCACTGGTCGGCGTAGGCGTTGAGGGCCTGCTGCGGGAGCGCCGCCAGGAAGGCCTCCTCGTCGACGCCCTCCTCCTTGAAGGAGGCCGGGATGCCGCAGCGCTCGCGCAGGTCCTCCACCGCCCGGGCGTAGGACTCCACGGCCTCCGCGGGGGTGGCCGCCGGCAGGCCCAGCATGCGGGCGATGTCCTGGTAGCGCTCGGGCGCCCGGTAGGTCTCGGCCTTCGGCCACGGGGTCGCCTTGTGGGTGACCGTGCCGTTGTGCCGGATGACGTGCGGGAGCAGCAGCGCGTTGGTGCGGCCGTGGGCGACGTGGAAGGTGTTGCCCAGGGTGTGCGCCATGGCGTGGACGAGGCCGAGGAAGGAGTTGGCGAACGCCATGCCCGCGATGGTCGAGGCGTTGTGCATCCGCTCCCGGGCCTTCGGCGCCTTGGCGCCCTGCTTCACGCAGGCCTCCAGGTTCTCGAAGATCAGCCGGATCGCCTGGAGCGCCTGCCCGTCGGTGAAGTCGCTCGCGTACACCGAGACGTACGCCTCGGTCGCGTGGGTCAGCGCGTCGAAGCCGGAGTCGGCGGTCACCGTCGGCGGGAGGTTCATCGACAGGACCGGGTCGACGATGGCCACGTGCGGGGTGAGCGCGTAGTCGGCGAGCGGGTACTTCTTGGCGGCCTCCGGGTCGGAGATGACCGCGAAGGGGGTGACCTCCGAGCCGGTGCCCGAAGTGGTCGGGATGGCGATCAGCTTGGCCTTGTCGCCCAGCTGCGGGAACTTGTAGGCCCGCTTGCGGATGTCGAAGAACTTCTCCTTCGTGTCCGCGAACTCGACCTCCGGCCGCTCGTACATCAGCCACATCACCTTCGCCGCGTCCATCGGCGAACCGCCGCCGAGCGCGATGATGGTGTCCGGCCGGAACTCCCGCATGGCGGCCGCGCCCGCCTGCACGGTGGACAGCTCCGGGTTGGGCTCGATGTTGTCGATGTACTGCATCAGGACCGGTTCCTCACGCGAGTTGAGGATCTCGGTGACCCGGCGGACGAAGCCGAGCTGCTCCATGGTGCGGTCGGTGACGACGGTGACGCGGTGCACGTCGGGCATGGCCTTCAGGTAGCGCAGGGCGCCCTTCTCGAAGTAGATCTTCGGCGGGACCTTGTACCACTGCATGTTGTTGTTGCGCCGCCCGATCCGCTTGATGTTGAGCAGGTTGACCGCCGAGACGTTGTTGGACACCGAGTTGTGCCCGTACGAGCCGCAGCCGAGGGTGAGCGAGGGCAGGAAGGCGTTGTAGACGTCGCCGATCCCGCCGAGGCTGGCCGGCGCGTTGACGATCACACGGATCGCCTTGACCCGCTTGCCGAACTCCTCCGCGAGTTCCTCGTCCTCGGTGTGGATGGCGGCGGAGTGTCCGAGGCCGTCGAACTCGACCATCTGGGTGGACAGCCGCAGTCCGTCCTCGGTGTCCAGCGCCTTCAGCGCGGCCAACACCGGCGACAGCTTCTCCCTGGTCAGCGGCTCACGCGCGCCGACCTCCGTGCACTCCGCGACCAGGACGGAGGTGCCCTCGGGCACGGTGAACCCGGCCTGCCCGGCGATCCAGGCGGCGGACTTGCCGACGATCGCGGCGTTCAGCTTGGCCTCACCGCAGTTGGTGCCGTGCGCGCTGACGCCGAAGAGGAACTGCTCCAGCTTCTCCTTCTCGGCGGCGGTGACGACGTGGGCGCCCAGCCGCTTCATCTCGGCGATGCCGGCCTCGTAGACCTCCCGGTCCAGGATGACCGCCTGTTCGGAGGCGCAGATCATGCCGTTGTCGAAGGCCTTGGACAGGACGACGTCGTGGATCGCCCGGGCGAGGTCGGCGTCGGCCGCGACGTAGGCGGGGACGTTGCCGGCACCGACGCCGAGGGCGGGCTTGCCGCAGGAGTAGGCGGCGCGGACCATCGCGTTGCCGCCGGTGGCGAGGATGGTGGAGACGCCGTCGTGGTTCATCAGCAGCCGGGTCGCCTCCATCGACGGCTCGTCGATCCACTGCACGCAGTTCTCCGGCGCGCCGGCCGCGACGGCCGCGTCCCGCACGATGCGGGCGGCTTCGCGCGAGCACTCCTGGGCGCTGGGGTGGAAGGCGAAGACGATCGGGTTGCGGGTCTTCAGGGCGATCAGCGCCTTGAAGACGGTGGTGGAGGTCGGGTTGGTGACCGGTGTCATCGCGCAGACGACCCCGACCGGCTCGGCTATCTCGGTGACGCCGGTCAGCTCGTCGCGGTGGATCACGCCGACGGTGCGCAGACCGCGCATCGAGTGGGTGACGTGCTCGCAGGCGAAGATGTTCTTGACCGCCTTGTCCTCGAAGATGCCCCGGCCGGTCTCCTCGACCGCCAGACGGGCCAGGTCGCCGTGGGCGGCGAGGGCCGCCAGGGACGCCTTCTTGACGATGTGGTCGACCTGCTCCTGGTCGTAGGTCTCGAACTGGCGAAGTGCTTCCAGCGCGCCCTCGACCAGTACGTCCACCCGTTCTTCGACCTGCATGGCCGGCCTCCTCCACCACGACCCTTCGCTGACATATCCATTCGACCGCGACGGCCCGATGCGCGGGGCGCGAGACCGGCCCCCACTTGGGGGGACGAAGGTCCCTGTTCACGTCGTGCGAAAGTCCCGCCCCGACGTGCGGGACGGGACTTCGGCACGGGACTTCGGCACGGGCGAGCCCCCGCACGGTGGGGCGTGCGGGGGCTCGGACGCTGCCGGCCACGGGTCGGCTCATGCGCGGGCCGGCTCATGCGCGGGCCGGTGGCGCGTATCGGCAGCGGATCAGTAGACGTGCACCCCGTAGGCGCTGAGCGCCTCGGTCACCGGCTGGAAGAAGGTCGTGCCGCCGGAGGTGCAGTCGCCGCTGCCGCCGGAGGTCAGACCGTAGGCGGTGGTGCCGCCGTACAGCGGGCCGCCGGAGTCGCCGGGCTCGGCGCAGACCGTGGTCTGGATCATGCCGTAGACGATGTCGCCGCCGCCGTAGTTGACGGTCGCGTTGAGCGCGGTGACCTTGCCGCTGTGCGTGCCGGTCGTGGAGCCGCGGCGGTAGACGGTGGTGCCGACCGACGGGGTGGCCGCGCTGGTGATGTCCTGGCTGCCCACGGTGCCCGACTTGGTCACGGACGTGTTCGTGTAGCGCACGATGCCGTAGTCGTTGGTGGGGAAGCTGGACCCGGCGGTGGTGCCGAGGGTGGTCGAGTGGGACGAGTTCGACCACCAGGTGCCCGCGCCGTCGGTGCAGTGACCGGCGGTCAGGAAGTAGTAGTTCCCGCTGGAGTCCTGGACGTTGAAGCCGAGCGAGCAGCGCCAGCTACTCGCATAGATCGCGTCGCCGCCGGAGATCAGCTTCTTGAAGGTGCCTGGGGTGTGCTTGATGGTCAGGGCCCCGGCGTTGCTGCCGGCCTGGCGCTTGATCTTCGCGATCTCGGCCTTGGAGACCGTGCTGTCGACGGTGACGACGACCCGGTTGGTCTTGCTGTCGACGGCCCAGGCGGTGCCCGGGACGTCGGCCTTCAGCACCGAGTTGCCCGCGCTCTTGAGCTGGGCGGTGCTGAAGGGGGTGGCGCTGGACGCGTTCGCGCTGGGGACCGCGACCGCTGCCGCGGCCACGAGTCCGGTGGTGACGGCGATCAGCCGGGTCCGTCTCGTGATACCGCTGCGGGGAGTTGTGCGCTTGATCCTCACTTTTCGTTCCCTCCATGGGAATTCGGGGGCCCGCGTGGGGTCGGGGCCCGTGAGGCGCAGCCAGGCGCACAGGTATCCGGATTTCGGACACGCTGTGTCTCTGACGAGGCGCTTGCCGGGAGTATTCGGCCGCACCGTCGAGCGGCGCAAGGGCGCCTTTCGGCCGCATGACGTTCAACCGGGCTTCACCACAAGGTCGTTGATCTTGCCGCGAACCGAAGCATTCTCGCTGTTCTTCACCCTGGAGGGTGGAAGTCCGCACCCGCCGGGAGTCCGTGAGGCACCGTCGGAATGGCGCATACATGTCATGTCCGCGGCAGCCGACTCGGGGTGGCGATGAGGCCACGGCATGCCGGACCGTCAGGACGCGCCACCGGCCACGGTGTGCCGGGCGGCGGGGGCCGCGAGGCCCGGGTGGCCCCTCAGCGTGCCGCCCGTATAGAAGGTGCGGAACAGGCCGTGACGCTGGAGCAGCGCGGCCGTCAAAGGGCGCGACCGCCTCCCGGCCCGGCCGCCCGCCGGCTCTCACCGGCGGGGCCGGCGGACACCCGGTTCAGCAGTCGCAGCCGCAGTCGCAGCAGTCGCACCCGTCACCGCAGTTCCCGCAGCACTCGCAGCAACTGCAGCAGTCGCCGCAGTCACTGCAGTCGGTGTTGCTGCACAGGCCTTCCCGGCGTTGGCGGGTCCACGGGTCCTCGAACTCGCCGCAGCACATCTGGCAGGTGCAGGCGAGCCCCAGCCACACCGCGCAGCCCGCGATGAGCCCGCGCGGGGCGCGGGGCGGCCGCGGCGGCAGCGGGGTACCCGGCCCGCCGGGCGGCGCGGACGGACCGGACGCCGACTTCACCGCCCCGTGGGCGCAGGAAGCGGTGCCGAAGGCCCGGTCGACGGAGGTGCGCAACTCGTGCACGAGCAGCCGGTGCACGAGCGCGCCGTCCGTGAACTCGGCCTCGCGCAGCGCCAGCCGTATCCCGTGCAGCGCGTCGTCGGCCAGCCGCCGGGCCTCGGTGAGCGGTGTCCCGGTGGCGGTGAGCGGGTTCCACGCGCCCGAGGCGGCGTCGGCCTCCTGGTCCTCCACGGCGTCCAGCAGGTGCGCGAGCCGCCCGAAGAGACGGCCGGCCTCGGCGAGCGGCTCGGCGTTGCCCGGCCGGCCGGCCAGCACCGCGGTGTGGGCGAAGGCGGCTGCGGTCGCCGTCTCGGTGGGCTCGGTGACCGTCAGCACGGGCGTCCCCGGCCCGGCGAGCGCCTCGATGCCGGTCTGCCGCTCCACCGCGTCCAGCAGGACGGCGGTGTCGAACCCGACGGCGACACCGCCGCGGGCGCCCGCCGCACCCCAGCTCGCGGCGACCCGGCGGGCGGCGACCGCCACGGGCCGGCGGGCCAGCAGCCCGTCGCCGTCGGCGACATGGTCGCGCACCTTGGCCGAGGCGAGCACCAGCGAGACGGCGGCGGCGAGATGCGCCCCCTCGCCCCGCGCTACGGACGCGGTGCGCATGCCGCGCAGGGGGCACGGCCCCGCCGTGCGCCGCCATCCGTCCTGCCTCTCGGCCTGAGCCTCCGTCAGCACCGATATGAGAAGTCCGTCGTAGTTCGTCACGAATCGCGCGAACTGTCCGTGGTCCTTACGGAGAGCGAGACACAACCCGCACAGATGGGCCATCCACTGGGCCCCCAGGCGCTCCCCCAGCCGATGCCGGCAAGGTCTGACAATTCCGAACAAGACGATCCCCCCGTGGCGTGCGCGACCACCTATAAGGCGTTGAACTGGCGCATCGTACCGACCGTTCCTTCACCCGTACGCGCCGCCCGTCACCCGTCCGCCAGCAAGAATCATATTTCACTCACAGTCAGCAGCCGTTTGGGCAACAACCCGTGGGACACACGGACTCTCGACGGATTCGCTGTGCACCAGTACCGTCACAAACCCCCCGCGCGGCGTCTATCCACTTGGCGCGACGTCCGCATCATGGATGACCATAGGGATGCGGAAAGCACGAAAGACCGCTGTGAGAGGAGGCGTCCATGGGATCGGTACGCAAGGCGAGTGCCTGGCTTGGCCTCGTCGACGACAACGATGACGAGCGTTACTACGACGACGACTACTCCGAAGGGACCGAGCCCGGGGATGCCTGGGTCACCGACCCGCGGGTCAGGGTGGCCACGGACGTCGCGGAGGACCGCGGCCGCCGCATCGGCACGATCACCCCGGACAGCTTCCGGGACGCTCGCGCCATCGGCGAGATGTTCCGCGAGGGCGTTCCGGTGATCATCAACCTCACGGCCATGGAGGCCGGCGACGCCAAGCGTGTCGTCGACTTCGCGGCCGGGCTGATCTTCGGCCTGCGCGGCTCGATCGACCGCGTGTCCAACCGCGTGTTCCTGCTGAGCCCGGCCGACACCGAGATCGTGAGCGGCGAGCCCGCCTCCCACCGGACGGACGGGTTCTTCAACCAGAGCTGAGGCAGGGCCGCTCACCGGCCCCGCACCACGCGGGGTTCACCGGAAGGCGTCGAGCCCGGTGAGCGCCCTGCCCAGCACGAGCTGGTGCCGTCCGCGCCGTACGGAAGATCTCGATGGCCTCGCGGACGTCGTCCAGTCCGCCGGAGCCGACCTGCTCGGGACGCAGGTGGCCGGCCCGGCATCCAAGCGCCGCCCCGGGTGGGCGGGCGAGCAGAATCCCCTTGTGCGGTTCGACCGGGATCACACCGAGACACGGGGCTGGGTGGCCTCCCGGGGTGCGGGCACCTCGACGGCCGGCGGCTCCGCGCACTGCATCACCCTCGGCAGCCGCAGCGCCATCACCGCCCCCAGCAGCAACAGCCCGGCGCTCACCAGCAGCGTCACGTGCAGCCCGTGCACGAAGGAGTCCCGCGCCGCCCGGTGCAGGGCCGCGCCGACCGGCCCGCCGAGCTTCCCGGCGACCTCGTAGGCCTCGCCCAGCGAATGCCCCGCCGAGGCGGACGCCGACGCCGGCACACCGGGGACGGCCGACAGCCCCGGCGCGTACGCCGCGTTCATCACGCTGCCGAGCAGCGCGATCCCGATGCCGGCGCCCAGCTGGTACGACGTCTCCCCGATCGCCGCAGCCCCGCCGGCCTGCGCGGTCGGGGCCTCGCTCAGCATCGACTCGTACGCCCCGAACAGCGTCGTCTCCAGGCCGAAGCCCAGCAGCACGAAGCCGGACAGCAGCAGCGCGGGGTTGTCCGTCGCGCCCATCACGGTCAGCAGCACCACGGCCCCGGCGGTCAGGCAGAACCCGAAGCACACCATCCGGCGCGGCCCGAAGCGCCGCAGCATCCGCGCCCCCGCCAGCCCGGCCGCCATCGCGGCGAACGTCAGCGGCAGCAGCCGCAGGCCCGTCTCCAGGGGCGACAGCCCGAGCACCAGCTGCAGGTACTGCGCGGCGATCAGCTCCAGGCCCACCAGGGCGAGCATCGCCAGCACGATGCACCCCACGGAGGTGCTGAACGCCGGCCGCGCGAACATGCCGAGGTCGACCAGCGGATGCGTACGGCGCCGCTGCCTGCGCACGAACAGCACCAGCAGCACCGCGCCCACCACCAGGGGCGCCACCGTGAACACGCTCCCCGGCGCTTCGCCGCCGCCGAGCCGCTTCACGCCCAGCACCACGCCGAACAGTCCGGCCGCCGCGGTCAGCGCGCCGACCACGTCCCAGGGCCCGTCGCTCGCGCCCCGCGACTCCGGCAGCAGGATCCGGCCCACCGGCAGGCTGACCAGCATCAGCGGGATGTTGACCAGGAAGACCGACCCCCACCAGAAGTGCTCCAGCAGGAAGCCGCCGAGCAGCGGGCCGACGGCCGCGCCGACCGCGGCGACCGCGCTCCAGACACCGATCGCGAGCGCCCGTTCACGCCGGTCGGGGAAGACCTGGCGCAGGATCGAGAGCGTGGCCGGCATGATCATGGCGCCGCCGACGCCGAGCAGCGCCCGCGCCATGATCAGAACCTGGGGATCGCGGGCGAGGGCGGCCAGCCCGGAGGCGACGCCGAACAGCGCGTACCCGAGGAGCAGGATCCGTCTGCGGCCGACCCGGTCGCCGAGCGTGCCGAAGAGGATCAGCAGCGAGGCGCAGACGAGCGGGTAGACGTCGACGATCCAGAGCAGTTCTATCGCGCCGGGCCTCAGGTCCTCGGTGACGGCCGGCACCGCCACGTGCAGCACGGTCGCGTCGACCGCCACCAGCAGCAGGCTGACGCACAGCACGACGAGGACGACCCAGCGGTTGGCACCGGCCCCGGCCGCCCGACGGCGCAGCTCAGCGGCGGCCGTGGTCGTTAGGGACATGTACGTACCTCCCAGACTTTCCCTCGCGTCCGGCGGGCTCACGGGTGGGGACTCCCCGTGACTCTGGCCGAGAGGAGCAGTGCTCCCCGGCCCGCGCAAACGAAGGCGAGTGACACGTCAGAGTACGCGAGATCCGGACAGTGCCGAGTGGCGGACCTCTCAGACTCCGCGCGAACCTGTGTGGCGTACGCCACTCTCCTCCCCCGCGACCACGCCCCGCCCGGCCGTCCGGTTCCGCGTGCGGCCGATAATCGGGGCCGTGACCGATCTCGCGACGCGCACCGCCCCGCCCGGCACCACGGCCCTGCGCCGGGCAGCCCCGGCCCTGCTCGGGTACGCGGCCGTGCGCGCCCTGGGCCTGGTGGCGCTGGCCCTGTGGAGCGCGGCGCGCGACAGGAGCGCGTACACCCTGCTCACCGCCCGCTGGGACTCGCTGTGGTACGCGAGGGTCGCCGGGCTCGGTTACGGCTACGAGGTGCGGCTGCCGAACGGGGACGTCCACTCGAACCTGGCGTTCTTCCCGCTGCTGCCCTGGCTGGAGCGACTGCTGCACGCCGTGACGCCGCTGTCGTACGCGGGCGCGGGCTTCACCGTCGCCCTGCTCTCCTCGCTCGCGGCGGCCTGGGGGATCTTCGCCGTCGCGGACCGGCTGTACGGCCCGCGGGCCGGGGTGTGCGCGGTGCTGCTGTGGGCGGCGCTGCCCGTCGGGATCGTGCAGTCGATGGCGTACAGCGAGTCGCTGTTCACGGCGCTGGCCGCCTGGTCGCTGTACGCGGTGCTGGCCGGCCGCTGGCCGGCGGCCGGCTCGCTGGCCCTGCTGGCGGGGCTGACCCGGCCGGTGGGACTCGCGGTGGCGGCCGCCGTGTGGGCGGCGGGCATCACCTCGTTCGTGCGAAACGGGAGCGTTCCCGGCCCGCACGGCGCGCGCGGCCCCGCACGCGCCCCCCAGCGCGGGGACAGCCCGCCCCCAGGGGGCGCGACCGTCCGACGGCGCGCCCTCGGCATGCTGCTCGCGCCCCTCGGCACGGCCGGGTACGTCCTGTGGGTCGGCCGGCACACCGGCAAGGGTCCCCTCGGCTACCTGGACGTCCAGGCGGGCTGGCGCAACGGCTTCGACGGCGGCTACGCCTTCGCCCGCTTCGTCGCCGGCCGGTTCACGTCCTTCCCGTCGGCCCTCGCGGGCGCCGGCCTGATCGCCGGGGTCGTCCTGGTCGGCCTGCTGTACGGGGCGTGCGTGCGGCAGCGCCAGCCGCTCCCGCTCCTGGTGTACGCGGGCGTGGTCACCGCCCTCGCGTTGTGCGCGTCGGGCTACTTCGGTTCCAAACCGCGCCTGCTGATGCCCGCCTTCCCGCTGCTGCTGCCCCTCGCCGTGGCCCTGGCGCGGCTGCGCCCGTCCAGGTCGGCGCTGGTGGTGGGCGGCGTCGCGGCGGCGTCCGCCGTGTACGGGGCGTTCTGGCTGAACGGCTCGGGTCCGCCGTGAGCGACCGCGCTGCGTGATGAGCGCCCGGGTAAATCCGTACCAGCATTCGGTGAACGAATTCAAAAGCTCCATTTAACCGTTCCATGGAATGATCAAAGGAATTGAAGGAGCACCCGGCCCCGGCAATGTGGATTCGCTGGAAATAAAGCCCGGCTGAGAGGAATCCCACATCACATCGTCATCACAAAGCCGCTGATTCGACGGAGAACTGAGCTCACTCGCTGTAACGTCGATTGGGTGCGTACCGAACGAATCCTCACCCGTCTGGACCGGGTGTTCACCAGGCTGGACCGGGAGCCGCAACGACCGGCCAACCTCGACGTGCCGAGGATGAGCCGGCACCGGGTGGCGCTGCTCGTCGGCACGTTCGCCTTCTACCTGGCGATCGTGTGGCTCGTGGTGACCACCTCGTGGCTGGTCCGCCTCGACTGGCAGGTCATGTTCTTCCGGCCGTACCAGCAGTGGTCCGGCATCCACTGGTTCGTCGACTACTACGTGGTCCTGGGCCAGCGCGGGCCCACCGCGGTGATGGTCGCGGCCTGGCTGGGCTGGCGCTCCTGGCGGCAGCACACGCTGCGTCCGCTGCTGACCCTGGGCGCCTCGCTGCTGCTGCTGAACGTCACGGTGGGCGCCGCCAAGCTCGGCATGGGCCGCCTCGGCCCGCACTACGCCACCACCATCGGCTCGAACGAGATGGGCCTGGGCGGCGACATATTTCCCAGCGGCCACACCGCCAACGCGGTGGTGACCTGGGGCATCCTGGCCTATCTGGCGTCCACCCCGAGAGCCCGCCGCTGGCTGTCCGCCGTGTCCGCGGTGACCGCGCTCGGCGTCGGGATGGCCACCGTGTACCTCGGTACGCACTGGCTGAGCGACGTGCTGCTCGGCTGGACCGCCGGTCTGCTCATCCTGCTCGCCCTGCCCTGGTGCGAGCCGCTGATCGCCGGCGCCGAGGTCGCCCTCTTCGACCTGCGCGACCGATGGCGCGCCCGCGGCGGCGTCACCGGCGCGGCGCCCGCCCCGGTCGCGGTGCCCGCGCTCACCGAACCGCGGGCCTCCTCCGCGCAGGACGAGGCCGCGGCCCGCGAGACGATCGCCGCCATGTCCCGTTCGGCACGCGCGCCCGTCTACCTGGCCCCGGGGCCGCACATGACCCGCTCGGAGCGCACGCCGGTCACGCCGGCCGGCAGCCGCAGGCCACCGCACGCCGACCGCGTCCCGCGTACCACGACCACCTCGGCGGCCCGGCCGGTCACGGGCGGCTGACGCCACCGGCGCGGCGGGGCCGGTACGCACAGCCTCCCCCGCACGGCGACGGCCCCGGTTCCCTCGCGGAGCCGGGGCCGTCGCCGTCCGTCAACCCCCGGAGCCGGGGCAGTCGCCGTCCGTCAGCCCTTCCAGGCGCGCGTCACCCGGCCGTCGGTCACCTCGAAGTTCAGCCGGCCGAAGCGGTACTCCATCGTGATGATCGCCCCCGGCGGCAGCGAGCGCACCGTGCTCCAGCCACGCTCGCGCGCGAGCCGCTCGGCCCCGGCGGCGTCGAGGCCGACGTAGCCCTCCGGGCTGTCCTGGGGCTCCGCCGGCGGAGTGGGAATCGAGTCCATGCCGCCACGCTAGGCCCTGGCCCGCGGCCGGGGAAGGCCGGACCGGCGCGGAGGGTCTCCCGTCCTGCTCCGGTCACACTTCTGTCACAGGACCACGACACGCGTTTCGGTCGAACACCATCACTCGTTCGGACGGTTCCGGACATCTTCCGCGGGTAAAGCGAACGGAATTCCCGTGCGGTGCGACGGCGCCTCCGATATCCGCTCGGAAAACACCCCGAAAGTCCCCCCGGACCCCATTCCCGGCCGATTCCGCCCGGGAGGCACGAACCGCCCGGACACAGGGAAAGCACCGTTCGGCCACAGGATCCCCGCGTCACGGAGCCCCGCCCAGGGCCCGGGACAGGCGGTCACGGGCGGTCCTGATCGCGTCGGTGAGCTCGGCGGGCTCCAGCACCTCGAAGTCGAAGCCGGTCATCATGACGTACAGCACCATCAGGTCGAGGCTCGCGGCGCCGGCGCGCAGGATGCAGCGGCCGGGCCCGTCCGCCTCCAGCCGGCCGGCCGACGGCGAGATGCGCTCGGCCGCCGTTTCCAGGGGCGCCAGCAGCCGGATGACGGCGTGCTCGGCGTACGCGCGCGTGGAGACGCCCCGGGAGACGTACGCGGCGAGGTCGTCGGCGGGCGGGGTGCGCGGGGCGAAGCGGGGACCGTGCGGGGGCCTGGGGGTGATGCGGTCGACGCGGAAGGTGCGCCAGTCGTCGCGGTCGAGGTCCCAGGCGACCAGGTACCAGCGGCGCTCCGTGCACACCAGGCGGTGCGGCTCGACCGTGCGGCGGGTGGCGGCGCCGCCGTGGTCGCGGTACTCGAAGCGCAGGCGTTCGCGGTCCCGGCACAGGGCGGCCAGCTCGGTCAGGACCGCGGGGTCGACGGCGGAGGACTGCGGGCCGCGCAGCATCGGCACGGTGAAGGCGTTCAGCGCGCCCACACGACGGCGCAGCCGGCCCGGCAGCACCTGCTCCAGCTTGGCGAGGGCCCGCACGGACGTCTCGCCGATGCCCTCGATGCCCTGCCCGGCGGCCGCGCGCAGCCCGACGGCCACGGCGACCGCCTCGTCGTCGTCCAGCAGCAGCGGCGGCAGCTCCGCCCCCGCGCCCAGCTGGTAGCCGCCGCCGGTGCCGGGGCTGGCGTTGACGGGGTAGCCGAGCTCGCGCAGCCGCTCCACGTCCCGGCGCACGGTGCGCGGGGTGACGCCGAGACGTTCGGCGAGGTCGGCGCCGGACCATTCGCGGTGGGCCTGGAGGAGCGAGAGCAGGCGCAGCAGTCGTGCCGAGGTCTCCAACATGGCCCGAGTCTGCCAGCCGTCGCGGACAGCTTCTGTCCGCGACGGGTCACCGCGGTGACGCGGCGGGGGCGACGGGGGTGACGGAGACGGGAGTGACGGGAGTGACGGACACGGACAGGTCGTTGTCGCGTGTGTAGTAGGGACCGGCCTCGACCGGGCCGTGCGGGGTGTCCACGCGCACGCGTGCGCAGGCGGGCCCGGGCTTCCGGTCGGCGACGTCGTCGAGCAGCCGCGCGATCCGCACGCCCGGCCCCGTCTTCCCCGCGGGCCGCAGCCACAGGTCCCAGATGCCCGGCTCCAGGCGGGCGTAGGGCACGGTGAAGCGGAACTCGGCGTCGTCGGCGCGGATGTCCAGCCGCCGCACGGGGTCCGGGGCGTGGCGGCCGCGCAGTTCGACGCAGGCGTCGGCGGTGAGCGCGGTGCCGTACACGCGTCCGTGCACCGTCAGCGCGCCCTCGCCGGTGCGCAGGTCACCCGCCTCCGCGTGCGGGGCGCGCAGCCAGCTGCGGACGGTGAGGTTGCCCTGCCGGGTCGCGTAGGGAACCCGCACGGCGACGTGGCCGCGGGAGCCGCTGGGTGTGCGGGCCGCGAGGGAGCGCAGGTCGGTGACGCCGGGCACGAGGCGGTGCGTCTCGCCGTCGTCCGTGCAGGCGTAGGCGTCCCAGCGGCCCTCGGGCAGCGCGACGATGCTGGGCAGCGCGGCGCGCAGGCGGCCGCTCGCCGCCGGGGTCAGCGGCAGGCAGACCTCCTCCCGCCCGTCGCGGCGGCGCAGCACCAGGTGGGCCGTCCCCGCCTCGCCGGCCGCCGGGACGTCGAAGGTCAGCCCGCCCGCGGAGTCGGCGATGCAGTCGGCGCGCAGCGGTGCGGACCGCCGAGCCGGCGTCGTCATGCGGTGCGGATCTCCCCTCGGGTCCCTTCTCGGGGCCCTCCTCGGCGTGCTCTGCCCGGTTGGACCCGCGACCCGGCGCTTTGGTTGCATGATCTGTGCCTCGTACGGCAGTTGCGGCACGTCGAAGCAGGTGCTGTTCATGTCACCCTGGGACACCCGGCTCTCACCGCCGGGTGTCGGTCCGGGCAGGACACGCCCGGTGCTTTCAAGGGTCGGCTTCCGGACGGCCCAGCGCAAGTCCATCGGAGGGCTCGGACCACGAGGCGGGGCGCGACGGCGCCCCGGCCCGGGATCCTGGCAGGGATCGATCCGGGCCGGGGCGGGGTGGGACGGGTCAGATCTCGAGCCGCTGCCCGGGCATGATGACGTCGGGGTCGGCGCCGATGACGGCCTTGTTGCGGGCGTACAGCCGCTGCCAGCTGGTCCCGTGCCGGGCGGCGATCGTGCTCAGCGTGTCGCCCGCGCGGACGGTGTAGTCGCCGCGGGACTCCCCGCGGCCGGGGTGACCCGCCGGACGTTCCGGCGCCTTCACCGGCTTCGACCGCTTGGACGGCTTGGACGGCTTGGACGGCTTGGACGACTGCGACGTGGCGGACCCGGTGGCCGACGAGGAGCCGGACGCGGCCGCGGGCGCGTCGCCGTACGCCCCGGCCCGTGCCGCGCAGGTCGGCCAGGCGCCCCAGCCCTGGGCGCGCTGGACCCGGGCGGCGACGGCGATCTGCTGTTCCCTGGTGGCCTTGTCGGCGGTCGGCGCGTAGGCCGTGCCGCCGTACGCGCGCCAGGTGCCGGCGGAGAACTGGAGTCCTCCGTAGTAGCCGTTGCCGGTGCTGATGTGCCAGTCGCCGCCGCTCTCGCAGCGGGCGATGCGGTCCCACACCCCGCCGTCCGCCGCCGCGGCGTCGCCGGTGGCGGTCAGCAGCCCGAGAGGGGCGGCGAGCAGAGCGGCCCCGGCGAGGACCGCCGTCGTACGCGTCTTACGGACGTTGTCGCGGGTGGTATCGGCACACTCGGACATGTGATTCCTTCCCGAAGGACCTGGATCCGCAAACGGACCCGAACGGTGCTCGTTGCACCGCTCGTTGCACACGGCGGAGGAATGTAGGGAGGTCACCGAGCCGACATCAACCAACTGCCTGTCTTTCCAGGCCAGTTCACCGTTACCCGGGGTATCGGCGAATTTCGGCCACCCACTTCATTCCGTGATTTCGGGATTTGTCGACCACCCTTCCGGCCGTTCTGTGAGCCACCTCACGGAAGCAACCCCCTTCCGCTTTCCGGCAATTGACAGTGAGTGCCCGATTCCGCACCCATCGTGACGCTGCGCGGTGGATGGTTCGATTCCGTTCGCCGCCGAGCGTGACTACCGCCACAGATCGCCCGTTGTCTTCTTCATGAGCCCGGGATCCGCCCGGTTCACGGGCCGGGAGCCACCCGGCCCCGCCACGCATCACATCCCGAGGGAGCCACCCGTGCCGCGCATGCTCGACGTCAGCGACGAGGTACGCGCCGAGATCGGCGACGAAGAGGCCGACCGGCTGCTCGCCGGAGAGAACGCCCCCGGCAGTTACGACTGCACGTCCTGCCGCACACCGGGCGACACCGGACAGGAGCGCACCAGCACCGTCCTGTTCGTCGGCGACGAGACCGCCGTCCTCGCCTTCGCCCACGCCACCTGCCTGCCCTCGCAGGTCGTGCAGGTCACCGAGGAACAGCTCCAGGGGGCCGTGCGGTCGATCTCCGGGGACGCCGCGGGCCCGCAGCCCGCGAAGGTCGTCCCCGAGCAGGCCGTGCTCGGGGTGACCAGCGGACTCGTCCTGGTGGCCGGGGAGTTGCACCCGGCCCTGGTCGTCGAGCCGACCGCGCCCGTCGTGCGGCCGGGCACGACCGGCGTCGGCGACGACTTCCTGCCGCTGCTCATCGAGCAGGGTTTCATGCCGCTGACGGAGCTGGCCGAGGTGCCGCCGGTGCTGCACGGCTGGTCGGTGCTGCTCGCCATGGGCCGGCTGCACGCCGTCCTGCAGCCCGGTCTGCACGGCGGGCAGCCGGTGGCCTGGTGGCAGGCCCATCAGCCGCTGCAGGTGACCGAGAGCTGGCGCAACGCCGCCAACAAGCACCAGCAGGCACTCGTGTTCGCCGCGCCGGTGGGGTCGATCGGCCGCCAGCCGCGGGAGGACCTGCTGCGGGACGCGCTCGACCGGGCGGCGGCGGGCGGCAAGCTGGTGGCGGCCGCCATGCCGCTCGCGGGGACGTGAGACGAGCCCCGCATCCCCTTCGACCCGGGGTCGTTTGGACATACGTGCACACCTACGACGTTCCCCGCCGCCCGTCCCGCCAGCCGGTCCCGTCCTCGCGGCCGGCTCAGGACCACCATGGCGGCCCATCGGCCACGCCGATCTACGACGCGCTCTACGCCGAGTACGTCAAGTCCTTCCGCGCGCTGCCGGGTGACCGCAGCGGCGAGGAGGATCTGGGCTTCACCGCCTTCGGGAACATCCCGCGCAGCCCGGCCGCCGACGGTCACCGGCCTGGGTCGTTCAGCAGCTCGTACAGCGCCTACGGTGCGGGCGCCTACAGCACTCGCCAGCAGTCGCAGTGGCAGCGCGTCGCGCACGTCGGCCCGCAGGGCACCGGGTTGCACCACGTCCCTCCCGCCCTGCCGCCCGCGCCGAGCAAGGCGCCCTGACGCGGGAGGGGCGGCCCCCACCGGGGCCGCCCCTCCTCACATGTCCGGGTGACTCACTTCCGCGTGCCCGGGTGACTCACTTCTTCTTCGCGCCGCGCTTCTCGCGCACCCGCACCGAGATATGGATCGGCGTCCCCTCGAAGCCGAACTCCTCGCGCAGCCGGCGCTCGATGAAGCGCCGGTAGCCCGCCTCGATGAAGCCGGAGGCGAACAGCACGAACCGCGGCGGCCTGGTGCCGGCCTGGGTGCCGAAGAGGATGCGCGGCTGCTTGCCGCCCCGGATGGGGTGCGGGTGGGCGGCGACCAGCTCGCCGAGGAAGGCGTTCAGGCGGCCGGTCGGCACCCGGGTCTCCCAGCCGGCCAGCGCGGTCTCGATCGCCGGGACCAGCTTCTCCATGTGCCGGCCGGTCCGCGCCGAGACGTTGACCCGCGGCGCCCACGCCACCTGGCCCAGCTCCGTCTCGATCTCCCGCTCCAGGTAGTAGCGGCGCTCCTCGTCGAGGGTGTCCCACTTGTTGTAGGCGAGGACGAGCGCGCGGCCCGCCTCGACGGCCATGGTGACGATGCGCTGGTCCTGCACGGAGATCGAGTCGGCGGCGTCGATCAGGACGACCGCCACCTCGGCCTTCTCCACGGCCGCGGCCGTGCGCAGCGAGGCGTAGTAGTCGGCGCCCTGCTGCAGGTGGACGCGCTTGCGGATGCCGGCCGTGTCGACGAACTTCCAGGTCTTGCCGCCGAGTTCGATGATCTCGTCGACCGGGTCGCGGGTGGTGCCGGCGAGTTCGTTGACGACGACGCGCTCCTCGCCCGCCACCTTGTTCAGCAGCGAGGACTTGCCGACGTTCGGGCGGCCGATCAGGGCGATCCGGCGCGGGCCGCCGACGGCGGCGGTGAAGGTCTGCTCCGGTGCCTCCGGCAGCGCCTCCAGGACGGCGTCCAGCATGTCGCCGGTGCCGCGGCCGTGCAGCGCGGAGACGGGGTACGGCTCGCCGAGGCCGAGGGACCACAGGTAGGCCGCGTCGGCCTCGCCGCTGGGGCCGTCGACCTTGTTGGCGCACAGCACGACGGGCTTGCCGGCCTTGCGCAGCAGCCGTACGACGGCCTCGTCCGTGTCGGTCGCGCCGACCTTGGCGTCGACCACGAACACCACGGCGTCGGCCGCCTCGATCGCGTACTCGGCCTGCGCGGCCACGGAGGCGTCGATGCCGAGGACGTCCTGCTCCCAGCCGCCGGTGTCGACGACCTTGAAGCGGCGGCCGGCCCACTCGGCCTCGTAGGTGACGCGGTCGCGGGTGACGCCCGGCTTGTCCTCGACGACGGCCTCGCGGCGGCCGATGATCCGGTTCACCAGGGTCGACTTGCCGACGTTCGGGCGGCCGACGACGGCCAGCACGGGCAGCGGGCCGTGCCCGGCCGCCTCGATGGCGCCCTCGACGTCCTCGACGTCGAAGCCCTCTTCCGCGGCGAGCTCCATGAACGCGGCGTACTCGGCGTCGCCAAGCGCTCCGTGCTCGTGCTCCTCGCCCGAGCCGCCGGAGGTGATCTGGTCGTTCATGAAGTTGGTACCTCGTTCATCGTGGTGATCGGTGGAACGGCCGTCTTCCGACGGGCGGATCCACTACTCAGTTACTCAGTGTCGCCCGGCGCCCGGTCAGGCGCCTGGCGTTTTCCAGGTGTGCGGTGAGCTGCTTCTGGATGCGCTCGGTCGCCTCGTCCAGCGCCTTGCGGGTACGCCGCCCGCTGCCGTCGCCCGCCTCGAACGGGTCGCCGAAGACGACGTCGACGCGGCTGCGCAGCGGGGGCAACTGCTTTATCAACCGCCCGCGGCGCTCGGAACTTCCCAGCACGGCGACCGGGACGACCGGCGCGCCGCTGCGCACCGCGAAGTAGGCGAGCCCCGCCCGCAGCGAGGCGAAGTCGCCCTCGCCCCGGGTGCCCTCGGGGAAGATGCCGAGCACGCCGCCGGCCGACAGGACGTCGAGCGCCTGCGTGATCGCCGTGCGGTCGGCGACGGACCGGTCGACCTTGAGCTGGCCGATGCCCAGCAGGAAGGGGTCGAGCGGCCCGACGAACGCCTCCTTCTTGATCAGGAAGTGCGTCGGCCGGGGCGCCACGCCCATGACCATCGGGCCGTCGATGTTGTGGGAGTGGTTGACGGCGAGGATCGCCGGACCCGTCGCCGGAACCTTCCAGGCGCCCAGCACGCGCGGCTTCCACAGCCCGTACATCAGGCCGACGCCGATGCGCCGCCCGACCTCGGCACCCCGCTCGGAAGCCGCCGTCACTTCGCCGCCCGCTTCTCCTCGACGAGGGTGACCACGCACTCGATGACCTGGGCCAGGGTGAGGTCCGTGGTGTCCACCTCGACGGCGTCGTCCGCCTTGGCGAGCGGCGAGGTCTTGCGGCTGGAGTCGGCCGCGTCGCGCTTGATCAGGGCCTCGCGGGTGGCGTGGACGTCGGCGCCCTTGAGCTCGCCGCTGCGGCGGGCGGCGCGCGCCTCCGGGGAGGCGGTGAGGAAGATCTTCAGGTCGGCGTCGGGCAGCACGGTCGTGCCGATGTCGCGGCCCTCGACGACGATGCCCCGCTCGGCGGAGGCCGCCAGGGAGCGCTGCAGCTCGGTGATGCGGGCCCGCACCTCGGGCACGGCGCTGACCGCGCTCACCGTGGAGCTGACCTCCTGGGTACGGATGGGACCGGCCACGTCTATGCCGTCGACGGTGATGGTCGGGTTCTCCGGGTCGGTGCCGGAGACGATCTCCGGCTTGCCGGCCACGGCGGCGATCGCGGTCGGGTCGTCGATGTCGATCCCGTTGCTCACCATCCACCAGGTGATCGCCCGGTACTGGGCGCCGGTGTCCAGGTAGCTCAGGCCGAGCTGCGCGGCCACGGCCTTGGACGTGCTCGACTTGCCCGTGCCGGCGGGGCCGTCGATGGCGACGATCACGGGCTGGGCGGCACCGTTTTCCACAGGGGGACACCTTCCTGGTGCGGTGTGGTGGGAGTGTGCGGGGCGGCGAGGGTGCCCCGCACAAGGTTACTGGCTCCCCGGACCCCCTCTTGCAGGCGGACGACCGGGGAGGTCACCGCCGGACTGCCGGGACGGTTCACTGCCGGACGACCGGGACGGTCACCGCTGGACGACCGGGACGGTCACTGCCGGACGGCCCAGCCCCGTTCCCTGAGCGCCGCCGACAGCACCGGCGCCGCCTGCGGTTCCACCATCAGCTGCACCAGGCCCGCCTGCTGCCCGGTCGCGTGCTCGATGCGCACGTCCTCGATGTTCACCCCGGCCCTGCCCGCGTCGGCGAAGATGCGGGCCAGCTGGCCGGGCTGGTCGTCGATGAGGACGGCCACGACCTCGTAGGCCCGCGGGGCGGACCCGTGCTTGCCGGGGACGCGGACCTGGCCGGCGTTGCCGCGCCGCAGGACGTCCTCGATGCCGGAGCTGCCCTCGCGCCGCTTGGCCTCGTCGGAGGCCTGGAGTGCGCGCAGGGCCTGCACGGTCTCCTCCAGGTCGGCGGCGACGTCGGTGAGCAGGTCGGCCACCGGCCCCGGGTTCGCGGACAGGATGTCGATCCACATCCGGGGGTCGGAGGCGGCGATCCGGGTCACGTCCCGGATGCCCTGCCCGCACAGCCGTACGGCGGCCTCCTCGGCGTGCTCCAGGCGCGCGGCGACCATGCTGGACACCAGGTGGGGCATGTGGGAGACCAGCGCGACGGCCCGGTCGTGCGCGTCGGCGTCCATCACCACGGGCACGGCCCGGCAGTGCGAGACCAGTTCCAGGGCGAGGTTGAGCACCTCGGTGTCGGTGTCCCGGGTGGGGGTCAGCACCCAGGGGCGGCCCTCGAAGAGGTCGGCGGTGGCGGCCAGCGGGCCGGACCTCTCGCGGCCCGACATGGGGTGGGTGCCGATGTACGGCGACAGGTCCAGGCCCAGCGCCTCCAGCTCGCGGCGCGGACCGCCCTTGACGCTGGCCACGTCGAGGTAGCCGCGGGCGACGCCCCGGCGCATGGCGTCGGCCAGCACGGTCGCCACATGCGCGGGCGGCGCCGCGACGATCGCGAGGTCGACGGGCCCCTCGGGCGCCTCGGCCGTGCCGGCGCCGAGGGCGGCGGCGGTGACGGCCTGCTCCGGGTCGTGGTCGCTGAGGTGGACGGTGACGCCCCGCTGGGACAGCGCGAGCGCGGCGGAGGTGCCGATGAGGCCGGTGCCGATGACGAGTGCGGTTCTCACTGGGCGATGTCCTTGCGCAGGGCGGCCGCGGCGCCGAGGTAGACGTGGGCGATCTCGGCGCGGGGCCGGTCGGACTCGATGTGCGCGAGTATCCGGACGACGCGGGGCATGGCTCCCTCGACGTCGAGTTCCTGCGCGCAGATCAGGGGGACGTCGGCGAAGCCGGCGCCGAGCTTGCGGGCGGCGGCCGCCGGGAAGTCGCTGTGCAGGTCGGGGGTGGCCGTGAACCATACGCTGATCAGGTCGTCGGCGGTCAGCCCGTTCCGCTCCAGAACGGCGGTGAGCAGGGCCCCGACCTGCTCGTTCATGTGGTCGGCGTCGTCCCGCTCGAGTTGGACGGCCCCCCGGACCGCTCGTACCGCCACGGTGCTGCTCCTTGCTCGGCGTGCGTATCGGCTCTCGCCGACCAGCGTAGTCAGCGCCCGCCGGCCGGGGACGCGGCGCCCGCCCGCTGAGACGGCGGGGCGAGCGGCGGACAGAGGCGGACGGAGGCGATCGAGACGAGCCGGGGCGGACGGAGGCGGCGGGAAATTCGATCCGCCCGGCGGGCGGTGCCGCGTACGCTCCGGGGCATGCGCCCCGAGACCCTGGTACGCGACCACACCGTCTACTCCTGCGTGATGGGCTCGCGCGCCTTCGGCCTGGCCACGGACGCCAGCGACACCGACCGCCGGGGCGTGTTCGCCGCCCCCGCTCCCCTGTTCTGGCGGTTCGAGAAGCCGCCGACGCACGTCGAGGGGCCGGCCGAGGAGCAGTTCAGCTGGGAGCTGGAGCGCTTCTGCGAACTGGGGCTGCGCGCGAACCCGAACATCCTGGAGTGCCTGCACTCCCCGCTCGTCGAGCACGTCGACGACACCGGCCGTGAACTCCTCGCGCTGCGCGGGGCGTTCCTCTCCCGCCGGGTGCACGAGTCGTTCAGCCGTTACGCGCTCGGCCAGCGCAGGAAGCTGGCGGCCGACGTCCGCACGCACGGCGCCCCGCGCTGGAAGCACGCCATGCACATGCTGCGCCTGCTGACGACCTCCCGCGACCTGCTGCGCACGGGCGTCCTGACCGTCGACGTCGGCGACCGGCGCGAGCCGCTGCTGGCGGTCAGGCGGGGCGAGGTGCCGTGGCCGGAGGTGGAGTCCCGGATGAACCGCCTGGCGGCCGAGGCGGACGAGGCCGCCAGGCGCAGCCCGCTGCCCGAGGAGCCGGACCGGCGCCGGGTGGAGGACTTCCTCGTCCGCGTCCGCCGCGCCTCGGCCCTCGGGCCGGACCCGTACGACGACGCCGTTCCGGACGACCGAGCCGTACCGGGCGACGAAGACGTACCGGGCGACGAAGGCGTGCGAGGCGACGAAGGCGTGCGGGGCGTCCTACGCCCGCGGGGCGCCGGGCGGCGCTGAGGCGCCCCGCGCCTCCTCCGGCAGGACGCGGCCGCCCCGCGCAGGCCCGCACGCGCGCCGGCCCGGCGTGCGGGGCGTCGCCCACCGCCGGGCCGCCCACCGCTGCGCCGACCACCGCCCGGCCCACCACCGCCCAGCCGCCCAGCCGCCCACCGCTCAAGCGTCCCAGAGCGCCCCGAGGGTCGTCAGGTCGCTCCGGTACTCGATGCGGTCCGCCCATTCCGTGGGCCAGGCGTCCGCCCCGCGGTACGCGCCCGCGAAAGCGCCGGTGAGGCAGGCGATGGAGTCGGAGTCGCCGGAGGTGCAGGCGGCCCGGCGGATGGCGGTCACCGGCTCGTCGACGAAGAGGAGGAAACACAGCAGGCCCGTCGCCAGGGCCTCCTCGGCGATCCAGCCCGCGCCGGTGGCCAGGCACGGGTCGGTCTCGGGCGAGACGGTGCGCACGGCGTCCTGAAGACGGACGAGGATCTCCAGGCACTCGTCCCAGCCGCGCGCGATGAAGCTCTCGGGGCCGGCGTCGCCGGCCCGGGTCCACAGGTCGCCGAGCCACTCGTGGTGGTAGCGGGCGCGGTTGTCATGGGCGTACGACCGCAGCAGGCCGACGAGGCCGGTCGGTTCGGCGCCCTGCGCGAGGAGGCGCACGGCGTGGGCGGTGAGGTCGGAGGCGGCCAGGGCCGTGGGGTGCCCGTGCGTGAGCGCGGCCTGCAACTGGGCCGCGCCCGCCCGCTGGTCGTCGCTCAGGCCGGGCGCCAGCCCGACCGGCGCCACGCGCATGTTGGCGCCGCAGCCCTTGGAATCGATCTGGCTGGCGTCCTGCCAGGGCCGGCCCTGCTCCTTCAGCAGGCTGCACGCCCGCAGGCAGGTGTTCCCCGGGGCCCGGTTGTTCTCCGGCGACTGGTACCAGTCCACGAACTCCTCGCGCAGCGGCCGCTCCAGCCGCTTCGGCGCCAGCACCCCGCGGTCCATGGCGGTCCTGAGCGCGCGGCCGAGCGCCAGCGTCATCTGCGTGTCGTCGGAGACGACGGCCGGCTGCGGCAGCGTCATCTCCCGCCACGGCCCGGACTTGGCGAGGATCGACGGCACGTCGTTGAACTCGGTGGGGAAACCGAGGGCGTCCCCGAGGGCGAGGCCGGTCAACGAACCGGAGGCGGCGCGCTTGTGGACGGTCCAGTCGCTCATGCGGTGTGTCCTTCCCGGGACGGTCGGAGCAGGGGCGGGTACAGGGTGGTGGCCGGGCCGGCGCGGTACAGCGCGGCCGGTTTGCCGCGGCCGCCGGTCAACCGGGCGGCGCCGGGGACGGGTTCGACGAAGCCGGGCGTGGCCAGCACCTTGCGGCGGAAGTTGGGGCGGTCGAGGGCGGTGCCCCACACCGTCTCGTAGACCTGCTGGAGCTCGCCGAGGGTGAACTCGGGCGGGCAGAAGGCGGTGGCGAGGCAGGTGTACTCGAGCTTGGCGCCGACGCTTTCGTGGGCGTCGGCCAGGATCCGGTCGTGGTCGAAGGCGAGGGGGCCCGCCGAGTCGTACGGCAGCCAGCTCGCCCGCGCCGCGTCACTGCCCGCCCGCGGTTCGGGCGCGTCGGGCAGCAGGGCGGTGAAGGCGACCGACACGACCCGCATGCGGGGGTCGCGGCCGGGTTCGCTGTACGTGCGCAGCTGCTCCAGGTGCAGCCCGGTGACGTCCTCCAGGCCGGTCTCCTCGGCGAGCTCGCGCCGGGCGGCCGTCTCGGCGGACTCGTCCGGCTCGACGAAGCCGCCGGGCAGCGCCCAGTGACCGGCGTACGGCTCCTGTCCGCGCTCGACGAGCAGCACGTGCAGGGCGCCGGAGCGCAGGGTGAGGACGGCGAGGTCGACGGTGACGGCGAAGGGTTCGTAGGCGTACTTGTCGTAGCCCGCCGCACCCTTGTCGGACTTGTCCGCGCCGAAGGCCATGCGCACCCACCTCCTTAATGGTCACCTCGACTATAAATATGGACGGGTGCTTCCACAACCCCTCGCCGGGTAACCGCACGGGATGGGCGAGATCCTGGTGGGCACGTGTTCCTGGACGGACCGGGCGCTGGTCGGCAGCGGCTGGGATCCGGCGGGGCGGCGGGACGCCGAGGGACGGCTGCGGTACTACGCCGAGCGGTTCCCGGTCGTGGAGGTCGACTCGGCGTACTACGCGCTGCCCGGCGCGCGCAACAGCCGCCTGTGGGCCGAGCGGACGCCGGAGGGCTTCGTCTTCGACGTGAAGGCCTTCTCGCTGCTGACCGGGCACCCGACGCGGGACTCGGCGATGCCCGACGGGCTGCCCGCCGAGCATCGCGATCCCAAGGTGCTGGACGAGGTGTGGGCACGGTTCACCGAGGGGATCGAGCCGCTCCGCGCGGCGGGGCGGCTCGGCAGCGTGCTGTTCCAGTTGCCGCCGTGGTTCCGGCCGGGCGGACGGACCGGGGCGTTCCTGCGGGAGCGCGCCGAGCGGACCGCTGGCTGGCCCGTCTCCGTGGAGTTCCGGCACCCCGGGTGGTGGAGCGCGGAATGGGCGGAGGCGACGCGCGCGCTGCTCACGCGGTACGGCATGACGGCCGTGGCCGTCGACATGGCCCGGTCCCTGCCCGGCTCCGTCCCGCCGGTCACCCCGGTCACCTGCCCCCGCCTGTCCGTCGTCCGCTTCCACGGACGCAGCCCCGCCTGGGGTACGGGCAGCAAGGAGGACCGCTTCCGCCACGACTACTCCGAGCCCGAACTCTCCGAGTGGCTGCCCCGCCTGCACGCCCTGGTGGCCCGGGTCGACCGGCTCCACGTCCTGTTCAACAACTGCTGCGGCACGGCGGCGGTCCGGGCCGCGGAAACCATGCGGCGCCTCCTCGGCACGGCGGCCCCGCGCTCCCCGGCGGAGTGAGCGCGAGGGACGCGCGGGCCGGGGCGGAAGGACGGCGGCCGGCCCCGGAGAGATCCGGGACCGGCCGCCGTCGGAAAACGCCCCTACAGGTCGACTTCCTTCATCAGCATGCCGACCTCCGTGTTCGACAGCCGGCGCAGCCAGCCCGACTTCTGGTCGCCCAGGGTGATCGGGCCGAAGGCCGTGCGCACCAGCTTGTCGACCGGGAAGCCGGCCTCGGCGAGCATGCGGCGCACGATGTGCTTGCGGCCCTCGTGCAGGGTCACCTCGACCAGGTAGTTCTTGCCGGTCTGCTCGACGACCCGGAAGTGGTCCGCCCGCGCGTACCCGTCCTCCAGCTGGATGCCGTCCTTCAGGCGCTTGCCGAGGTCCCGCGGGATCGGTCCGACGATGTGCGCGAGGTAGGTCTTCTTCACGCCGTACTTGGGGTGCGTCAGCCGGTGCGCCAGCTCGCCGTGGTTGGTGAGCAGGATCACGCCCTCGGTCTCGGTGTCGAGACGGCCCACGTGGAACAGCCGGGTCTCCCGGTTGGTGACGTAGTCGCCGAGGCACTGACGGCCCTCGGGGTCCTCCATCGTGGACACCACGCCCGCCGGCTTGTTCAGCGAGAAGAACTGGTACGACTGCGTCGCGACCGTCAGCCCGTCGACCTTCACCTCGTCCTTCTCCGGGTCGACCCGCTTGCCCTGCTCCAGGACGATCTCGCCGTTGACCTCGACCCGGGCCTGCTCGATCAGCTCCTCGCAGGCTCGCCGGGAGCCGTAGCCCGCGCGGGCGAGGACCTTCTGCAGCCGCTCGCCCTCCTGCTCGGCGCCCGGGAAGGTCTTGGGCAGCTTGACGTCCTTCCGGCCCGCGTACCGCTCCCGGTTGCGCTCCTCGGCGCGGGCGTCGTACTCACGGGAACTCGCCGGAGCCGTACGGCCGCGCCCGGTGCCCTGGCCCTGCCTGGGGCCGCCCTTGGCGCCGCCGCGCGCCGAGGCGCCACGGCCCGACTTCGGGCCGTCCTGGGTGGCGCCGGGTCCCACGTCGTAGCGCCGCTCCTCCGGGCGCGGCTTCTTCGGCCGGCCGTCCTGCTTGTCGTCGCGGGCGTTCCCGGCGCCGCGGTAGTTACCGCGGCCACCGCCGCTCCCGCCGCGGCCGCCGCTGTTGCCACCACGGCTCCCGCCGTTGTTTCCGCTGCTGTTCCTGCCGCTGCTGCTTCGCATCAAAGTTCCGTCTTGTCGTCTGCGTCCTCGGAATCCGGAGCGTCCGGATCGAACGACGGCACACCCTCCTGGGTCTCGGCCTCGATCGCCTCCGCCTCCGGGAGGAAGGGCGCGAGCTCCGGGAGTTCGTCCAGGCCGCGCAGGCCCATCCGCTCCAGGAAGTAGTTCGTCGTCCTGTACAGGATCGCACCTGTTTCGGGTTCGGTGCCCGCCTCCTCGACCAGACCGCGCTGCAGGAGGGTGCGCATGACACCGTCGCAGTTGACTCCTCGTACGGCCGAGACGCGGCTGCGGCTCACCGGCTGCCGGTACGCGACCACCGCGAGGGTCTCCAGGGCGGCCTGGGTCAGCCGGGCCTGCTGGCCGTCGAGGACGAAGCGCTCGACGGCCGCCGCGTACTCGGGGCGGGTGTAGAACCGCCAGCCGCCCGCGATCAGCCGCAGCTCGAAACCGCGGCCCTGGGCGGTGTACTCGTCGGCCAGCTCGCGCAGCGCGGCCGCGATCTGCCGGCGCGGCCGTTCCAGGATCCGGGCCAGGTGCTCCTCGGTCGCGGGCTCGTCCACGACCATCAGGACCGCCTCCAGGGCGGGCTTGAGGCCGAGGTCGGCGACCGTGCGCAGCCCGGCCGGGACGTCGGTGGTCTCCTCGCTCACGCCTTGTCCTCCTCGGGCCGCTCGGGCGGCCGGTCGAACTCGTCGGTCACCATCGGCCGGGCGTCCCCCTCGCCGCCCGTCCAGCGCACGGTCAGCTCCCCCAGCGCCGCCTCCTGGTCCAGGGCCACCGCCTTCTCGCGGTACAGCTCCAGCAGCGCCAGGAAGCGGGCCACGACGGTCAGCGTGTCGTCGGTGTCCTCGACCAGGGCGCGGAAGCTGGCCTCGCCGAGCTCCCTGAGCCGGGCGACGACGATGCCGGCCTGCTCCTGCACGCTCACCAGCGGCGCGTGGATGTGGTCGACGTACACCTGCGGCTTCGGCCTGGGCTGCATCGCCTTGACCGCGAGCCTGGCGAACCCTTCCGCGCCGATGCTGATGACCACCTCGGGCAGCAGCTCGGCGTGGTGCGGTTCGAGGCCGACGGTACGGGGGTAGCGGCGGGCCTCCTGGTCGAGGCGGTGACTGAAGATGTCGGCGATCTGCTTGTAGGCGCGGTACTGCAGCAGCCGCGCGAACAGCAGGTCCCGCGCCTCCAGCAGCGCCAGGTCCGCCTCGTCCTCCACCTCGGCGGCGGGCAGCAGCCGGGCCGCCTTGAGGTCGAGCAGCGTGGCGGCGACCACCAGGAACTCGGTCGTCTCGTCCAGGTCCCAGTCCGGGCCCAGCGCCCGGATGTGGGCCATGAACTCGTCGGTCACCTTCGACAGCGCCACCTCGGTGACGTCCAGCTTGTGCTTCGAGATGAGCTGGAGGAGGAGGTCGAAGGGCCCCTCGAAGTTGGCGAGCCGGACCTTGAAGACGCCCTCACCGGCCGCCTCGGAGTCACCGGCCGCCCCGTCTCGCACGGGTTCCGGCTCGGGCCCGGGCTCGGGCTCGTACTCCGGCTCGGCTTCCGGCTCCGGAACGACGGCTTCCTGAACGATGACCTCGGGCGACGGCTCCGCAGGCACAGGCTCCGCGGGCGCCGGCTCCGCGCCTACCGGTGGCTCGGCCACGGGCGCCCCGGGTGCCGTGGGCTCCGGGTCCGCCACGGGCGTCGTACGCTCGGCCGGCGGCACCCCGGGGCCTCTGCCCAGCGCGCGCCGACGGCCGGCGGATGCGCCGGGGACGGGAGCGTCGCTGGAGGTCATGGCCTCCGCAGGCTACCGCTACCGCCCACGCAGCCGGCGTACGAGGATGCTCGCGTCCCCGCGGGACTCCAGGTCGGCCAGCACCACGGCGACCGCCTCGCGCACGATGCGCCCGCGGTCGACGGCCAGCCCGTGCTCGCCCCGCAGCACCAGACGCGCGTGCTCGAGGTCCATCAGTTCCTCGGCGGAGACGTAGACGGTGATCTTCTCGTCGTGCCTCTCCCGCCCGCTGGGCCGCCGCGCCGCCGCCCGCCCGCGCTTGCGCGGCTGGGCGCCCGCGGCCGCCGCGGCGCCCGGGACAGAACCTTCCTGCGCCTGCTGACCCTGCTGGCCCTGCTGACGGCGTTCGGAGCGCTCCGTGCTCCGGCTGCGGGACTGCCCCGCGTCGGCCGGCTCCGGCTCCACCGCCACGTGCTCCGCGCCGTCGCCGTCGCCGCCCTGCGCGGGCACCGACTGCGGCGCGTCCTCCGCGGCCGCGATGCCGTCGCTCTCCCCCGCGGGAGCGGGCACGCGGGCCTCGCCGTTGGCCCGCCGTGGGCTGGACGGCTGGAGCGCCGTTCCCCCTGTCGTACGGAAGAGTTCGTCGGCCCCCGGCAGACTCACTCGGCGTGACACCGGGCGAGCACCTCCCTGGCGAGCTGGCGGTAGGCGGCGGCACCGACGGAGTTCGAGGCGTACGTGGTGATCGGCTCACCGGCGACCGTGGTCTCCGGGAAGCGGACCGTGCGGCCGATGACCGTGTGGTAGACGTGGTCGTCGAACGCCTCGACGACACGCGCGAGCACCTCACGGCTGTGCACCGTGCGCGAGTCGTACATCGTGGCGAGGATCCCGTCGAGCTCCAGCTCCGGGTTGAGCCGCTCCTGGACCTTCTCGATGGTCTCGGTCAGCAGGGCGACACCGCGCAGCGCGAAGAACTCGCACTCGAGCGGCACGATCACCTTGTGCGCGGCGGTCAGCGCGTTCACGGTCAGCAGGCCGAGCGAGGGCTGGCAGTCGATCACGATGTAGTCGTAGTCGGCCATCAGCGGCTTCAGGGCGCGCTGGAGCGTGGACTCGCGCGCGACCTCGGAGACCAGCTGGACCTCCGCCGCCGACAGGTCGATGTTGCTGGGCAGCAGGTCCATGTTCGGGACCGCCGTCTTCAGGAGCACCTCGTCGGCCGCCATGCCCCGCTCCATGAGCAGGTTGTAGACGGTGAGGTCGAGCTCCATCGGGTTGACGCCGAGACCCACCGACAGCGCGCCCTGCGGGTCGAAGTCCACGAGCAGCACACGCCGGCCGTACTCCGCGAGCGCGGCACCCAGGTTGATGGTCGACGTGGTCTTGCCGACGCCGCCCTTCTGGTTGCACATGGCGATGATCGTCGCGGGGCCGTGGCTGGTCAGCGGACCCGGGATCGGGAAGTACGGCAGCGGGCGCCCGGTCGGGCCGATGCGCTCGCGGCGCTGGCGGGCGGCGTCGGGCGCGAGCGTGGCCGCGTACTCCGGGTCGGGCTCGTACTCGGCGTCGGGGTCGTAGAAGTGCCCGTCGGGCAGTTCGTCGTAGTCGGCGAAGTGGTTGTGGGGCGCGCCACTTCCGTCGCCGGCCATGGCGTTCACGTGATGGCCATCCATGCTCTGGTGTGCTGGCTGAGTCACGCCTGCGTGGTGACTCTGGTGGGCTGCGAAGGTGCGCACAGCGACGGAGCCGACAGCCTCGAATCCCGCGGGGCCGCCCTGGCCCCGGACAGGCATTCCTGGTTGACCACCCCCGGGAGAAAATGTCGACTCATTCACAAGTCGTCTTACCTCCTTGGTGACCAGGAAACTTCTAGACAAGGTCAGCGTGACACCATGCCGACGATTGGCGACTCTATGGCGTGTCGGGCGTCCGCAGCAACACAATCCACCGGACCCGGCAGGATGTGTCGGCAATGAAACATCCCTCTGTCAAGGGCGTACGGCCGTCGCACGGCAGGTCACACCGGCGTGCGAATCGACCGAAGTGTCACGTTCGAGGCGAGTTGGTCGAGAGCCGCGGAGTGACCATACACACATCCGGCCGGACCTTGTCGGGCAAGGTCCGGCCGTGGGTGCGTGGTTGACGCGTCTTGTTGACGTATCGCCTTTATGAAAAGGTGACTTGGCCCGGGATCAGCCGAGCAGCGACTCCAGCTCCACGTGCTCCAGACCGTGTGCCTCGGCGACCTCGCGGTAAACCACCTTGCCGTCATGGGTGTTGAGGCCCTTGGCCAGCGCGGGGTCGCGGCGCAGCGCCTCCACCCAGCCACGGTTGGCGAGTTCGACGATGTACGGCAGCGTCGCGTTGGTCAGCGCGTAGGTGGAGGTGTTGGGCACCGCGCCGGGCATGTTGGCGACGCAGTAGAAGACCGAGCCGTGGACCGGGAAGGTCGGCTCCGCGTGCGTGGTCGGGCGGGAGTCCTCGAAGCAGCCGCCCTGGTCGATCGCGATGTCGACAAGGACACTTCCGGGCTTCATGCGGGAGACGAGCTCGTTGGTGACCAGCTTCGGGGCCTTGGCGCCCGGGATGAGCACGGCGCCGACGACGAGGTCGGCCTCGAGGATGGCCTTCTCCAGCTCGAAGGCGTTGGAGACGACGGTCTGGATCTTCGTGCCGAAGATCTTGTCGGCCTCGCGGAGCTTGTTGATGTCCTTGTCGAGCAGGGTCACGTGGAAGCCCAGGCCGATGGCGATCTGCGCGGCGTTCCAGCCGGAGACGCCGCCGCCTATGACGACGGCCTTGCCGGCCGGCACGCCCGGGACGCCGCCGGGCAGCACACCGCGGCCGCCGCCGGCGCGCATCAGGTGGTAGGCGCCGACCTGCGGGGCCAGCCGGCCCGCGACCTCGGACATCGGGGCGAGCAGCGGCAGGGCGCGGTTGGGCAGCTCGACGGTCTCGTAGGCGATGGCCGTGGTGCCGGACTCCAGGAGGGCGTCGGTGCACTCCCTGGACGCGGCCAGGTGCAGGTAGGTGAAGAGGGTCTGGTCCTTGCGCAGCCGGTGGTACTCCTCGGCGACCGGCTCCTTGACCTTCAGCAGCAGGTCGGCGGTCGCCCACACCTCGTCGGCGGTGTCGAGGATCTGCGCTCCGGCGGCGACGTACTCGTCGTCCGTGATCGAGGAGCCGACACCGGCGTTGCGCTCGACGACGACCTGGTGCCCGTTGCGCACGAGCTCGTGCACGCCGGCGGGGGTGATGGCCACCCGGAACTCGTTGTTCTTGACCTCGCGGGGGATGCCGACCTTCACGTGGATCACGGTCCTTGGCTCAGGGGGAATGTGGTGCATTACAAGACATACCCAGGCATGCCGCGGCACACCGGGAGACACCGCAGGAGAAGGTGCGGCAAAGCCAGTTTAATGAAGGTGTTCCCGCTGTCTAGCCTTTCATTGCATCAATCTTCAGCGGATGTACTACGGATTTCGCAGGCGTCAGCGCCGTGTTTCGGCTGGCCGGTCCCTTCCGGCGCCTCCTCCGGCTCCTCCGGCTCCTCCGGCTCCTCCGCCAGCAGCCGGTCGGCAGCGCTCCGGTGCACCCCGGCCGCCACGGGGTCGCCCAGGTGCTCCATCGTGTCGGCGAGCCGCAGCTGCAGCGCGGCCTGCAGGCGCACGTCCCCGGCGCGGTACGCCAGCTCCACCGCCTCGTGACAGGCCTGCAGCGACTCCGCGGGCCGCCCGGCGTACTCCTGGACCCGCGCCAGCTCGCTCAACGCCCGCGCCTGGGCGGCCACATCGCCGGTCCTGCGGTACCCGGCGACCGCCGCGCGCCAGTTGCGCAGCGCCTCGCCGTAGCGGCCCGTGTAGGTGTGCGCCTCGGCGATACGGCCGTACAGCCGGGCGGCGTCCGCGTGCTCGCCGCGGGCCAGGCGCTGGGCGAGAGCCCGGCCGAACCAGTCGGCGGCCCGGTCGTGGTCGCCGAGCTCCTGGTGGGCGCCGCCTACGGATTCCATCGCGCGGCCGGTCGCGTACGGGTCGTTCGCCTCGCGTCCGGCGTCCAGGGCTGCCCGATAGCGTGCCAGCGCCTCGGCGGTGCGGCCGGTCCGGGCGTCCAGGTCGCCCAGGTTCAGCAGCGCCGCGGCCTTCTCGCGGGACAGGCCACGCCGCTCGGCCACGTCGAGGACAAGCCGGTGGACGCCGTACAGGTCGGCCGCGGCGGCCTGCGTGCCGAAGTGCGCGATCATGGTCCTGACCAGCTGGGACATCAGACGGCGGGCGAGGGTGTCCAGCTCGCCGTCGGCCACCGCGAGGCGGGCCTGGGCCAGCAGGGCGGGCCTGCCGGCGCGCAGCCACTCCTCGGCCGCCCGCGGGCTGGGGAAGCGCAGCGAGCGGGGCATGCCCTGGAGCTTCTCGCGCGCCTCCAGGCTGTCGGTCTCGGTGATCGCCCGGCACGACTGCAGCAGCCGCACGGTCCGCTCCAGCATCCGGGCGCGGGCCAGCTGCAGTTCCCCGGGGCGGTCCTGGCTCTCGGCGAGCGCCTCGAGCAGGGGGTGCAGACAGCCGGGCACCTCGTACCGCGGCAGCGGCGAGTCCACCGCCCGCAGCAGACCGCGGGCGACGAAGTCGTCCAGGGCGGTGCGCGCGGCGCCCACCGAGCAGCCGGCCAGCGCGGAGGCGGTGTGCGGGTCGACCAGCCCGGCCGGAGCGAGGGAGAGCAGCCGCAGGATCCGGGCGGCCGGGGCGGGCAGCGCGGCGCAGGCGAGCCGGAAGGCCCGGCTCAGCGGGGTCGCCTCCGCGCCCTCGGCGCGCAGCTGCCTGGCGAGGTCGGCGACGGCGGCTTCGGGGCGGGCGGCCAGCCAGCCGCCGGCCAGCAGCAGCGCGGCGGGCTGGGCCTGGCACTCCTCGACGAGGCCCTCGGCGGCCAGCGGGTCGACGGTGATGCGCACGGAGCCGGTGTACCGGGTCAGCAGTTCCATGGCGGACTTGGTGTCCAGGCCGCCGAGGGTGCAGGGGCGCACGTCGGAGATGCCGGTGAGCGGGCCGCCGGACACGGCGACGACCAGGCAGTCGGGGTTGTCCGGGAGGAGGGCGTCGACCTGTTCGGCGTCGGCCGCGTCGTCCAGCAGGAGCAGGGCCCGGCGGTCGGCGAGGGCGGCGCGCAGGGCGTCGGTCAGGTCGTCCTCGGTGGCTCCGGGCGGGGCGGACCGGTCCACGGCGGCGAGCAGTTCGCGGGCGGTCCGCCCGACGGGGACGGGGGTGCCGTCGGGCTCGCTCAGGCGGGCGCGCAGCACCCCGTCGTGGTAACGGTCCGCGACCTGCCGTACGAGTTCCTCGGCGAGCGCCGTGCGGCCCGAGCCGGGCCGGCCGGCGATGAGCAGCACACGCGCGCGGGGGGCCTTGCGGCCGGCCAGGGTGTCCAGGCCCGCGCGCTCGATGTCGGCCCGCAGCTCCTTCAACTCACGGGTACGGCCCAGGAATTGACTCTCCTCGGCAGCGCGCCCCGACAGCCGTACGCCGGCCGTGTCCACCGCCTGATCCGTCACGGGCCACACTCCCGTCCCACCGCACGCGCAAGCCCGCCGGGACCCGGTCCGGGCATGTACAGAGCCTAGTTCACGCTCTGCAACGTTCCGTGACGAGCGCGGCGGGCGGATCCCCCGATCGGATCAGGCGATGGTCGTATCGACGAGGGCGGCGGCGGGGCCGGCTGTGGTCAGGCCCGCGGTCGGCCTGCGTCCGGGCCCGCGCCCGCATCCAGGCCCGCGTCCAGGCCCGCGTTCAGGCCCGCGTTCAGGCCCGCGTTCAGGCCTCGAAGGGGCGTGCCGGCCAGGGCGCCTCGGCCGGGCGCAGCGCGTCCAGCCCGTCCCCGCTCCGCGCGGCGACCAGCGAGAGCACGCCCACGACGAGACAGTTGTTGTGCAGCTCCCCCGCGAGCACGCCCCGGACCAGGTCCGCCACGGGCACCCGGGAGATCTCCATGTCGGCCTCTTCGTGCTCGACCTCGAAGCGCTCGCCGTCGGCCGCGGACAGGTCGCGGGCGAGGAAGATCCGCACGGCCTCGTCACAGCCGCCGGGGGTGGTGTAGACGTCGGTCAGGACCCGCCAGTCCGCGGCCTTGACGTGCGCCTCTTCGTACAGCTCGCGCTGGGCGGCGCTCAGCGGGTTCTCGCCGGGCACGTCCAGCAGGCCCGCCGGGATCTCCCACAGCTTGTGGCGTACCGGGTGCCGGTACTGGCGGATGACCAGCACGCGGTCCTCCTCGTCGAGGGCGAGGACGGCGACCGAGCCGGGGTGGACCTGGTAGTCGCGGTGGACGACCGTTCCGTCGGGCATGACCACGTCGTCGGTGCGGACGGAGGTCTTGTTGCCCGTGAAGGGGGTGTCCGTCGCCCGGATCTCCCACTCCTCGGGGGTGTCCTTGATCGTCATGCCCTGCCCTTCCACGTGCACAGCGAAAACCGGGGTGCTCACCCGGTGAAGGTAAGCACCCCGGCCACCGTACAACCGGTGTGCTACTTCGAATTCCCCCGCTCGCCCGCTTCCCGCCGGCGCTCGACGGCCGCCTTCACGAGGCCGGCGAACAGCGGGTGCGGACGGGTCGGGCGCGAGCGCAGCTCGGGGTGCGCCTGCGTGGCGACCAGGTAGGGGTGGACGTCGCGCGGGTACTCGACGTACTCGACGAGCTTGCCGTCCGGCGAGGTGCCCGAGAACAGCAGGCCGGCCTTCTTCTCCAGCTCCGCGCGGTAGGCGTTGTTCACCTCGTACCGGTGGCGGTGGCGCTCCTCGACGTACTCCTTGCCGTCGTAGACCTCGCGCACGATGGAGCCCTCGGCCAGCTTGGCCGGGTACATGCCCAGGCGCATGGTGCCGCCCATGTCGCCCTCGCCGGCGACGATGTCCAGCTGCTCGGCCATGGTGGAGATCACCGGGTGGGCGGTGGCCGGGTCGAACTCGGTGGAGTTGGCGTCCGAGACGCCGGCCAGGTTGCGCGCGGCCTCGATCACGATGCACTGCAGGCCCAGGCACAGGCCCAGCAACGGGATCCGGTTCTCGCGGGCGTAGCGGATGGCGCCGACCTTGCCCAGCACGCCGCGGTCGCCGAAGCCGCCGGGGATGCAGACGCCGTCGACGTCCGCGAGCTGCGCCTTGGCGCCCGCCGGGGTCTTGCAGTCGTCGGACGTGACCCACTTGATCTTCACGCGGGCCCGGTTGGCGAAGCCGCCGGCGCGCAGCGCCTCGGTGACCGACAGGTAGGCGTCGGGCAGGTCGATGTACTTGCCGACCAGGGCGAGGGTGATCTCGTGGTCGGGGTTGTGGACGCGGTCGAGCAGGTCGTCCCAGGTCGTCCAGTCCACGTCGCGGAACGGCAGGTCCAGCTTGCGGACGACGTAGGCGTCCAGGCCCTCGCCGTGCACGGTCTTCGGGATGTCGTAGATCGAGCGGGCGTCGGGGCAGGCCACCACGGCGGCCTCGTCGACGTCGCACATCAGCGAGATCTTGCGCTTGATCGCGGTCGGCACCTCGCGGTCGCAGCGCAGCACGATGGCGTCCGGCTGGATACCGATGTTCCGCAGCGCGGCCACGCTGTGCTGGGTCGGCTTGGTCTTCAGCTCGCCCGAGGGGCCGATGTAGGGCAGCAGCGAGATGTGGACGACGAAGACGTTGTCGCGGCCCACCTCGTGGCGGACCTGGCGCACCGTCTCCAGGAACGGCAGCGACTCGATGTCGCCGACCGTGCCGCCGACCTCGGTGATCACGACGTCGACCTCGTCCGTCGCCATGCGGCGGATGCGGTGCTTGATCTCGTTGGTGATGTGCGGGATGACCTGCACGGTGTCGCCGAGGTACTCGCCGCGCCGCTCCTTGGCGATCACCGTCGAGTAGACCTGGCCCGTGGTGACGTTGGCGGAGCCGTCCAGGTCGCGGTCGAGGAAGCGCTCGTAGTGGCCGATGTCCAGGTCGGTCTCGGCGCCGTCGTTGGTGACGAACACCTCACCGTGCTGGAAGGGGTTCATCGTGCCCGGGTCGACGTTCAGGTACGGGTCGAGCTTCTGCATCACGACGCGCAGGCCCCGCGCCTTGAGCAGCATGCCGAGGCTGGAGGCCGTCAGACCCTTCCCGAGCGAGGAGGCGACACCCCCGGTGACGAAGATGTGCTTGGTCGTCGTGGCTGTGCTGTTTCGGAAAGCAGCGGGCATGGCCAAGAGGGGGCTCCCGTGGTCGCGGTCTGGGTGCTGTGCGGCTGCCGACCGGGAATCTCCGGGGGTGCCGTCGCTGCGGTTCGGGGGGTTTCTCCCACCGGTCCACGGGCTACCAGGGTATCAGCGCCGGGACACCACGGCTTCCGGCCACTCTCCGCGCACGCGTCGACACGGACCCGCGCGCCCTCACGGGTTTCTCACCCGTTGCTCACCCGTTCGGCCGACCCGGGTTGCCGAGAGCGGCACGCAGATCATCTACGTGCGTCGTATCCTGCTCGGACACTCGCTGCCGAGCCCGGCCGGGTAAGACGGCACACCCCCGCCCGTACTCACCGGAACAACGAGAGCTCGTCAGTGCATTGAGCATGAATCGTCGTTTTGCCACACAGCCGGACGACGGCTTTGCACAACCGCTCAACGACGCAATACAACGACCCCTTGACCGCACTAGCGACAGCCCCTTCCCGGGGCGACGTGGCCGTTCGACTGGAGTTGCACGTGGCCGGGCGCATCGAAGACTACGCACTCATCGGAGACATGCAGACAGCGGCGCTGGTCTGCAGGGACGGGACAGTGGACTGGCTGTGCCTGCCCCGCTTCGACTCGCACTCCATCTTCGCCGGCCTGCTGGGCACCGAGGAGCACGGCTTCTGGCGGCTCGGCCCCGCGCACGCCTCCGACGCCGAGCCCCCCACAGCGGCCCGGCGCGGCTACCGGGGCGACTCGCTGATCCTGGAGTCCGAGTGGGACACCCCGCGCGGCACGGTCCGGGTGACCGATTTCATGCCCCCGCGTGAGGGCGCCCCCCAGCTGATCCGGATCGTGGAGGGTGTCACGGGCCGGGTCCCGATGCGCTCGGCGCTGCGGATGCGCTTCTCCTACGGCCGTGTCGTGCCCTGGGTGCACCGGCACGACGGGCGCACGGTGGCCGTGGCCGGCCCGGACTCCGTCTGGTACGACACGGAGTGCGAGACGTACGGCAAGGGGCTCACCACGTACTCGGACTTCACCGTCGCCCCGGGTGACCGGATCGCGTTCACGATCTCCTGGGAGCCCTCGCACAAGCAGCCGCCCGCGCTGCCGGAGCCGGAGCAGTCGCTCCAGGCCACCGAGGACTTCTGGCGCGAGTGGGTCGAGCACTGCACGTACCACGGCCCCTACCGCGAGGCCGTGATCCGTTCGCTGATCACGCTGAAGGCGCTGACGTACGCCCCCACCGGCGGCATCGTCGCCGCGCCGACGACCTCCCTCCCCGAGGACATCGGCGGCGTCCGCAACTGGGACTACCGCTACACCTGGCTGCGCGACGCGGCGATCACCCTGTCCTCGCTGCTGCGCACCGGCTACCGCGAGGAGGCCCGTGCCTGGCGCGAGTGGCTGCTGCGGGCCGTCGCCGGCGACCCGGACAACCTGCAGATCATGTACGGCATCGCGGGCGAGCGGGAGCTGGGCGAGGCGGAGCTGGACTGGCTGCCCGGCTACGAGAACTCCGCGCCGGTGCGCGTCGGCAACGGCGCCGCCCACCAGCTCCAGCTGGACGTGTACGGCGAGGTCACCGAGGCGCTGCACCTGGCCCACATGACGGGCCTGGCCCGCAACGACTACGCGTCCCTGCTCCAGCTGAAGCTCATCCGCTACCTGGAGAAGCACTGGCAGGAGCCGGACGAGGGCATCTGGGAGGTGCGCGGCCCGCGCCGCCACTTCGTGCACTCCAAGGTGATGGCCTGGGTCGCCGTCGACCGCACGATCAAGCTCATCGAGTCCGGCGACGCGGACGGCCCGCTGGAGCGCTGGCGCGAGCTGCGCGACGACATCCACCGGGACGTGTGCGAGAAGGGCTACGACAAGGAGCGCAACACCTTCACGCAGTCCTACGGCTCGAAGGAACTGGACGCCTCGCTGCTGCTGATCCCGCAGATGGGCTTCCTGCCGCCGGACGACAAGCGCGTGATCGGCACCATCGAGGCGATCCAGCGCGAGCTGTCCACCCCGGACGGGTTCATCCTGCGCTACCCGACCGAGGGCGACAGCGAGGGCGTCGACGGCCTGCCCGGCGACGAGGGCGCCTTCCTCGCGTGCTCGTTCTGGATGGCGGACGACCTCGCGATGATCGGCCGCGTGGACGAGGCGCGCAGGCTGTTCGAGAAGCTGCTGTCGCTGCGCAACGACCTCGGTCTGCTCGCCGAGGAGTGGGACCCGCGCCGCCAGCGCCAGGTCGGCAACTTCCCGCAGGCCTTCAGCCACGTGCCCCTGATCGACACGGCCCTGCGCCTGACCGCCTCGGGCGCGTACGGCGGCTGACCGCGGCCGGCCCCGGTCGTCGTCCGCGCGTACGACCGGGGCGGGCGGGCCCGCACGGCACGCGGCCGGTGATCCGTCGGCCGCCGCCGGAGCCGGGCGGCCGCCGGCGTCGGCCGTCGGTCACCCGCGTGTGTCGGCCGTCGGGGACGCGCGGGCACTGATCGCCACGGTCGAGGGCGGTTTCACCGACGGTCCGCGGCGGCCGAGGACCACCGGCGACGCCTGGCCGCGATGCTCAGCGGGCAGGTGGTCACCTGACGGGGACGGGAGCCGGGCCCGCCGTGGCGGCCCGGGGATGCCCTCGGCGCATGTGCGCGGGTAGCGTCCGGCTCATGGACAGCGGCATGGACAGCGGATACGACACCCAGGGCGCCGGGATCACCGTGCAGCGGGCGCTGGAGCTGCCCGGGCTGCGCAGCGGGCTGCCCGAGGTCGTGGCGGGCGGCGACCGGCTGCAGCGCACGGTGCGGTGGGTGCACGCGGGCGAGGTGCCCAACATCGCCTCGCTGCTCAAGGGCGGCGAACTGCTGCTGACCACGGGATACGGCCTGGGCACGCGCCCGGCGGAGCAGCGCGCGTTCGTGCGCACCCTGGCCGAGCGCGGCATCGCCGCCCTCGTCGTCGAGCTCGGTCCGCGCTTCACGCGGCTGCCGGCCGCCCTCGTCGACACGGCGCGGACGGCCGGCCTCCCGCTCGTCCAGCTGCACCGCGAGGTGCCCTTCGTGACGGTCACCGAGGAGATCCACACCGAGATCGTCAACGGCCACTACGCGCTGCTGCAGCGGGCCGAGGAGGTGCACCGCCGGTGCACCGAGGCGCTGCTGGGCGGCGGTGGCGTGCCGCAGGTGCTGGGCATCCTGGCCGACTTCGGCGGCAACCCGGTCTTCCTGGAGACGACGGACGGCCAGCTCCTGTACGCCGCCGGCGCCGGACCGGAGGGGGCGGATCCGCTCCAGGTGTGGGAGGGGCTGCGCAGCCAGCACAAGGAGGCGCCGCCCGCCGGTTCCGTGCTCGTGGACGTGCCCGGCGGGGGCCCCGGCACGGGGTCGGTGCGGGCGCGGCTGGTCCTGCTGCCCGTACGGGCTCCGCTCGCCCCGGTCCACCGCATGGCGGCCGAGCGGGCCGCGGGCATCCTCGCGGTGGTGCTGATGCAGGCCCGGCAGGAGGAGGAGCTGGCGGCGCGCGGGCGCGGCGACTTCCTGACCGATCTCGCCGAGGGCCGCATCACCGCCCAGGACGCGCCCGCGCAGGCCCGTGTGCTGGGTTTCAAGCCGGGCGACGGCCCGCTGCTGCCGGTCGTCATGCGGCTCGGCGACACCCTGTCCCCCGGGGGCGGCTGGGCGGTGCTGGCGCGCGCGGTCCTGGAGGAGCTGTCCTCGGTGGGGGTGCCGGTGCTGCTGGGTGTGCGGCCCGTCGAGGGCCGGGTGCTGGTGCTGCTGGGCCTGCGTTCGGAGCGGGAGCGGCCGGCGGTGGCGGACCGGGCGGCGGCGGCGCTGCGGGCCGGGGTGGAACGGGCCGGCATGCAGCGCCCGGGGGCGCAGCTCCCGGTGGTGGTCGTCGGGGTGGCCGGCGGCTGGGCGGCGGCCTCGGCGGGGCTCAGGCACGCGGCCGAGACGGCGACCGCGGCGCAGGGGCTGTCGGACCGGCCCTGGTACGACGCCCGTCGCCTGGACATCGACCTGCTGCTGTGGCGGCTGCGCGACCATCCGGACCTGGCGGCCTTCGTGGACCGCGCGATCGGTCCGCTGCGCGATCACGACAGCCGTTCCCGGCCGCCGCTGCTGCCCACCCTGGAGACGTACCTGGCGCACGCGGGCCGCAAGGCGGAGACCGCCCGTGAGCTCCACCTCAACCGGCAGACGCTCTACAACCGCCTTGCCCGCATCGGCGAGTTGCTCGGCACCGACCTCGAGGACCCGCAGACGGTACTGGCGTTGAGCCTGGCGCTGCGGGCCCGCCGGCACGTGCCCTAACGCCTCTCCGGCTGAACGAGCGGCCAGACCTGGGTCAACTCGTCGTAGATGCTGAGCACTTGAGCGACCGTCTGGTCCTCGGTGGGCCAGCTGGCCGTCTGCCGGACACCCCGCTCCGCGAGCAGCTCCCGGCGCTCGGGGTCGCCGAGCAGGCGTACGACGGTGTCGGCGAGGGCCGCCGCGTCCCCGTACGGGACGAGGTCGGCGGCGTCGCCGACGAGGTCGGGTACGCCGCCGACCGCGGTCGCGACCAGCGGCACGCGCGCGTGCAGGGCCTCCTGGGCGAGCACCGAGCGCGACTCCCACCGGCTCGTCAGCAGCGCGAGGTCGGCCGCGGCGAGCAGTTCGGCGACGTCGTCGCGCCGCCCGACGAGCCGGACCGGCAGTCGCTCGTCCTCGACCCGGCGTTGCAGGGCGGGACGCAGCGGGCCCTCGCCCGCGAGCACGACGAGCGGCACGGGGTCGAGGCCGCGCCACACGCGTGCGGCGTCCAGCAGGGTCTCGTGGCCGCCGTGCCGGTCGAGGGAGCCGGCCGCCATCAGCAACGGCCGGCCGGTGGCGCCGAGTTCGGCCCGGAGTTTGGCGCGCTGCCGGTCCGGGTCGTCGGCTTCGGCGGCCGCGCGGGGGCGCGGGCCGGGCAGCGACACGGCGGCGAGCCGCGCGTCGCGCGCTCCGGTCCGGCGCGCCTGGTCCACGAGGTCCGAGCAGGTGCCGAGCACGACGGTCGCCGCTTTCGCGACCCGGCGCTCCAGCAGGCGCAGCAGATGGGCGCGCGCGCCGTCGGCGTACGCCCGGCTGTGCCAGGTGACGACGAGCGGGGTGCGCCGGCCGCTGAGCGCGAGCGAGGCCCGGAAGGAGGCGTGCAGCCCGTGCGCGTGCACCAGGTCGGCGTCCCGGCACGCCTCCCGCAGCGCGGCGACCGCGCCCGGGTCGCTGCTGCGCGGCACGTGCACGTGTGCGGCGCCGGTGCCCGTGAAGTCGTACGCGTGATCGGCCTCGACGGGGGCGCACACCGTGACCCGCAGGCCCCGGGCGACCAGCCCCGCGGCCAGCGAGCGCACGTGCGCGCTGCTGCCGGCGTTGCCGCCGCCCAGCACCTGCACGGTGCGCAGCGGCGGCCGGCCGTGCGGTGAGTGGCTGCTCACGGGGGTCACGTGGCCGGGGCTCCTGGTTCGGCGTCGGGCGGTCACGAAGAACGTACAGAAGGATCGGACGGAGGGGTGTACCGCGCGGTTTCCTCCACGTATCCGTCAAGGATGCCAGCACGTACGGGTGTTCCGGGAACGCGGCGGGCCGGGTGACGGCGCGGCGCAAGAAGCACGTCACTCGTACGAGTGACGGAGCGCACGCCTCCGGACAGGTGTCACGCGCCGAGCGCGCGTGCCGCCCCGCTCACCCGGTCACCGTACGCCGCCGCGGCGACGAGAGCCACGGCGTACGCGAGCAGTCCGGCGCGCCCGTTGCGGGCGACGGCGGCGGTTCCCAGGGCCGCGCCCAGCGCGTGCGCCCCGGTGTCGCCGAGCATGAGCCGCTCGCCGAGGTCGTCCGGCAGCACGGCCGCGGCGGCGCCCACCGCGGCGGCGGCCGACTGCGCCCCGGGGCCCTCCCACAGCAGCCCCGGCGCCCCGAGGGCGATCACCGCCGCGGCCGCCGTGCCGGGCCGTACGTCCACGAGGTTGACGAAGTGCGCGGTCCCGGCGATCACGATCCCCGCGAGCACCTTGTCCGGAAACCGCTCCTTCAGCAGCGCCCCCGCGACCAGTCCGGCCGCGGAGATCCCGAACAACTTGACCGCTCCGCTGGTGACTTCACCGTCGCGCAGCGCCGACAGATGCGCCCGCAGCCCGCGCCGGTGGTCGCCGGCGACGTCGTCCCAGGCCCCGCAGGCACCGGCGGCGAGCACCGCGAACCCGGCGGCGGGCCGCGCCCGCCCGGCGGCGACGGCCGCCGCCAGGGCGGACGCGGGCCCGGCGTACAGCCCGACGGTCCGCCCGGCGTAGTTCGTGCGCTCCCAGAACCCGCGCCCGCCGGGCGGCTTGGCACGCAGGCCCGCGACACCGGCGCGGGTGAGGACGGCGGCGAGACAGCAGGAGGAAGCCCGGTGAGCGCGTTGGGTCATCCGGTCACCCTACGGGCGGCCCCTACCCGTCCGCCCGGGCGGTGGCCAGAAGTTCCTCGGCGTGCGCCCGCGCCGTCTGCGAGTCCTCCTGGCCGGCCAGCATCCGCGACAACTCCCGGATGCGCTCCTCCCCTTCGAGGACCTTCACCCCTGAGCGGGTGACCGACCCGTCCTGGGTCTTCTCCACCAGCAGCTGCCGGTCGGCGAAGGCGGCCACCTGCGGCAGGTGCGTGACGACCACCACCTGCGCGGTCTTCGCCAGCCGCGCCAGCCGCCGGCCGATCTCGACGGCGGCCTTGCCGCCGACGCCGGCGTCGACCTCGTCGAAGAGGTACGTCGGCACCGGATCCGTCCCCGCGAAGACCACCTCGACGGCGAGCATCACGCGGGAGAGCTCACCGCCGGACGCGCCCTTGGCGATGGGCCGCGGCGGCGCCCCCGGGTGCGGGGCGAGCAGCAGCTCCACCTCGTCGACGCCGGACGGCCCGCAGGCGACCGTGCGCCCGCCGACCTCCACGCCCTCCGGGTCCTCGGTCTGCCGGATGTCGAACGACACGCGCGCGTGGGGCATCGCGAGCGAGGCCAGCTCCGCGGTCACCGCGGCCGCGAACCGCTCCGCCGCCTCCGCCCGGGCGTCCGACAACGCCTGTGCCAGCCCGCCCAGTTCGGCCCGCAGCGCGTCCCGCTCGGCGGTCAGCTCGCCGATCCGCTCGTCGTCGCCCTCCAGCTCGGTCAGCCGCGCGGCGCCGCGCTCGGCCCACGCCAGGACGGCGGCCACGTCCGCCCCGTACTTCCGGGTCAGCCCGGTGAGCGCGGCCCGCCGCTCCTCGACGGCCGCCAGCCGCAGCGGATCGGCGTCCAGGTCGTCGGCGTAGCCCGCCAGCTCCCCGGCCACGTCGCCCAGCAGGATGCCGATCTCCCCGATCCGTCCGGCGAGCGCGGCCAGCGCCGGATCGTGCGAGCGGACGGCGTCCAGCGCCCGCTGCGCGCCCGCGACGAGCGTCGTGGCGTCGATGCCCTCGGGGTCCTCCGGGTTGCCGGCGAGGGCGGCGTGCGCGGCCGTCGCGGCGGACGACAGCGCCTCCGCGTGCCCGAGCCGCTCCGCCTCCTCCGCCAGCTCCACGTCCTCGCCGGCGCGCGGCTCGACCCCGGCGATCTCGTCGAGCCCGTAGCGCAGCATGTCCGCTTCCTGGGCCCGCTCACGCGCGCGCGTGGTGATCTCGTCGAGCTCCGCGGAGACGGCCCGCAGCCGCCGGTAGGCCTCGGTGTACTTGGCCAGCGGCACGGCGACGGCGTCCCCGGCGTACCGGTCGAGCGCCTGCCGCTGCCGGGACAGCTTCAGCAGCCCCTGCTGGTCCGTCTGCCCGTGCACGGCCACCAGCTCGTCGGCGAGCTCCGCGAGCATGCCCACCGGCACGCTGCGCCCGCCGAGGTGCGCGCGCGAGCGCCCCTCGGCGGAGACGGTACGGCTGATCAGCAGTGCGCCGTCGTCGAGCTCGGCCCCGGCCTCCTCGGCCCGCACCACGGCCGCGGCGCCCTCGGGGACGGCGATCCGCCCCTCCACGACCGCCTTCCCGGCGCCGATCCGCACCAGCGCCGGGTCCGCACGCCCGCCCAGCAGCAGACCGAGGCTGGTGACCACCATGGTCTTGCCCGCGCCCGTCTCACCGGTGACGGCCGTGAAGCCGGGCGACAGCTCGACGACCGCGTCGTCGATGACTCCGAGCGACCGTATCCGCATCTCCTCAAGCACGCACCCGACCATACGAGGTTTCGCGCATGGTGTGCGACGCCGCCCCGCCCATCCGGCGTCCCGCGGGCCGTGACCACCGAAGGTTTCACTCATCGAACGAGCGTTCCCTACCGGAGGGGCGGTCGGGCAGCGCCCCGAAGGGGCGTGCGGAACCGCGCGACCGGCCACCACGGCGCCGCAGCCGGCCGACGGCACAACGCGTCAGAAACACGCGACGCGGCAGTACGCGGCGGAACGCGGCACATCCGGCGGAGCGCTAGTGGGGCGCTCCCCGCCACCCCGAGACCGGCAGCGCGAACTTCGCCACCAGCCGGTCGGTGAACGACGCGTGGTGCAGCCGGGCCAGCCGTACCGGCACGGCTCCCCGCCGCACCTCCACCCGCGCCCCCGGCGGCAGCTCCACCGTGCGCCGCCCGTCGCACCACAGCACGCCCGGCGGGATGTGCGGCAGCACCTCCACCGCGAGCACCGAGTCCGGCGAGGTCACCAGCGGCTTGGCGAACAGCGCGTGCGCGCTGATCGGCACCATCAGCAGCGCCTCCACCTCGGGCCACACCACGGGCCCGCCCGCGGAGAACGCGTACGCCGTCGACCCGGTCGGCGTCGACAGCACGATGCCGTCGCAGCCGAACCCCGTCACCGGCCGCCCGTCGATCTCCAGCACGACCTCGAGCAGCTTCTCGGCGGACACCTTCTGCACGGCGGCCTCGTTCAGCGCCCAGTCGGTGTGCACGATGTCGCCGTTGCGGTGGACGACGACGTCGATGGTCATCCGCTCCTCGACCTCGTACGAGCGGGTCACCACCCGGTCGACGACCTTGTCGAGGTCGTCCCGCTCGGCCTCGGCCAGGAACCCGACCCGCCCGAGGTTGACGCCGAGCATCGGCACCCCTGAGGCGCGGGCGAACTCGGCGCCGCGCAGCAGCGTCCCGTCACCGCCGAGCACGATGAGCAGCTCGCACCCGTCGAGGCACTGCGGGGTCGCCTCCTTGACCAGCTCCACCTGGTCCGGCAGCGGCAGATCGCGCGCCTCGTACTCCAGGACGCGCACGCCGATGCCCTCGCGCAGCAGCCCCTTGACCACGAGTTCGGCGCTGCGGATGGCCGCGGGCCGCCCGGTGTGGGCGAGCAGGAAAACAGTACGAGCTCGGTTCTGTGTCAACGCGGCCCCTCCGCCACTGCACGGTCAACGTCGGCCGGGTCCAGCTCGGGTGCACCGGACCGCAGCCAGAGAAAGTACTCGACATTCCCCGACGGCCCGGGCAGCGGACTTGCGGTGACGCCCCGCACTCCGAGCCCGAGCTCCCACGCCTTCTCGGCCACGCCCCGCACGGCCTCCGCCCGCAGCTGCGGGCTGCGCACGACTCCCCCGCTGCCGAGCCGTTCCTTGCCCACCTCGAACTGCGGCTTCACCATCATCACCAAGTCGGCGTCCGGCCTCGCGCACCGCACCAGGGCGGGCAGCACCAGGCCGAGCGGGATGAAGGACAGATCCCCCACGACAAGATCCACAGGCTCCCCATCGATCGCTTCGAGCGTCAATTCGCGTACGTTCGTACGGTCCTTGACGGTGACGCGTTCATCGCTCTGCAGAGTCCAGGCGAGTTGTCCGTATCCGACGTCGACGGCGACGACGTGCGCGGCTCCCGCCCGCAGCAGCACGTCGGTGAAACCTCCGGTGGACGCGCCGGCGTCCAGCGCCCGCCGCCCCTCGACGGCCAGCCCCCGCGGCACGAACACCTGCAGCGCGCCGGCGAGCTTGTGGCCGCCGCGGGAGACGTAGTCGGGGTCGGCGTCGTCGGCGGCGACGACGATGGCGGCCGCGGTCTCCACCTGGGTGGCGGGCTTGGTCGCGACGGTCCTGCCGACGGTGACGCGCCCGGCCGTGATCAGCTGGCTGGCATGCTCACGCGAGCGCGCGAGCTTGCGGCGGACCAGCTCCGCGTCGAGGCGGCGGCGTGCGACTCCTGCCACGGTGGGTTCAGCTCCTGTTCCCGTACGACGATCGAAAAGTGTGAAGAAGGTGGGACCCGTAGGGTCTCATTACGGGGCGGTGGCCGGGCGAGGGGTGGGGGTCGGGTGACCGGTGGGGGTCGGGTGACCGGTGGGGGTCGGGTGACCGGTGGGGGCCGGTGGTCCCGGGCGGGCGTCGAGCGCGGTGAGCGCGTCGCGCAGCCCGCGGTGCACATCCTCGTACACCTCCACATGTCCGTCCGTCGGCAGGTGGTCTGCGTCGGCCAGCCGTTCCAGCCGGGCGTCGACCTCGGCGTCGCCGGTCGGGGTGCGGGGCACGTTCAGGGGCGCCGGGGCGGCGGGGTCGTCCCCGGGCCCGCCCGGGGTGTCGGCCCGGCCCTCGGCCTCCCGCGCCGTAATCTCCCTCTCCGCGGCTGTGTCGCTCATGCCCAGACGCTACCGCGAAGCCCTGCGGTACGGTCGATGCCGATGGCCACGATCGAGGAGTGCCGTGCCGCACTCGAGAAGCTCTCCGACAACATGCAGCACGCCGAGGGTGACGTCCGCTCGGCCACGGCCATGGAACGGTCGGTCAGCTGCCACATAACCGACCTGGACGTCACCTTCGCCGGCCGGCTCACCGGCGGCCGGATCGAGGTGCGTGACACCCTGGCGGGGCCGCCGCGCGAGCGGGCCGAGATACGGCTGAGCATGACCGGCGACGACCTGGTCGCGATGGTCGACGGCGAACTGCACTTCGCCAGGGCCTGGGGCGCGGGCCGGGTGAAGCTGGACGCCGGCCTGCGCGACCTGTTCCGCCTCAGGAAGCTGCTGTAGCCGAGGCCCACCGCCCACGGCTCCGGGCACGGGCCCGGCTCGGGACACGTCCGCGGCCAGGGACACGGCCGCGGCTCGGGACACGTCCGTGGCTCCGGGCCCGGTCTCAGCTCCCATGCCCCGTCTCAGCTCCCGTGCCCCGTCTCGGCTCCCGCACCCCGTCCGCGGCTCTGAGGCCCGTTCTCAGCTTCTGGTCCGCTCCTGGCCGGGGTCCCGGCGGGGTCCCCGGCCGGGACGGCCGCCACCGCACGCGTGCGTGCCCTCCGCGCCGCCGGCACCACCAGCGGCGTCCCCGTCTCCGGGTCGTCGATGACCTGGCAGCGCAGCCCGAAGACCGCCTCGACCAGCCCGGCGGTGACGACGTCCCGCGGCGCGCCCTCGGCGACGACCCGCCCGTCGCGCAGGGCGACGAGATGGGTGCCGTACCGGGCGGCGTGGTTGAGGTCGTGCAGCACGGCGACCAGGGTGCAGCCCTGTTCCTCGTGGAGTTCGGCGCACAGGTCGAGGACGTCGATCTGGTGCTGGATGTCCAGGTAGGTCGTCGGCTCGTCGAGCAGCAGCAGCGGGGTCTGCTGGGCGAGCGCCATGGCGATCCACACGCGCTGCCGCTGCCCTCCGGAGAGCTCGTCGACGTACCGGTCGGCGAGTTCGGCGACCCCGGTCCGCGCCATGGACTCGCGGACGACCCGCTCGTCCTCGGCCGACCACTGGCGCAGGATGCCCTGGTGCGGGTAGCGGCCCCGGCCGACCAGGTCGCCGACGGTGATCCCGTCGGGCGCGATCGACGACTGCGGCAGCAGGCCGAGGGTCCGCGCGACCTGCTTCGCCGGCATCGACTGGATGACCTGCCCGTCCAGCAGCACCCGGCCCTGGCTGGGCCTCAGCATCCGCGACAGGGCGCGCAGCAGCGTGGACTTGCCGCACGCGTTCGGGCCGACGATGACGGTGAAGGAGTGGTCGGGGATCTCCACCGAGAGCTGCTCGGCGATGACGCGCTGGTCGTAGGCGAGGGTGACGTCCTGCGCGGACAGGCGGTTCACGGTGCTCCTTCGGATGGTGTCGTACGCCGGGCCGGTCATATCCGGCCCGCCCTGCGCTCGCTGACGAGGAGCCACAGCAGGTAGGCCCCGCCCAGGACGCCGGTGACCACGCCCACCGGCAGCCGGTCGGCGCCGAAGACCCGCTGCGCGGCCCAGTCGGCGGTGACCAGGAGGGTGGCGCCCATGCACAGGGACGGCAGCAGGTTCGGGCCCGGTGACCGGGTCAGCCGCCGGGCGAGCTGCGGCGCGGTCAGCGCGACGAAGGCGACGGGGCCGGCCGCGGCGGTGGCGGTCGCGGTGAGCAGGACGGCGGCCACCAGCAGCAGCGCCCGGACGCGCTCCACGCGCACGCCGAGGGCGTTCGCCACGTCGTCGCCCATCTCCATCATCCGCAGCCCGCGCGCGCCCGCGAGCACGAGCGGCACCAGCACGGCGCACACCGCGAGCAGCGGCCGGACCTGGTCCCAGTCGCGGCCGTCGAGGGAACCGGTCATCCAGACCACCGCGCGGGCCGCGTCGACGATGTCGGAGACGGTCAGCAGGTAGCCGTTGACCGCGGTGACGACGGCGGACACGCCGACGCCGACCAGGACCAGCCGGTAGCCATGCACGCCGCGCTTCCAGGCGAGCAGGTGGAGGGCGAGCCCGGTGGCCAGTCCGCCCACCAGCGCGCCCAGGGTGACCTGGGCCGCGCTCCCGGAGAACAGCACGATCACCGTGAGCGCCCCGGCCGTCGCCCCCTGCCCGAGCCCGAGCACGTCCGGGCTGCCCAGCGGGTTGCGGGTGACGGCCTGGAACAGCGCGCCGCCGAGCCCGAGCGAGGCGCCGACCAGCAGCCCGACGAGGACCCGCGGCAGCCGTAGTTCGTTGACGATGAACTCCTGCCCCGCGCTGCCGTTCCCCAGCAGCGTCTTCAGCACGTCGCCGGCCGGGATCGGGAAGTCGCCGGTGCCGATCAGCGCGACGCCCGCGGTGAGCGCGGCGAGCAGCAGCAGGACGACGACGGTGACGGCGCGGACGTCCAGGCGCAGCGAGATCCCGCCCGGAGCCCTCAGCACACGGTTGGTCTTCACAGTTGCGCCGTCCTGCGCCGTCGTACCAGGAGGATGAAGACCGGGCCGCCGACGATCGCGGTGACGACGCCGACCTGGAGTTCCGAGGGCCGGGCCACGACGCGGCCGACGACGTCGGAGCCGAGCAGCAGCACGGGCGAGAGGACCGCCGCGTACGGCAGGATCCAGCGCAGGTCGGGTCCGGTGAAGGACCGCACGACGTGCGGGACCATCAGTCCGACGAACACGATCGGCCCGCACGCGGCGGTCGCCGCCCCGCACAGCACGGTGGCGGCGAGCATGGCCAGCGCCCGGGTGCGGTCGACGTCGGCGCCGAGGGCCTTCGCGGTGTCGTCGCCCATGGCCAGCGCGTTGAGCGGGCGGGCGAGCACGAGGGCGAGGAGCGTTCCGGCCGCGAGGAACGGCAGCACCTGAAGGATGGTCGAGTCCGTCGCGGAGGACAGCGAACCCACCGTCCAGAAACGCATCGTGCCCAGCGCCGCCTGGTCCATGATCATCACGGCCTGGAGGTAGCCGTAGAGGGCGGCGCTGATCGCGGTGCCGGCCAGCGCGAGCCGCACCGGAGTGGCGCCCCGGCTGCCGCCCAGGAACCACACCAGCGCCCCGACCGCGGCCGCGCCGAGGAAGGCGAACCACACATAGCCGGTCAGCGAGGTGACACCGAGATATGTCATGGCAGTGACGACCGCGGCGGAGGCGCCGGCGTTGATGCCGAGCAGTCCGGGATCGGCCAGCGGGTTGCGGGTGAGCGCCTGCAGCACGGCCCCGGACAGGCCGAGCGCGGCGCCCGCCAGCAGCCCGAGGAGGGTCCGCGACAGCCGCTCGTCCACGACGACGTCGCCGTACGTCCCCGTGTCCTGGAACAGGCCGTGCCAGACCTGATCCGGGCTCAGCTCCTTCGCGCCGATGGCGATGCTCGCCAGTGCGACGAGCACCAGGACCGCCGCTGACACGAGCAGCCCGAGGGTGCGTACCGCCCGGCGGGCGGGGGGCGCGGGGGCGGTGTCCGCGCGCTGTTCGGGAGGACCGTCGACCAACACGCAGTTAGGTTAGCCTACCCTCACACCCACTTCACGCGGCCTCCGCTCTCCGCTCTCCGCCTCCACGTCAGGCGCCGGCGCGGCGTCGGCGTCGGCTCACAGCCCCAGCCGGGCCAGCGCCTTCCCCGGGTCGAGCGTGCACACGCCGTCCCCGGCCGCCGTCCAGGCCGCGGCGCACAGGGCACGCAGCCCGTCCAGGGCCTCGCCGTCGCCGTCCAGTTCCAGCTCCGTGCCCGCGGTCGCCGTCCAGCCGCCGCAGCGGAACCCGTCGCCCGCCTGCGTGACCTCCGGCTGCCCGGTGAGCATCCCGCGCAGGTCCGCGTCGACGTACGTCGGCCGGTGCTGCGGCGGCGCGGCCAGGAGCCGCGCGCCGTCGGTCACGCCCGTCAGGACGAGCAGCGAGTCGACCTCTCCGTTGAACGCGCCCTCGATGTCCGTGTCCAGGCGGTCCCCGACCACCAGCGGCCGCTCGGCGCCGGTGCGCAGGATGGTCTCCCGGTGCATCGGAGGCAGCGGCTTGCCCGCGACCTGCGGCTCGGCGCCGGTCGCTATCCGCACGACCTCCACCGCGGCCCCGTTGCCCGGAGCGATCCCGCGTGCGCCCGGAATGGTCAGGTCGGTGTTGGAGGCGTACCAGGGCACCCCGCGCGCGATGGCGTAGCAGGCCTCCGCGAAACGCCCCCACGGCAACTCGGGCCCCCCGTAGCCCTGTACGACCGCGACCGGATCGTCGTCCGCCGACTCGACCGGCTCGAGCCCCCGCTCCCGCAGGGCGACCCGCAGCCCGTCCCCGCCGATCACCAGCACCCGCGCCCCCGACGGCACCTGATCACTGATCAGCCGGGCGACCGCCTGGGCGGAGGTGATGACGTCGTCGGCGCCGGTCGGTATCCCCAGCTCGGTCAGGTGGTCCGCCACCGTGTCGGGGGTGCGCAGCGCGTTGTTGGTGACGTACGCCAGATGCATCCCGCCCGCGCGGGCCGCGGCCAGCGACTCGACGGCGTGCGCGATCGCGTTCCCGCCCGCGTACACCACTCCGTCCAGGTCGAGCAGCGCCGTGTCGTACGCCTCGCTCAGGGCCTGCCCACTGGCCTCGGGCCTCGTCCTGACGCTCTGGCTCATTCCACATCGCTCCTCGTTCGCTCGCTTTCCCCCGATCATCCCGCATGCCACCGACACACGTACGATGCCGGGATGAACACTGCAGGTCACTCGGAAGCAATGGTGCCCCGAGGCCTCGAACTCACCCCGTTCAGAGGCCTGCGGTACGACCCCGACCGGGTCGGCAGCCTGGCAGCCGTGACGTCCCCTCCCTACGACGTCGTGGTCCGCCCCGACGGCCTGCACCATCTCCAGGACGCGGACCCGCACAACATCGTCCGCCTGATCCTTCCGCAGGCCACCACCCCCGACGCCCGCAACGAGCAGGCCGCCGACACCCTGCGCCGCTGGCTCGCCGAAGGCGTCCTGACCACCGACCCCGAACCCGGCCTCTACGTCTACGAGCAACGGGACGGCAACGGCATGCTGCAGCGGGGGGTCATCGGCGCCCTGCGCGTGTCAGAACCGGCGGAGGGCGTGGTCCTGCCGCACGAGGACGTGATGCCGCACGTGGTCGCGGACCGCGCGGCCCTGATGCGGGCCACCTCCGCGAACCTCGAACCGCTCCTGCTGACCTACCGCGGCGACGACGCGGCCGCGGACACCACGAGGCTCGTCGAGCGCACCGCACAGCAGCCCCCGCTGCTCGCCACCACCACGGAGGACGGCTTCGCGCACCGCCTCTGGTCGGTCACCGATCCCGCCGAGGTGGCCCGCGTCCAGTCCGACCTGGCCGGGCACCAGGCCCTCATCGCCGACGGCCACCACCGCTGGGCGACGTACCGTCGTCTACGCGCGGAGCATCCCTCTCCCAGCCCCTGGGACTACGGCCTCGTCCTCTTGGTCGACACGGCCCGCTACCCGCTCCGGGTCCGCGCGATCCACCGCCTGCTGCACCACCTGCCGGTCCCCGACGCGCTCGCCGCCCTCGACGGCCTGCTCCGCGTACGGCACCTGGACGTGTCCCTGCCGCAGGCCCTGGACGCCCTCGCCGACGCGGCCCGCGAGGGGAACGCGTTCCTGCTCGCCGGCGACGGCTCCTTCCACCTCGTCGACCGCCCGGACCCCGGCCTCCTAGCCCGTACGGTCCCCGCCGACCGCCCCGCCGCCTGGCGCACCCTGGACGCCACGGTCCTGCACGCCGCCCTCCTCGACCACGTCTGGCACATCCCCGGGGACTCCCCGGCCCGCGTCGCCTACATCCACGACGCGGCGGCCACGGTGGAGAAGGCCGAACGCGACGGCGGGACGGCCGTCCTGATGCACCCGGTCCGCGAGGAGGTCGTCCGCGATCTGGCCCGCCAAGGCGTGACGATGCCCCGGAAGTCGACGTCCTTCGGCCCGAAGCCCGCGTCGGGTCTGGTGCTGCGCGCGCTGGAGTTCTGACGGGGTCGACGGGGTCGACGAGACCTGAAACGGCGGAGGGCGGGATCCCTACGGGGTCCCGCCCTCCTTTCACGCGCGGACGCCGACGGGCGTCAGTCGTCGTCGCCGTCCTCTTCCGAGGCCGCCTTCGGAGCGTCTTCCGCGCCCGTTCCCTCGCCCTGCGTCCCGCTGTCGCCCTCGGTCTCGTCGAGGGCGTCGACGAACTCGACCCCGTCCAGCTCGGCGAGCCGGTCGGAGGCGTCCGTGCTGCCGTCCCGGTCGGCCTCGACGGCCTTGGCGAACCACTCCCGCGCCTCGCCCTCCCGGCCGACGGCGAGCAGCGCGTCCGCGTACGCGTACCGCAACCGCGCGGTCCACGGCTGCACGGAGTTGGAGGCGAGCTCGGGGCTCTGCAGCGTCACTATGGCCGCGTCCAGCTGTCCGAGGTCACGCCGGGCACCGGCCGCGACGAGCCGCATCTCGACCTGGCCGGCCTTGTCGAGCTTGTTCACCTCGGGGGCGCCGGCCATGTCCAGCGCCTTCTCCGGCCGCCCGAGCCCGCGTTCGCAGTCGGCCATGACCGGCCACAGGTCCACGGAACCGGTCATCCGCCGCGCGGCCCGGAACTCGGCGAGCGCCTCGCCGTACTTCTGGTTCGCGTAAGCGGCGAATCCGGCGGCCTCGCGGACGGCGGCCACGCGGGAGGCGAGCCGCAGCGCCACCCTGGAGTAGCCGTAGGCGCCCTCGGGGTCCTCGTCGATGAGCCGCGCGACCATCACCAGGTTCCTGGCCACGTCGTCCGCGAGCGTCTTGGGCAGGCTCTGCAGCTCCTGCCGTACGTCCTTGTCGATCTCGTCGCCGGTGACGTCCTCGGGGATGGGCAGCCGCTTGATCGGCTCCCGGTCGCGGTCACGGCTCCGGTCGTCCTGGAAGCGGCCGCCGCCACGCCGGTCGTCGCGTCGGTCGTCACGGCCCCGGAAGCCACCGGGACGGCCACCGCGGTCATCCCGCCGGGGCCCACGGGCGCCACGGTCGTCACGGCCCCGGAAGCCTCCGCGCTCGCCGGCCCGGCTGTCATCCCGCCGGAAGCCGCCGCGGTCCCCGCCGCGACCCTCATCGCGCCGCTCGTCCCGCCGGAAGCCACCCCGGTCCCCGCGGTCGTCACGGCGGTCGTCACGGCGGTCGTCACGGCGGAAGCCGCGATCGCGGTCGTCGCGACGGAAGGGGGGACGGTCACCACGGTCATCACGACGCGGACCGCGGTCACGGTCGTCACGCCGGCCGAAGCCACCGCGGTCGCCCTCGCGCCGGTCGTCACGGCGCTCGTCACGACGGAAGCCGCCGCGGTCACCGCGGTCATCGCCCCGCCGGTCGTCACGGCGCCCGTAACCACCGCGGTCGTCGTCCCGGCGCTCGCGACGCTCACCGCGGTCGTCACGACGGAACGACGGACGGTCCCCCCGGTCACCACGGTCATCGCGCCGGAAGGAAGGACGCTCACCGCGGTCGTCGCGACGCGGTCCCTGGTCACGGTCGTCACGACGGTAGGAGGGACGGTCCCCCCGGTCACCACGGTCGTCACGACGGAACGAAGGACGTTCACCGCGGTCACCACGGTCGTCACGACGGTAGGAGGGACGGTCCCCCCGGTCACTACGGTCGTCGCGCCGGAAGGAAGGACGTTCACCGCGGTCACTACGGTCGTCACGACGGAACGAAGGACGGTCTCCCCGGTCACCACGGTCGTCACGTCGGAAGGAAGGACGCTCACCGCGGTCGTCGCGACGCGGTCCCTGGTCACGGTCGTCACGACGGAAAGTGGGACGGTCGTCGCGGCGTCCGTAGCCGGCGCGGTCATTGTCGCGATCGCGTCGGTCGTCCCGACGGAAGCCACCCCGGTCCCCGCGGTAACCACCGCGGTCGTTACGGTCTCCGCGGTCCCGACTGTCCCGTCGACGTGGGTCGCGCTCCGGTCGATCGTCGGGAGAGTTGGTGGACATCGGTGACTCCTGTCTTCGGTACTGCAAGTCATTCTCGCGCTGCCGGAGTACCCGGCGCGCTCGGGAAAAAGAAAAGGACCCCTGGTCCCAGCTGAACGCTGGTGACCAGGGGTCCTTCCAAAGATTGTTCGGCGGCGTCCTACTCTCCCACAGGGTCCCCCCTGCAGTACCATCGGCGCTGTAAGGCTTAGCTTCCGGGTTCGGAATGTAACCGGGCGTTT
>NZ_JBIRUY010000006.1:92813-232640 GCF_044335305.1 Streptomyces sp. NPDC020490 | reverse complement strand
CAGTGCGTCCATCGTGACGACGACGCCGTCCAGGCCGAGGAGTTGAAGCAGTTCCCGGGCGGCGGGGATCTCGTTGCTCTTCTCGCTCACCGCGACCTGGCCGAGTACCGCCCCGGACCCGTGCGCGAGGGCGGCGACCAAGTGCGGGGCCGTGGAGCCGCCGCCGCGTGCGCCCCGGACCGTCTTGCCGTCGATGGCGATCACCCTGCGGCCCGCGACACGTGCGGTCCTGGTCAGGGCCCAGACTCCCAGCACCGCATCGAGACGGTCCGCGTCGAGGCGGGCGAACAGGCGCCGCAGCGTTGATTCGTCCACCCCGCCCCGCTCCAGGCCCAGCCGTTCCAGCGCGACACGTCCCGCGTCCCGGGCCCACTCCCCGACCGCGGTGAACCCCCGGGCTCCGGCCACCACCGCGCACACCACCACCGCGCACACCACCACCGCGCACACCGCCACCGCGATCAGAGCACCCACCGGGTGCCGGACACCGCGCCGACGGCGCGGATCAGGTATCCCGGCAAGCAGTTGGACGAGGAGCTCATGATCCGGGGCAGGCGTGCGAACAGGCGCAGGGATGAGGGACGATGGCATGGCGCGGGCGTGATCCCCTGGTCGGACGGTAAGGCGTAGGAACCTCCATCCAACCGGACCGGACCACGCCCGCGCACCTCTTCCGCCCCGCAAAATCCCACGTCACAGGGCTACTGAACGACTTTGCCGGGACCCTGGTGTTGAGGTGCTGTCGAAGGGACGGGGAATCCGCTGGTCAGCCAGGGTCGGGCAGTTGGGTGAGCCGGTCGAGGGCTGCGGTGATGTGACCGGTCCAGGGCCAGTGCCGGGCCAGGCGGAGGATCCGTCGGCGGCCGGTGGTCACGAGTTGTCCGGCCGTGGTGAACAGGCGGAGCCGTAGTCGGCGGGGTTCCCAGAGGCGGGCGTGCCGGTCAGGGCGAGCATCGGCATTCAGGCCAGCAGGTCGAGAGCGATCTGCACGATCTCCAGCCAGATCTGGTTCTGGGTCGTGCGGTGCAGGGGCAGGTTGCGCAGGCCGGTGGCCCGGGCGGCGCGGATGCGGTCCTCGGCCCGGGCCCGCAGCCGGTGACGCAGCTCGAGCTCGGCGATCGGCCGGCCCAAGGTGTTGGTGGCAAAACAGGTCAGCCGCATGCCGTCCGCATCCGTGAGCCGCAACTGGGCCCCGGGGTGCGGCCGTTCCTTCCTGACGATCAGCCGCATGCCCTCGGGCCAGCCGTCCAGAACGTCGCCGGTGAGCTCGGCACCCCAGGCGACGTCACGGATCTCACCGTCCGCTTCGACAGCCGGCGTCCAGGCCGATGCCGGAACCTTCAGCACATGCTGGTGGACCTGCTCGGTGATCACCATGCCGACCGAGTAGGACAGCCACCGGCCCCGTCGGGCGAGCCATGCGACGAAGTCGTGGGTGCCGCCCGCGGAGTCGGTGCGGATCAGGGTCCGGCGCCCGCGCCGGTACTTCTTCGGCAGCTGGGCCAGCGCCAGGCTGGTGGCGGTGATGTGGTCGGCGGCCGTGTTCGATCCGGCGTTGCCTGCTCTGAGCAGGGCCGCGACCGGTTCACCCGTGCCGCCCGGCCCGTGGTCGACGCACCCCATCAGCGGGTGGTGGCCGTAGGTTCGCTTCCACGTGGGTGCGGCGTCCTCCTTGTCCGAGTGCGCGATCAACAGCACCCCGTCGAGGTCCACGGTCACCGTCCCGCCCGCATCAGGCGCTTTCCGGTCGGCCAACCGCCAGACATGCTGGCGGACTTCGGCCCGCGCGGCACGAATGGCCCGCAGGGCCTTCTTTCCGGAGGCTGCGAGGGTGTCGATGAGGCGGGAGACCGTCGGGTCGGAGGCCACCGGCCCGAACACGGCCGGCTCGGCCCGCAGCATGGCGACATCCGCGAGGCAGTCCCCGCCCAGCGCGACCGCCAGGGCCACGTCCAGCAGGACCTTGCCCGGATCGTGCACCGCCCGAGCCTTCCGCCACGGCGTCAGCGCCGCTGATATCGCGGTGTCCAAGCCGGCCTTGCGGACGGTCTCGACCAGCAGCACGCCCCCGGCCTGCGAGACCACCGTCCGGCCGCCGCCCTCGATGCGGACACGCGGGTACGACCCGATACGCTTCTTCACCTGGAGAGTGCTTCTTTCCGTGCAGCCAACAGGACCCTAGACAAGTCCCATCGTTGCAGGTCAGTCCCCCTGTTCCCTTCGGGTGCGCCTTGCGGGCGTGAAAACATGGCTGTGGCGCCTGCCCGCCGATGCCGGTAGCTCGTTGGGACGTTGAGCCCGTAGGTCAGTCTGGTGCCGGGGCCGCAGAGGGGCCACGCAGCCTCGACGACATGGTCCGCCACCTCAAGGCCGCCGAGGACCAGGGCCGCCTGATGAGCAAGCTCACCAGCTACCTTCGCCCCGCTGTTCTCGTGGTCGACGAGGTGGGCTGTCAGCCGCTGGAGCGGGCCGAGGCGAATCTGGTCTTCCAGGTCATCTCCAAGCGTTACGAGAAGGGCTCGATCACCCTGACCTCGAACAAGACCTTCGGTGAGTGGGGCCAGGTCTTCGGCGACGAGGTCCTGGCCACCGCGATCCTTGACCGCCTCCTGCACCACTGCGAGGTCGTCCCGATCAACGGCAACAGCTACCGGCTCAAGAACCGCCTCCAAGCCATCGAGCGGGACACCGACGTCGCTTGAGGGGTGGTGCACACAACTTCGTACTCGGTGGCGCACTCAGACGAGTACGCGGACAGCGGAAGGCGAGGCGGCTGTGGGGGAAGGCAATTCCGCCGAGTTCGTCGGCGATGCCGCAGGTCTTGATCGAGCGGGACTCCCGGCGGCCGTGTCCGGCAGAGGAAACGGTGTGCTGGACGGCGATGTCCGGCCAGGGCAGGGCGGCGAGCTGCCGGTAGGCGGTCGGCTGATTCCGCTTGATCACGGCGATGTAGTGGGCGTTCTTCGTCTCGACGAGCCAGGTGACGTTCGCCTGGACCGAGTGCAGGGCGTCGAATGTGACCAAGGATCCGTCCAGGTCCAGCGGCTCGAGCAGGGGCCGGAAGTGAGCGGTCTCGTTCGTCTTGGTTCCGACCTCGGCCTGGGCGAGGGTCATGGCCCGGTGGTGGGTGACGGCGGAGAGAAGGTGTCTGCGGCCGGCGGACAGGCGGGCCGATCCTCTCAGCGACTTGCCGTCGACGGCGATCACCTGCCGCTTCCCTGAGGCCGTTCCCGCGTTGTTCCGGGCGGTGAGGCAGGCGCCGACCGCCTGGTCCAGGGCGTCACCGTCGACGGCCGCGAGGACGCGGCCGATCGTGGTCCGCGAGGGGGCATGGCGCCACCGGAGCGGATGCCGGCGGACTCCGACGGCCGTCAACACGGTGTCCGAGGCCCGCGCCGCCCACTCGGCGATCTCATCCACGCTCCTCGCTCCGGACACGGCCGCGCAGGCGCAGACGAGGAGGATCGCGGTCAGCGAGTACCAGCGGCCCCGCCTTGCCCGCGGGTCGGGCACCAAGTCCAGGAAGGGCCGCAGGTCAGCGACTTGACCGGCATCCAGCGGCCCCAGCTTCATCAGCATCGGCGGGATGGGGGGAAGATACAGCGGCAGGCACGGGCCACCTCGTGATCGTTGAGCTTCGACACCCCAATGATCACGAAGCCCGTGCCTGCTCTGCTATGTACCCCAACCGGTCACGACCCGTCCCAGCCACACGACTCCGGAACTTGATCAAGCCCTGTCCCGGCGCACTCCGGGTTCACTCACGCCCGACGCGCTCCGGGGCGCGCGACGGCAGCACGGGGCGCGCCCCCGCGCACCTCCCCTGCGCGCCAGCCGGCACCGCCGGACGGCCGGCCACGCAGTGCGCGGTGGCGCGCGGCGGACGGCTGAGGACGGCGGACGGCTGGGAGGCGGCGGACCGCTCGGGAGCAGCAGACGGCTGGGAGGCGGCACGCGACCCGGGTGCGGCACGCGGTTGGAAGGCGGCGGACGACTCGGAAGCGGCGGACGACTCGGAAGCGGCGGTCGCCCGCGCACGCCGCTGGCGTCGGACGCTCCGGGGGCGGACGCCACGCGGGCGGCTCACTCGGCCCGTGGCCGGACCAGTCCGGACTCGTAGGCGATGACGACGAGTTGGGCCCGGTCACGGGCGCCGAGCTTGGCCATGGCGCGGTTGACGTGCGTCTTCACCGTCAGCGGGCTGACCTCCAGGCGTTCGGCGATCTCGTCGTTGGAGTGGCCGCCGGCGACCTGGACCAGCACCTCGCGCTCCCGCACGGTCAGCGCCCCCAGGCGTTCGGCGCGGGCCGGGTCGCGGTCGTCGTCCCCCGCGCCGCCCTGGGCGAGGAAGCGGGCGATCAGGCCCTTGGTGGCGGCCGGGGAGAGCAGGGCCTCGCCGCCCGCCGCGACCCGGATGGCGTTGAGCAGTTCCTCGGGCTCGGAGCCCTTGCCGAGGAAGCCGGAGGCGCCCGCGCGCAGCGACCGTACGACGTAGTCGTCGACCTCGAACGTCGTCAGGATGACCACGCGGACGTGGGAGAGGGACGGGTCGGCGCCGATCGTCCGGGTGGCCGCGAGGCCGTCCGTGCCGGGCATGCGGATGTCCATGAGGACGACGTCGGCGCGTTCCTCCTTGGCCAGCCGGACCGCCTCCGCGCCGTCGGACGCCTCGCCGACGACCTCCATGTCGGGCTCGGAGTCGACGAGGACGCGGAAGGCGCTGCGCAGCAGGGCCTGGTCGTCGGCGAGCAGGACGCGGATGGTCATGCGGGGTCCTCCGCGGTGCGGGGGCGGGGGGTCTTGACCGGCAGGATCGCATGGACGCGGAAGCCGCCGCCGTAGCGGGGACCGGTGGTGAGGGTGCCGCGCAGGGCGGTGACGCGCTCGCGCATGCCGAGCAGCCCGTGTCCGCCGTCGTCCGGTTCGCCGCCGTCGCCAGGGCCGCCGTCCTCGCCGTCGCCGTCCGGTCCGCCGTCCTCGCCGGCGCCGTCGTCGAGGACGGTGACCTCGATGTTCGGTCCCACGCGGACCACGCTCACCTCGGCCTTCGCCGTGCCGCCGGCGTGCTTGCGCACATTGGTCAGGGCCTCCTGGACGATCCGGTAGGCGGCCAGGTCGACGGCGGCGGGCAGGGTGGTGCCCTGGTCGGCGCGGGCGACCTCGACGGACAGGCCGGCGCTGCGGAAGGTGTCGACGAGTTCGTCGAGGTGGGCCAGGCCGGGGGCGGGTTCGGTGGGGGCCTCCGGGTCGCCGGACTGCCGCAGCAGGCCGACGGTGGCGCGCAGCTCGTTGAGCGCGGAGCGGCCGGCCTCCCGTACGTGGGCGAGGGCCTCCTTGGCCTGGTCGGGCCGCTTGTCCATGACGTGCGCGGCGACCCCGGCCTGGACGTTGACCAGCGCGATGTGGTGGGCCACCACGTCGTGCAGGTCGCGGGCGATGCGCAGGCGCTCCTCGGCGACGCGGCGGCGGGCCTCCTCCTCGCGGGTGCGCTCGGCCCGTTCGGCGCGCTCACGGATGGCCTGGACGACGGCCCGGCGGCTGCGGACGGCGTCGCCGGCGGTGGCGCCGATGCCGGTCCAGGCGAGGATGGCGACGTTCTCCTGGGCGTACCAGGGCAGGGGGCCGGCGAGCATCGCGGTGCCGGTGAGGACCGTCATGGTGAGCAGGCCCAGCCGCCAGGTGGTGGGGCGGTCGGTGGTGGAGGCGACGGTGTACAGGGCCACCACGGCGGACATGGCGACCGGGGCGCGGGGGTCGCCGGTGACGCACTCGACCACGGAGACGGTGACGGTGAGGGCGAGGACCGTTCTCGGGTCGCGGCGGCGGAAGACCAGGGCGAGCGCGCCGAGAACCATCAGCACGAGGCTGAGCGGGTCCGGGGTGCGCACGCCCCAGGTGACGCCGTCGCTGCCGCGGGGGTCGACGAACGAGCCGGCCACCATGCAGACCAGGACCCCGCCCGCCAGTGCCGCGTCCAGCGCCAGGGGGTGCGCGGTCAGCCGGCATCTGGCGCGTTCGAGGGTGCTCACGCCTGCACAGTACGGGTGCCGGGCCGGCGCCGGAGCGCCCGGTGGCCGTGGCCGCCCCGCCCGCCCCCGGGGTCCGCCGTCCCGGGGAGGCGCCGCCGGCCCGCCGGGGTCACCCGGGGATCAGCCCGTCGTCGCTCAGGAGCTCCCGTACGTCCTCCAGCGTGGCGTCCGGGGACGGCAGGATCAGCTCCGACGGCTCCAGGGAGTCGTCGGGGAGCGGGGCGCCCAGTTCGCGGACCTTGGACAGCAGGGCCTGGAGGGTGCGGCGGAAGCCGGGGCCGTCGCCGCTGTCCATCTCCCTCAGGAGCTCGTCGTCCAGGCGGTTCAGCTCGGCGAGGTGGCTGTCGGCCAGCCTCACCTGCCCCTCCCCCATGATCCGTACGATCACGTCGCCCTCCTCGGCGTGGGCCCCTACTGCTTGTCGAAGCGCGGGGTGTCCTGCGGCTGCTGCTGGGACCCGGCCTGACCGGTGCCGCCCTCGATGGCCTGGCGGTCGGCCGGGCCTCCGGCCAGCTCGGCCTTCATGCGCTGCAGCTCCAGCTCTACATCCGTACCACCGGAGAGCCGGTCCAGCTCGGCCTGGATGTCGTCCTTGCGCATGCCGGACTGGTCGTCCAGGGCGCCCGAGGCGAGGAGTTCGTCGATCGCGCCGGCCCGGGCCTGCAGCTGGGCCGTCTTGTCCTCGGCGCGCTGGATCGCCAGGCCGACGTCGCCCATCTCCTCGGAGATGCCGGAGAACGCCTCGCCGATGCGGGTCTGGGCCTGCGCGGCGGTGTAGGTCGCCTTGATGGTCTCCTTCTTGGTGCGGAAGGCGTCGACCTTGGCCTGCAGGCGCTGGGCCGCGAGGGTGAGCTTCTCCTCCTCGCCCTGCAACGTCGCGTGCTGCGTCTCCAGGTCCGTCACCTGCTGCTGGAGCGCGGCCTTGCGCGACAGCGCCTCGCGGGCCAGGTCCTCACGGCCCAGCGCGAGCGCCTTGCGGCCCTGGTCCTCCAGCTTGGACGACTGCTGCTGCAGCTGGTTGAGCTGGAGTTCCAGCCGCTTGCGCGAGGTGGCCACGTCGGCGACACCACGACGGACCTTCTGGAGCAGCTCCAGCTGCTTCTGGTAGGAGTAATCGAGGGTCTCGCGCGGGTCCTCGGCCCGGTCAAGGGCCTTGTTCGCCTTCGCGCGGAAGATCATCCCCATACGCTTCATGACACCGCTCATGGGCTTCGCGCGCCCCCTTCTGACGGACTTCCAGCTCCAGCTCTGCGACAGAACCCACAGTACGGGCCCTGCATCCATTGACGCACTGTTCGGGGACGGATGGGCTCATCCCCGAGGACGACTGCGCCCGCCGACGCTCCGGCGTGAGGAGTAGGTGTCCCCCCGGGATGCGGAAGCGCGCACAACGTCCTGTCTGTGTCCCCTCTGTCCTTTACATGACGACCGGCGTTGCCGGATCGTTCCCCGCCGGGCTGGGGAGCAACCCCGGGCACCCCGTACCCTTGGGTTTTGTGTTCCGTAGCCGTGCCAAGGAAGAGAAGGCCCCGGTCGCCGACAAGGCGCCGGTGACCGGCTCCAAGCAGCCCCGCGACCCGCAGGCCCCCAAGGGACGCCCCACGCCGAAACGCAGTGAGGCCCAGTCCCAGCGCCGCAGCGTCGCCAATACGTCGATGACGCGCAAGGACGCCGCCAGGCGCCAGCGCGAGGAGCGCCGCGCCGCGCTGGAACGGCAGCGCCAGGCGCTGGCCGGCGGCGACGAGCGGTACCTGCCGGCCCGTGACAAGGGCCCGGTCCGCAAGTTCGCGCGCGACTGGGTCGACTCCCGCTTCAACGTGGCGGAGTTCTTCCTGCCGATGGCCGTGGTCATCCTCGTGCTGAGCATGGTGCCGGTGGGCGCGCTGCAGAGCATCGCGCTGCTGCTGTGGCTGGTGGTGGTCGTGATGATCGTGCTGGACTCGATCCTCAGCGGCTTCCGGCTCAAGAAGCGGCTCGCCGAGCGCTTCCCCGACCAGGGCCGCCGTGGCGCGGTCGCCTACGCGCTCATGCGCTCCCTGCAGATGCGTCGGCTTCGGCTGCCGAAGCCGCAGGTCAAGCGCGGAGAGCGGCCCTGAGCACGACGTCTTTCCCCGGGGGCGCGACGGACGCCCCGCCGGGCGAGCCGGACGGTCTGCGCGACCTGGTACGGCAGGAACTCGTCGCCCGGCAGGTCGACGAGCAGATCATCGCCCGGTTCCCGGTCGGGCGGCGGCTGCGGGTACTCGACGTCGGCATGGGCCGGGGCGCGCAGGCGCTGCGCCTGGCCCGGGCCGGACACCAGGTGACCGGGGTCGAACGGGACCCCGGGATGATCTCCGCGGCCCGGCAGGCCCTCGCCGCCGAGCCGGAGGGCATCCGGGAGCGGGTGCGGCTCCTCCAGGGCGACGGGCGGGACACCGGCGTGCACTTCCTGCCGGGCAGCTTCGACGTGGTGCTGTGCCACGGGGTGCTCATGTACGTCGAGGAGCCCGACCCGCTGCTGGCCGGGCTGGCGCGGATGCTCGCGCACGGCGGGCTGCTGTCGCTGGTGGTGTGCAACGGGGACGCGCCCGCGATGCTGCCGGGGCTGTCCGGGGACTGGGCGGGCGCGCTGGCCGCGTTCGACACCGCGCCGCGCTCCGCCGCCCTCGACTCCGACCGAGCGGGGGAACCCACATCCCGCCCTGGGCCCGACCTGCGGGCCGACCGGCTCCAGGACCTGACGGCGACCCTCGCGGGGATCGGGGCGCCGCTGCACGCCTGGTACGGGGTGCGCGTGTTCACGGACACGGCGGCGGACCGGGCCGGGGCGGCGCCGGCCGACATGGAGACACTGCTGGCGGTGGAGGAGCGGGCCGGGCGGACGGATCCCTACCGCTCGGTCGCGGCGCTGCTGCACCTGTGCGGCGTGCGGGACTGAGGCCGGGCCCGCCGAGGCCCGGGACGCCCCGGTGGTGAGCAGGGCGCGGGGGGCCGCCGGCCGGCGGGCCGCCCCGTGCTCCCGCGGCGGGCGCGTGCGCGCCTACGCCTCCTCGGCGTGCAGGCTCATCGGGCCGTAGATCTCCGACGAGTCCTCGAACAGCCGTACCTGGTCCGCCCCGCCCTCGGCGAGGGCCTTCCAGTGCTCCCCGATCCAGGACTCGGCGTCCCCCTGCGTGGTGAACTCCTCGGGCTGCACCGCGGGCTGGACCTCCGCCCCGTCGGCCTTCTCGAACCGCCACGTCCACGCCACCATGTACGCCTCCCGTGTCTGGGCACCTGCAGAGCGGAAGCCGGAGCACGGTCCGGCTTCCGCTGCGAAGCCTATGCGCTGCACCGGGCGCACCGGCACAGGGCCGCGGGCGGCGGGCGCGCACGATCCGTACACGCCCGCCGCGCACGATCCGTACACGCCCGCCGCGCATGGACCGTACACGCCCGGCCGTGCGCTTCCGTACGCCCTCACCCGGCCGCCGTCACGCGGGGCCGGCGGTGACAGGCGAAAATCGCTGCGTGGAAGTGACTCTGCTCGGCACCGGTGCCCCCGCGGGACTCCCCCGCCCCGACTGTCCCTGCGCCGCCTGCGCCGCCGCCCACGGCCCCGACGCGCGGGCGGCGACCGCGCTGCTGGTGGACGGGACGCTGCTGCTGGACCTGACGCCGGGGGCGGTGTTCGCGGCCGCGCGGGCCGGGCAGTCGCTGGGCGGGGTGCGGCAGGTGCTGCTGTCGCACCCGCACGACGGGCCGCCCCTGGAGGTGCCGGCCGGGCTCCCGCAGCCCGTGCGGGTGCCGGACGGGCGGGAACTGGCGCTGCTGACGGGGCACCGGGTGCGGGCGGTCGCGCTGGACGCGCCGGGCACCGGGTACGAGGTGAGCGGGCCGGACGGGCAGCGTCTGCTGTACCTGCCGCCGGGGGGTGCGCCGGCGGGGACGGCGGCCGGCGGGGCGACGGGGTACGACATGGTGCTGGCCGACGTCGTGGGCCGGCCGGACGCGCTCGCCGGGCTGCGGGCGGCCGGGGCGGTGGGCCCGACCACGGACGTGGTCGCCGTCCATCTCGGCCACGACGTGCCGCCGGGCGCGGAGTTGCGGCGGCGGCTGGCCGCGGCGGGGGCACGGGCCGTGCCGGACGGGGCGACGCTCGTCGTGGGCGCCTACGAGGACGTGCCCGACGTGCCGCGGCGCACGCTGGTGCTCGGCGGCGCCCGGTCCGGCAAGTCGGTGGAGGCCGAACGGCGCCTGGAGGCGTTTCCCGACGTGCTGTACGCGGCGACGGGCGGCTCGCGGGCCGGCGACACCGAGTGGGCCTCCCGGGTCGCCGCGCACCGGGAACGGCGGCCGGGTTCCTGGCGCACCGCCGAGACCTGCGACCTGGTGCCGCTGCTGGCCGAGGACGGGCCGCCGCTGCTGGTCGACTGCCTGTCGCTGTGGCTGACGGACGCGATGGACTCCGTCGGGGCGTGGGACGACGCGGTGTGGGCGGACGAGGGCGAGCGGGCGCTGCGGGAGCGGGTGCGGGAACTGACGGACGCGGTGCGGGCGACCCGGCGCACGGTCGTCGCGGTGTCGAACGAGGTCGGTTCCGGCATCGTGCCGGCGACGGCGTCCGGGCGGCGCTACCGCGACGAACTCGGGCGGCTGAACACCGCGTTCGCGGCGGAGTGCGAGCAGGTGGTGCTGGTGGTGGCGGGGCAGGCGCTGGTGCTGCGGGGCTGACGTGCGGCCGCTCGCGGGGCGGAGCTGTGCGGATCCGGGTTGTGGCCCGGGGCCGTGGTCAGCGGCGCGCGATGACACGGCGGCCGGGCGCGAGGAACTCCAGGAAGCGGCCGGCCGGCGTGACGATCGTGCAGCCCTGCGCCTCCAGGTGCGCGCGGATGTCGTCCGACCGCGCCCCCGGCACCTCCACGAGGAGGTGGCCGCCGGGGCGCAGGACGGCGAGCGCGGCGCGCAGTTCGGCGCCGGCGTCCGGCGGGCCGGGCGAGCGGTGCCGCAGCAGGGTGACGACGTCGTAGCGGGCGCGCAGGAGCGAGGTGATGTGCGGGTCCGTCACCTGTCCGGCGTACGCCTCCTCGACGCGGCCGGCCCGGCGGGCGTACTCGACACGGGCGGTGGGGTCGATGCCGTCGAAGGCGGTGTAGGGGAAGAACTCCCGGGCGGCGTGCGGGAAGTCGGCGTAGCCCGTTCCCACGTCCAGCCAGCTCTCCGGTTCGGGCAGCACCCGCAGGAGCGCGCGGGCCGCGGAGCGGTGGCGGCGGCGCCGGTCGAGGGCGTGGACGCGGGTGCGCAGACGGTTCACGGGCGGCTCCCCAAGACATACGACAAACTCGACAAAAAGGAAAGTATGGGATCGCGATCTTGGGGGCAACGACGCCGGGTGCGCGGGGTGACCGTGTGGCGCGGCTCTGTTCGATCGGTGCCGGTACTGTTCGGCGAATGAGCTCGCTTAATCTCGACGACTTCACCGATCTGATCGAGCGTCCCGATGGCGGGGTGCGCCGCGACGCGGAGGCGCGCCGGGAGCGTCAGATCGTGCCGCCCGGATCGCTGGGCCGCCTCGACGACCTGGGTGAGTGGCTTTCCGCGGCGCAGGGCACCGTGCCGGTGCGGCCGGTCGAACGGCCGCGCGTGGTCCTCTTCGCCGGCGACCACGGCATCGCCGGGCTCGGGGTCTCGGCCCGGCCCGCGGGCAGCGCGGCCCGGCTGGTGCGCGACGTGCTGGAGGGCGGCCGTCCGGTGTCGGTGCTGGCGCGGCGGCTCGGCGTGCCGGTGCGGGTCGTGGACATGGCCCTGGACTGCGATCCGGAGAGCCTGCCCGAGGAGGTCGTGCGGCACCGGGTGCGGCGCGGCAGCGGGCGGATCGACATCGAGGACGCGCTGACCCCGGAGGAGGCCGAGGCGGCCTTCCGGGCCGGGATCGCGGTGGCCGACGAGGAGGCCGACTCCGGTACGGACGTGGTGGTGCTCGGCGATGTGAGCGTGGGCGGGACGACGTCGGCGGGGGTGCTGGTCGCCGCGCTGTGCGGGACCGACGCGTCCGTGGTGACCGGGCGGGGCGGGCTGGCGATCGACGACCTGGCGTGGATGCGCAAGTGCGCGGCGATCCGGGACGCGCTGCGCCGGGCGCGGCCCGTGCTCGGCGACCAGTTGCAGCTGATGGCCGCGGTGGGCGGCGCCGACCTCGCCGCGATGACCGGGTTCCTGCTGCAGAGCGCGGTGCGCAAGATGCCGGTGATCCTGGACGGGGTGGTGGCCGCGGCCTGCGCGTTGGTGGGGCAGCGGATCGCGTTCCGGGCGCCGGACTGGTGGCTGGCGGCGCACGACAGCGGGGAGCCGGGGCAGGCCAAGGCGCTGGACCGGATGGCCCTGGAGCCGCTGCTGTCGCAGGGGGTGACCGTGGGCGAGGGCGCGGGCGCGCTGCTGGCGCTGCCGCTGGTGCAGGCGGCCGCCGCCCTCGCCGCCGAACTCCCGGAGCAGCCGGCCCCCTCCGGCGAGGCCGAACCGGAAATCTCCGAGAACCCGGAGCCCACCGGCCCCGCCGAGGACGCCGGCACCCCCGGATCCGGAGAGGCCGCCGGGGCCACCGGCACCCCGTAGACCCACGGAAACCGTCCCCTGCCCGAGGCCCGCCGCAACCATCGGCACCACCAACACGGCCCAGACCGTCGGCGTCCCCGCCCTCTGACCGCCGACAGCCGGACCCCGCCGAAGGCCCCGCGGGGGGCCGCCGAGGCTCCCGGCGGGCTGAGCCGCGTTGCGCCGGAAGTGCCGCCGCGTGCCGTCGGTCGAATGCTGCGTCGTCGTGCCCGGTCGCGCAGTTCCCCGCGCCCCTTTCGGGCGGCGCCGGGGATTCCGGCGGGCTGAGCGCTGCGCTGGGCGTGCCGGGCCGTGCCGTCGGTCGAATGCTGCGTCGTCGTGCCCGGTCGCGCAGTTCCCCGCGCCCCTTTCGGGCGAGCAGACCGCGAGACCGAGCAGGCCACCGGGACCGCCGGCCCCGGGCGCCCGAGAGCCGGAGACGGACCGGAGGCCCGCCGAGGCCGCCGGACCGGAGCCGGGACGCCAGGCCGGAGCCGGGCAGGTCGGGGGCGGGGCGTCGGCGGGGCTTGGGGTGGGGTGGGGGAGATCGGGTGACAGCGGGGGGTGGGATCGGGGGTGGCCGCGCGGGGGGAGCGGGGTTGAGACGATTCGCAGAGGTGTCGCCCATATGATACGTACTCATGGGAGATGCCCGAATTGCCCCGCGACGATCGGCCGCGTTCGCCGTCTGGTACCTGCGGGCCGTAGCGTTCGTGAACTTCCTCAGTGCGGTGTGGGTCTCCCTGGGGCAGGACGTGCGGCGGCACAACCAGGAGAACCTCTTCACGCCGTACCTGCTGACCGCCGGCTTCGCCTCCGGGGTGTTCACCGCCTTCCTGGCGATCACCATGCGGCGGCGCAAGCGGGCCGCGTGGATCCTCAACCTCGCCCTGGCCGGCCCGTTCCTCGCCCTGTTCGTCCTCGCCATGTCGCTGGAGGAGGTCCGCCGGTACGCCCAGAACTGGGTCTCCCTCGGCCTCACCGCCGCGTTCGTCGCCGCGCTGCTCGTCGGACGGCGGGAGTTCTACGCCAAGGGCGACCGGTCCAACCCGAAGCTCGCCGCCGCCGTCGCGGTCCTCGGCACGCTGGTCTGCTCGCTGCTCGCCGCGCTGCTGGTGACGGTCACCAACCAGGATCCGGACGCGGCGCGTTCGACGTTCGCGGAGCGCTGGCACTACGGCGCGCTCCGGCTGGTCTCGGTGGCCGTGGACGAGTCGCGCTTCCCCGGCATCGACGCGCCGAACTGGGCCAACGTCGCCATCAACGTCCTGAGCACCGCGCTCGTCCTGGCCGTCTTCTACGCCGCGTTCCGCTCCCGGCGCGCCGTCGACCCGCTCACCGAGGACGACGAGACGCGGCTGCGGGCGCTGCTGGACCGGCACGGTGAGCGGGACTCGCTCGGGTACTTCGCGCTGCGGCGGGAGAAGAGCGTGGTGTGGTCGCCGACGAAGAAGGCGGCCGTCGTCTACCGGCTCGTGGGCGGCGTCTCGCTGGCCTCGGGCGACCCGATCGGCGACCCCGAGGCGTGGCCCGGCGCCATCGAGCCGTGGCTCGCCGAGGCACGCGCGCACGGGTGGATCCCGGCGGTGATGGGGGCGAGCGAGGAGGCCGGGACCGTGTACGCGCGGCACGGGCTCGACGCGCTGGAACTCGGCGACGAGGCCGTCGTCGAGGTGGCCGAGTTCACCCTCGAGGGACGGGCCATGCGGACCGTGCGCCAGGCGTTCAACCGGGTCCGGCGCGCCGGGTACACGGTGCGCGTCCGGCGGCACGGGGACATCCCCGAGGACGAGATGGCGTACCTGATCGGGCGGGCGGACGACTGGCGGGACGGGGCGACCGAGCGCGGGTTCAGCATGGCGCTGGGGCGGCTGGGGGACCCGCGGGACGGGCGGTGCGTGATGCTCGAGTGCGCGGACGCCCAGGGGGAGCTGCGGGCGCTGCTGTCCTTCGTGCCGTGGGGGCCGAAGGGGCTGTCCCTCGATCTCATGCGGCGCGACCGCGACAGCGACAACGGGCTGATGGAGTTCATGGTGATCGAGCTGCTGCGCCGCGCCGGGGACATCGGCGTCACGCAGCTCTCGCTGAACTTCGCGATGTTCCGGTCCGTCTTCGAGCGCGGCTCGCGGCTCGGCGCGGGACCGGTGCTGCGGCTGTGGCGGTCGCTGCTCAGTTTCTTCTCGCGGTGGTGGCAGATCGAGTCGCTGTACCGCGCCAACGCCAAGTACCGGCCGGTGTGGGAGCCGCGGTTCCTGCTCTTCGAGAAGAGCGCGGACCTCCCGCGCATCGCGCTGGCGTCGGCACGCGCGGAGGGCTTCCTGGAGGCGCCGGGCCTGCCGAAGTGGCTGCACCGCAAGCACCTGGAGACGCACGGATGACGGCTCCCGCCCGCTGGGCCCGCGCCGAATGGGGACGGCTGTACGTCGCCGTGCGCGAGCCGCTGCGGGAACGGCGCGGGCGGGCGGTGCCGATGACCGTGGGGGCGGTGTGCCTGACGGGGCTGCTGCACTTCGCGCAGAACCGGTCGTGGGGGTACGGACTGGTGCAGGACGCCGGTGCCGTGCGCGCCGCGGACCCGCTGTGGACGGCCCTCCTGCGCACTCCCCTGTCGCTGTTCGTGCCGGCCCTCGACCTGCCCGCGTGGGGGGCGCTGGCACAGGTCCTGGTCGTGTTCGGTCTCGCGGAGATCTGCCTGGGCCGGTGGCGGACGCTCGTCGTCGCGTACGCCGCCACGCTCGCCGGCACGCTGTACGCGCGCGTGGGCATCGCGCTCGGCCCCGGCGGCCCGCTGGGTCTGCCCCGCTCCGACGCCCAGGTCGTCGACGCCGGCCCGTCGGCGGCGGTGGTCGGTCTCGCCGTGTTCCTGGGCAGGCGCTACGGCGCGCGCGTCACGGTCGGTGCGGTGGTGTGCGCGATAGTGCTGGAGGTCGCCCTGAAGGAGAACCTCGCCGGCAAGGAGCACCTCGCGGCGATCGCCGCGGCCCTGCTCCTCCCGCGCGGCCCCGTCTCCCCGCCGGAGCCGGAGCCCCGGCCTCGGCCTCAGCCCCAGCCCCAGCCCCAGCCGCGCGGTGTGCTGTGGTCACCGGCGCTCCAGGGCCCGGGTCGGCTCGGCGCCGGGTTTGCCGCCCAGCCAGTCCTGGAACGCCCGGCTCGGGCCCGACCAGCGGCGGTCGTGGTGGTAGGCGCGCAGGAGGGCGCGGGCACGGGCGCGGGGACGGTTGCGGTAGAAGCGGCGGGCCCACGGGGAGCCGGGGCGGGCCAGCCGGACGAAGCCGATCACGCCGACGAAGGGCACGATCACGCTGAAGACCGCCATCCGGACCTTGCCCTTGGCCAGGACGGCCAGCGAGAACAGGAAGTCGACCACGACGGTCGCGATCACGCTGCCCCGGCTGTGCAGCTCCTGCTGGCTCATGTCGTTGACGCCGAACGGCGCGAAGCCCGCCAGCACCAGTCCGACCACGGCCGCGGTGAGCACGACGACCTCGACGCTCTGGCGGCCCTCCTCGGTCCAGTAGACGTCCTGGAGATGCAGGATCAGCGCGAACTCGTCGAGGACCAGGCCCGCGCCGATGCCGAACAGGACCGCGCAGGCGGCCGCCCCGAAGCCGTACCGGCCGCTGGTGACCGCCCCGAAGCCGCCGACGACGGTGAGGACGACGCCGGGGACGACGTGGTGGATGTGCAGTCCGCCGGCCTTGACGTTGCCGAAGGGCCCCCGGCCCGCCCGGATGAGGCGGGTGATCGTCCGGGTGATCAGGAACGTCAGGACGAACGCGGTCAGGGCGAGGAGCAGCGGCAGCTTGCCGGGCTCGATGACGTTCCGCTCCCACCAATGTCCCATATGGGAACTTTATCCACGGCCGTCTCCCCCGCCTTCCCGACCGCCGGGTAACCTGCGCCGGTGTCCGCACCCTCCACCACTCCCGCCTGGCCGGACGGCCTCCGCTTCGCCTTCGGCACCCTCACCGCGCTACCGGTCCGGGTGACCCGCTGGGACCGGGACGCGGCGCGCGCCGGCATGCTGTGCGCCCCGGTCGCCGGGGCGGCCGTCGGGGCGGCCGCGGCCGCGGCCGGCGTGCTGCTGCTGCGGCTGGGCGCCGGCCCGCTGCTCGCCGCCGTCGCCTCCGCCGCCGTACCCGCCGTCCTCACCCGCGGCCTGCACCTGGACGGTCTCGCGGACACCGCGGACGGGCTGGGCAGCGGGAAGCCCGCCGAGGACGCGCTGCGGATCATGAAGCAGTCGGACATCGGTCCGTTCGGAGTGATCACGCTGGTCCTGGTCCTGCTCGCGCAGGTGGCGGCGCTGGCCCAGGTGTACGGCGGCTCGTGGGCCCGGGGCGCGCTCGCCGCCGCCGTCTCCGCGGCCGCGGCCCGGCTGGCGCTGACCCTGGCCGCGCGGACCGGCGTGCCGGCCGCGCGGCCGGAGGGGCTGGGGGCCGCTGTCGCGGGCGTGGTCCCGGTGCGCCGCGCGGCGGGCGCCGCGGCCGTGGTGACCGGCGCGGCGGCCGCGGCCGGCGCGTGGATCGGGGCGTACGACGCCGTCCGCGCGGCCCTCGCGGTGCTCGCCGCGGCCGGGGCGGCCGAACTCCTGCTGCGCCACTGCACGCGCCGCTTCGGCGGGGTGACCGGCGACGTCTTCGGGGCGCTCGCCGAGACGGCCGCGACGGTTTCGCTGCTGGTGCTGTGCCTGGGGCGCTAATCTCTTCCGCCGTACACGGACACGGGATCGTGATCGGGGGACGAGCGTGCCGAAACTCCGTCGTGCCATGGCCTGGCTGATCGACTTCGCGCTGGTGATCGCGGCGGCCACCGGGCTCGCCGTGCTCACCTTCAACCGGATCTCCGCGCTCGTCGCCGACGTGCCGGACCTCGCCACCCGCGGCGGCTTCGACCTGCTGACCGCGCGCGGGGACGTCATCGGCGCCTCGCAGGCGCTCGGGCTGTCGCTGTGGGGCAAGGCGGTGCTGTACGTGGAGGAGGCCTTCGGGCTGCTGGTCCTGGTCACGTTCCTCTACCAGTGGGGCTGCCTCGCCCTCGCGGGGCGCACCGTCGGCAAGGGCCTGCTCGGCCTGAAGGTCACCCCGTGCGTGCCCCGCCGCGCCGCGCTGCGCGCCGCCGTCACCACCGCCGCCGACGTCGCGGTCTACGCCGTCGCCTGCGTGCTGCTGATCGAGGGGCAGTTCGTGCTGTCGGTGCTGGTGTGGGCGGGGGCCGTCGGCGTCTTCCTGCTCAACGCGCTGCCCGTCCTCCTCCCGGGCCGCCGTTCCCTCGCCGACCGGATGGCCGGCACCGCGGTCACCGGGGCCGGTGCCGCGGCCGGTGCCCCGCCCCTCGCCGCCGCTCCCTGAGGGGCCGGCGCCGCCCGTACCCACGGAGGCGGGAGCGCCCCGGGCGGGCCCCGGTCGCGCGACGGATGTCCAGGAGCCCGCCCCCGGGTGAACAATCGCGGGAACGAGCGGGCCCGCGCACGCGCGTAGGCTCGTCCGGAGTGTTCGCCGCACCGGGGAAGACCCCGCCGAAGCCGCACCCTCGGGCCGAACCGGGGTCGGCTTCCGGGCCCGGCCGGCCCACACCGCTCGACCCCAGCAACTTCACATCGGAAGCGAGATTTCACCACCGTGACTGCTCTCACTCTCAGCACCGCCGCGGCGCCCGGCCTGCGGGCCGACGCGATCGTGATCGGTGTCGCCAAGGGCGCCGAAGGCCCGGTCGTCGCACCGGGCGCGGAGGCCGTGGACAAGGCCTACGACGGCAGACTCGCCGGCGTCCTGGACACCCTCGGTGCCACCGGCGCCGAGGGCGAGGTGACGAAGCTGCCGGCGCCGTCCGGCTTCAAGGCCCCGCTCGTGGTGGCGGTGGGCCTGGGCACCGAGCCCGAGAAGGACGCCGGCTACGACGCGGAGGCGCTGCGCAAGGCCGCCGGCGTCGCCGCCCGCGCCCTCGCCGGCACCCGGAAGGCCGCCTTCGCCCTGCCCGTCGCCGACGCCGGCGACGTCGGCGCGATCGGCGAGGGCGTGCTGCTCGGCGCGTACTCCTTCGACACGTACAAGGAGAACGGCAAGGACGCCAAGGGCAAGGGCAAGTCCAAGGCGCCGCTCGCCGAGGCCGCGCTGCTCGGCGCCCGGCCCCGCGACAAGGAGCACAAGGCGGCCGTCGTGCGCGCCACCGCCGTCTCCGAGGAGCTCAACCGCGCCCGCGACCTGATCAACATGCCGCCGAACGACCTCGACCCGGAGGCGTTCGCCGCGATCGCGCAGGCCGCGGCCAAGGAGCACGGCATCAAGGTGCAGGTGCTCGACGTCAAGGCGCTGGAGAAGGGCGGCTACGGCGGCATCCTCGGCGTCGGCGCGGGCTCGGCGGCGGGTCCGCGGCTGGTGAAGCTGTCGTACACCTCCGCCAAGGCCGCCAAGCACCTCGCCTTCGTCGGCAAGGGCATCACCTACGACTCGGGCGGCATCTCGCTCAAGCCGGCCGGCCACAACGAGACGATGAAGTGCGACATGAGCGGTGCGGCGGCGGTCTTCGCCGCCGTGGTCGCCGCCGCGCGGCTCGGCCTGGAGGTCAACGTCACCGGCTGGCTGGCGCTGGCCGAGAACATGCCGTCGGGTTCCGCCACCCGCCCCGGTGACGTGCTGCGCATGTACAGCGGCAAGACGGTCGAGGTGCTCAACACCGACGCCGAGGGCCGGCTGGTGCTCGCGGACGCGCTGTGGGCCGCGTCCGAGGAGAAGCCGGACGCCATCGTCGACGTCGCGACGCTGACCGGCGCGATGATGCTGGCGCTGGGCAGCCGGACGTTCGGGATCATGGCGAACGACGACGCGTTCCGCTCCGCGCTGCACGAGGCGGCCGAGGAGGTCGGCGAGCCGGCCTGGCCGATGCCGCTGCCGGAGCACCTGCGCAAGGGCATGGACTCCCCCACCGCCGACATCGCGAACATGGGCGAGCGGATGGGCGGCGGCCTGGTCGCGGGCCTGTTCCTGCGCGAGTTCGTGGGCGAGGGCATCACCTGGGCCCACCTGGACATCGCCGGCCCGGCCTTCAACGAGGGCGGCCCGTTCGGTTACACGCCCAAGGGCGGCACGGGCACGGCGGTGCGCACGCTGGTGCGGCTGGCCGAGCTGACGGCGGCCGGCGACCTCGGCTGACGAGCGCCGTGCGCGACGGGGCCCCGCACGCGGGTAGGGCGGGGCCCCGTCGCCGTGCGCTCGGCCGAACGTGGGACGTCTCACACCCCGGCCCGGCGTCTCGTCGGGTCCCGACAAGTGCGAAGATGGGGCACGGCAGGACAGGGCCCCCAACCACAGGGCCGAAGCAACAGCGGCCGGACACCAGCCGCCGACCGGTCAGCGACGACCGGCGTGGCGCACATGCATGGAGGACGTGACGTGGCGAACGACGCCAGCACCGTTTTCGACCTAGTGATCCTCGGCGGTGGTAGCGGTGGTTACGCCGCGGCCCTGCGCGGGGCGCAGCTGGGCCTGGACGTCGCCCTGATCGAGAAGGACAAGGTCGGCGGCACCTGCCTGCACCGGGGCTGCATCCCCACCAAGGCCCTGCTGCACGCGGGCGAGATCGCCGACCAGGCCCGCGAGAGCGAGCAGTTCGGCGTCAAGGCCACCTTCGAGGGCATCGACGTCCCGGCCGTGCACAAGTACAAGGACGGCGTCGTCGCCGGCCTGTACAAGGGCCTGCAGGGTCTGATCGCGTCCCGCAAGGTGACGTACATCGAGGGCGAGGGCCGGCTGTCCTCCCCCACCTCCGTCGACGTGAACGGTCAGCGCGTCCAGGGCCGCCACGTCCTGCTGGCGACCGGCTCCGTGCCGAAGTCGCTGCCCGGCCTGGAGATCGACGGCAACCGCATCATCTCCTCCGACCACGCCCTCGTCCTGGACCGGGTGCCGAAGTCGGCGATCATCCTGGGCGGCGGTGTCATCGGCGTCGAGTTCGCCTCCGTGTGGAAGTCCTTCGGCGCGGACGTCACGGTCATCGAGGGCCTGAAGCACCTCGTCCCGGTCGAGGACGAGAACTCCTCCAAGCTCCTGGAGCGCGCGTTCCGCAAGCGCGGGATCAAGTTCAACCTCGGCACCTTCTTCCAGAAGGCCGAGTACACCCAGGACGGTGTCAAGGTCACCCTCGCCGACGGCAAGGAGTTCGAGGCCGAGGTGCTGCTGGTCGCCGTCGGCCGCGGCCCGGTCTCGGCCGGCCTCGGCTACGAGGAGCAGGGTGTCGCCATGGACCGCGGCTACGTCCTGGTCGACGAGTACATGCGCACCAACGTACCGACCATCTCCGCGGTCGGCGACCTGGTCCCGACGCTCCAGCTGGCGCACGTCGGCTTCGCCGAGGGCATCCTGGTGGCGGAGCGCCTGGCCGGTCTGAAGACCGTCCCGATCGACTACGACGGTGTCCCGCGGGTGACCTACTGCCACCCGGAGGTCGCCTCCGTCGGCATCACCGAGGCCAAGGCCAAGGAGATCTACGGCGCGGACAAGGTCGTCGCGCTCAAGTACAACCTGGCGGGCAACGGCAAGAGCAAGATCCTGAACACCGCGGGCGAGATCAAGCTCGTCCAGGTGAAGGACGGTGCCGTGGTCGGCGTCCACATGGTCGGCGACCGCATGGGCGAGCAGGTCGGCGAGGCCCAGCTGATCTACAACTGGGAGGCCCTGCCGGCCGAGGTGGCCCAGCTCATCCACGCCCACCCGACGCAGAACGAGGCGATGGGCGAGGCGCACCTGGCGCTCGCCGGCAAGCCGCTGCACTCGCACGACTGACCCTCGGTCGACGAACGCGACGACTCAGACTTCCGCAATTCGTTAGGAGCAACCGAAACCATGGCGGTTTCCGTAACCCTTCCGGCGCTCGGCGAGAGCGTCACCGAGGGCACCGTCACCCGCTGGCTGAAGGCCGAGGGTGAACACGTCGAGGCCGACGAGCCGCTGCTCGAGGTCTCGACCGACAAGGTCGACACCGAGATCCCCTCGCCCGCCGCCGGCATCCTGGCCTCCATCAAGGTCGCCGAGGACGAGACCGTCGAGGTCGGCGCCGAGCTGGCCGTCATCGATGACGGCACCGGCGCCCCCGCCGCGGCCCCCGCCCCGGCCGCCGAGCAGGCCCCGGCCCCGGCTCCCGCTCCGGAGCCGGCCCCGCAGGCCGCGGTGCCGTCCACCGAGCAGGCCGCCCCCGCCCCGGCGCCCACCGCCGAGGCCGCCGCCGGCGCCGGCACCGCCGAGGGCACGGACGTCGTCCTGCCCGCGCTCGGCGAGTCCGTCACCGAGGGCACCGTCACCCGCTGGCTGAAGTCGGTCGGCGACTCCGTCGAGGCCGACGAGCCGCTGCTCGAGGTCTCCACGGACAAGGTCGACACCGAGATCCCGGCGCCCGCCTCCGGCGTGCTGCTCGAGATCGTCGTCGGCGAGGACGAGACCGCCGAGGTCGGCGCCAAGCTCGCCGTCATCGGCGCTCCGGGCGCCGCCCCCGCCGCCGCTCCGGCCCCGGCCGCACCGGCCCCGGCGCCCGCCGCCGAGGCCCCCGCGGCCCCGGCTGCCCCCGCGGCTCCGGCTGCCCCTGCGGCCCCGGCTCCGGCTGCCCCTGCGGCCCCGGCTCCGGCTCCGGCCGCCCCCGCCGCCCCGGCGCCCGCGCCCGCCGCCCCGGCCCCGGCGCCCGCCACCGAGGCCCCCGCGGCCCCGGCTGCCCCCGCGGCTCCGGCTGCCCCTGCGGCCCCGGCTCCGGCTCCGGCCGCCCCCGCCGCCCCGGCGCCCGCGCCCGCCGCCCCGGCCCCGCAGGCCCCCACGGCTCCGGCCCCGCAGCAGGTCACCACCCCGGCCCCCGAGCCGGTCCCGGCCGCTCCGGCGCCCGCGCCCGCCCCGGCCGCCCCGGCCCCGGCCGCGATCGCCGGTGACGACGGCGCCTACGTCACCCCGCTGGTGCGCAAGCTCGCCGCCGAGAACGGCGTCGACCTGTCCACCGTCAAGGGCACCGGCGTCGGCGGCCGCATCCGCAAGCAGGACGTCATCGCCGCCGCCGAGGCCGCGAAGGCCGCCGCCGCCGCTCCGGCTCCGGCCGCAGCCGCTCCGGCCGCCCGGAAGGCGCCGGCCCTGGAGGCCTCGCCGCTGCGCGGCCAGACCGTCAAGATGCCGCGCATCCGCAAGGTCATCGGCGACAACATGGTCAAGGCCCTGCACGAGCAGGCGCAGCTGTCGTCGGTCGTCGAGGTCGACGTCACGCGCCTGATGCGGCTGCGCGCCCAGGCCAAGGACTCCTTCGCCGCGCGCGAGGGCGTCAAGCTCTCCCCGATGCCGTTCTTCGTCAAGGCCGCCGCGCAGGCGCTGAAGGCCCACCCGGTCATCAACGCCCGGATCAACGAGGCCGAGGGGACCATCACCTACTTCGACACCGAGAGCGTCGGTATCGCGGTGGACTCCGAGAAGGGCCTGATGACCCCGGTCATCAAGCACGCCGGCGACCTCAACATCGCGGGCATCGCCAAGGCCACGGCGGAGCTGGCGGGCAAGGTCCGCGCCAACAAGATCACCCCGGACGAGCTGTCCGGCGCGACCTTCACCATCTCCAACACCGGTTCGCGCGGCGCGCTGTTCGACACGATCATCGTGCCGCCGGGCCAGGTCGCGATCCTCGGCATCGGTGCCACGGTCAAGCGTCCGGCCGTCATCGAGACCGAGGAGGGCACGGTCATCGGCGTCCGCGACATGACCTTCCTGACCCTCTCCTACGACCACCGGCTGGTGGACGGCGCCGACGCGGCCCGCTACCTGACCGCGGTCAAGGCGATCCTGGAGGCCGGCGAGTTCGAGGTCGAGCTCGGCCTCTGACCCCCGGGACACCCCAGGAGTACGTACGACGCCCCCGTCCGGGCCTTCCGGGCGGGGGCGTCGCGCGTTCCCGGGGGCGGCCGGGCGGACACCGCTGTGTAAGTCTCGTCTCACCTGCGCCAAAGCGCCCCCGTGCGCCTCTCCCGAAGCCGTTTCCGGCCTTATTGTCTAATCGTCGAACGCACTCGGGGTTCCGCCCGCCGCCCGATCGCCGTCCCTCCACCCGGCCCTCGGGCCGCAGCACCGGATTCGGAGCCCTCTCCTAAGGAGCACTCATGACCGCGCCCGTCGTCCACTCGCTGCGCGAACAGATCCGCGAGCACATCGTGGAAGGGATCGTCAGCGGGCGCTGGCAGCCGGGCGAGCGGATCGTGGAGCGCCGTATCGCCACCGAGCTGGAGGTCAGCCAGACGCCGGTGCGGGAGGCGCTGCGGGAGCTGGAGTCGCTGCGGCTGATCGAGTCGGCGCCCAACAAGGGCGTGCGGGTGCGCAGCCTGACGGCGGCCGACCTGGAGGAGAGCTACCCCGTGCGGGCCGGTCTGGAGGCGATCGCGGCGGAGCTCGCGGCCGACCGGCTGGCGGAGGACTGCTCGGCGCTGGAGCCGCACGTCGCCGCGCTGTACGAGGCCGACCGCAAGTCCGACGGGACGGCCCAGGTGCGGCACACGGTGGCCTTCCACCGGGAGCTGGTGCGGGCGGCCGGCAACTCGGTGCTGCTGCACACCTGGGAGGGCCTGGGCATCGAGGTCTTCACGGCGCTGTCGATCCGGTGGCTGGGGACGGTGCAGCAGTCGTACGCCGAGGAGCACGAGGAGCTGGTGCAGGCGTTCCGCCGGCGTGACCCGAGGATCGCCGAGCTGGTGAAGGCGCACGTGCTGGGCTGCGCTCCGCGCGCCTGACTCGGCCGAGCGGCGCCGCGCTCACCTGCGGAAACGGCCCGCCGACCCACCCCAGAACGCGGCACCGGGTGCCTGTTCGAACGGCACCCGGTGCCTACTTTCTCGTCATCAAGAGATTTTGCCTGTCACCCTTTGATCGATCATCGATCAGGGAGATACAGTCGCGGACGGGCTCGAACCCGAGCCCTCCGCCCTGTCCTGCCAAAGACCAAGGGCACCCCCAAACCCTTACCGATGAGGGAACCCCCTTCGACTGAGGAAGGCGGCGACATGACCGACCCCAACGCCATCCAGCCCAGCGAGCTCGACCAGCTCCCGGACCGCGACCCGGAGGAGACCGCCGAGTGGCAGGCCTCGCTGGACGCGGTCGCCAAGGCGGCCGGCCCGCACCGTGCCGCGTACCTGATGCGCCGCACGCTGGAGCGCGCGGAAGGCGCCGGCATCGCGCTGCCCAAGCTCCTCGAGACCGACTACGTCAACACCATCCCCACCGCCGCCGAGCCCGCCGTGCCCGGTGACGAGGCGATGGAGGCCCGGATCACCGCGTGGAACCGCTGGAACGCGGCCGCCATGGTCACCCGGGGCGCGAAGCACGGCGTCGGCGGCCACATCGCCACCTTCGCCTCCGCGGCCTGGCTGTACGAGACCGGCTTCAACCACTTCTTCCACGGCAAACTCGACAAGGCGACCGGCGGCTCGGGCGACCAGCTCTACATCCAGGGCCACGCCTCCCCCGGCATCTACGCCCGCGCCTTCCTCGACGGCCGCCTGAGCGAGACGCACCTGGACAACTTCCGCCAGGAGGCCGGGGGCAACGGCCTGCCGTCCTACCCGCACCCGCGCCGCCTGCCGTGGCTGTGGGAGTTCCCGACGGTGTCGATGGGCCTCGGCCCGCTGTCGGCGATCTACCAGGCCCGCTTCAACCGCTACCTCACCGCCCGCGGCGTCAAGGACGTCTCCGCGTCCCACGTGTGGGCCTTCCTCGGCGACGGCGAGATGGACGAGCCCGAGTCGACGGCGGCCCTCGCGCTGGCCGCGCGCGAGCAGCTGGACAACCTGACCTTCGTCATCAACTGCAACCTGCAGCGCCTCGACGGCCCGGTCCGCGCCAACTTCAAGATCGTGCAGGAGCTGGAGGCCCAGTTCCGCGGCGCCGGCTGGAACGTGATCAAGACGCTGTGGGGCTCGGCCTGGGACGAGCTGTTCGCCCTGGACACCACCGGCGCGCTCGTCCGGCGGCTGCGTGAGGTGCCGGACGCGCAGGTGCAGACGTACCAGACCCGCGACGCGGCCTACATCCGCCAGGACTTCTTCGGCGCCGACCCGGCGCTCGCCGAGATGGCGAAGCTGCTGAGCGACGACAAGATCCTGGAGTGCTTCCACCTCTCCCGCGGCGGCCACGAGTCCCGCAAGGTGTACGCGGCCTACAAGGCGGCCGTCGAGCACCAGGGCGCCCCGACGGTCATCCTGGCCCAGACGGTCAAGGGCTTCACCCTCGGCGAGGGCTTCGCGTCGAAGAACGCCAACCACCAGATGAAGAAGCTGACGGTGGACGAGTTCAAGGCGATGCGCGACCTGCTCGAACTGCCGATCAAGGACAGCGACTTCACCGACGGCGTGGTCCCCTACGGCCACCCGGGCGCGGACTCCCCCGAGGTGCGCTACCTCCAGGAGCGCCGCGCGGCCCTCGGCGGCCCGGCCCCGGCCCGCCGGGTGCACCCGGTGGCGCCGCTGCCCGCCCCCGCCGAGAAGGCGTTCGCCGCCTTCGACAAGGGCTCCGGCTCCCAGAACGTGGCCACCACCATGGCGTTCGTCCGCCTGATCAAGGACCTGGTCCGCGACAAGGAGACCGGCCGGCGCTGGGTGCCGATCGTCCCCGACGAGGCCCGCACCTTCGGCATGGAGAGCCTGTTCCCGTCCCTGGGGATCTACTCCCCCAAGGGCCAGACGTACGAGCCGGTCGACCGCGACCAGCTGATGTACTACAAGGAGGCCAAGAACGGCCAGATCCTCAACGAGGGGATCACCGAGGCCGGTTCGATGGCCGACTTCATCGCCGCCTCGACGTCGTACGCGACGCACGGCGAGGCGATGATCCCGTTCTATATCTTCTACTCGATGTTCGGCTGGCAGCGCACGGCCGACCAGATGTGGCAGCTCGGCGACCAGCTCGGCCGCGGCTTCCTGGTCGGCGCCACGGCGGGCCGCACGACGCTCACCGGCGAGGGCCTGCAGCACGCCGACGGCCACTCCCCGGTCATCGCGGCCACGAACCCGGCCGCGCTCAGCTACGACCCGGCGTTCGCCTACGAGATCGCGGTGATCGTCCGCGAGGGGCTGCGCCGGATGTACGGCGAGGCGAAGCCGGGCGAGGACCAGAACGTCTTCTACTACCTGACCGTCTACAACGAGCCGCTGCCGCAGCCGGCGAAGCCGTCCGACCCGGGCGTCGACGAGGGCATCGTCAAGGGCCTGTACCGCTTCAGCACGGCCGAGTCGGCCGGGTTCGCCCCGGCGGCCGACGCCCCGCGCATCCAGCTGCTGGGCTCCGGCACGGCGATCCACTGGGTCGTCCGGGCTCAGCGGATGCTCGCCGAGGAGTGGGGCGTGGCCGCCGACGTGTGGTCCGCGACCTCCTGGACGGAGCTGCGCCGCGACGCCCTGGACGCCGACGCGGCCCTGCTGCGCGGCGAGGAGCGGGTGCCGTACGTCCGCCGGGCGCTGCACGGCGCCGAGGGCCCGGTGCTCGCGGTCTCCGACTACATGCGCCAGGTACCGGACCAGATCGCGCAGTGGGTCGAGCAGGACTGGTCCTCGCTCGGCGCCGACGGCTTCGGCCTCTCCGACACCCGTGAGGCCGCCCGCCGCCACTTCGGCGTGGACGCCGAGTCGGTCGTCGTCGCGGCCCTGGCCCAGCTGGCCCGGCGCGGCGAGGTGAAGGCGACGGCGGTGAAGGAAGCGCGCGAGAGGTACGGCCTGTAGTACGGCCTACGGCCTGTGAGTACCCGCTGGTACGGCGCCCAGCGGTCCGTGGCCCCCGCCGTGCGGCCGGGTCCCCGCCCCGGCGGGGGCCCGGCCGCGTGCATGATGACCGTATGCGTGCTGCCCGGCTGATCAGAATGGTGCTGCTGCTGCAGTCCCGTCCCTCGATGACCGCCGCCGAGCTGGCGCGGGAGCTGGAGGTGTCGGAGCGGACGGTCACCCGGGACGCGCAGGCGCTGTCGGAGGCGGGCGTGCCGGTGTACGCGGACCGGGGGCGGGCCGGCGGTTACCGGCTGATCGGCGGCTACCGCACCCGGCTGACCGGACTGGCGCGCGACGAGGCGGAGGCGCTGTTCCTGAGCGGTGTGCCCGGCGCGCTGCGGGAGATGGGGCTCCAGGACGCGGCCTCGGCGGCCCGGCTGAAGGTGTCCGCGGCCCTCGGGCCGTCCCTGCGGGACGCGCCGCGGACGGCAGCCCAGCGGTTCCACCTGGACGCGCCGAACTGGTTCACCGAGCCGGCGACGCCCGAGCTGCTGCCCGCCGTGGCGCGGGCGGTGTGGGACGACCGGCGGATCACCGCGCGCTACCGCGGCCGGGAGGCGGAGGTCGAGCGGGAGCTGGAGCCGTACGGCCTGGTGCTGAAGGCGGGGGTCTGGTACCTGTGCGCGCGGGTGGCGGCCGGCGGCTCCTGCCGCGTGTACCGCCTCGACCGGTTCACGGCGGTCGAGGCGGACGGCGAGCGCTTCGAGCGGGACGAGGGCTTCGACCTGCCCGCCTTCTGGGAGGAGCGGGCCGAGCAGTTCGCCCGGTCGATCCTGCGGGCCGAGGTGGTGGTGCGGCTGTCCGGCGAGGGGGTGCGCAGGCTGCCGTACGCCGTCGATCCGCAGGCTGCCCGGGAGGCGCTGGCCGCGGCGGGCGCGCCCGACGGCGACGGCTGGGTGACGGTGACCCTGCCGGTGGAGTCCGAGGAGGTCGCCCACACCCAGCTCACGGCGCTGGGGCCGGAGGCGGAGGTGCTGGCGCCGGCGGCTCTGCGGGCGCGTCTCGCCGACGACGCGGCCCGGCTCGCCCTTCTGTACGGGGCGCGGCGGTCCGCCGCACTCCGCGTGCGCCCCGCCCGCCCAGGGCCGATGCTGGACGCGTGATGGACGAGACGGAGTTCTGGGAGCTGGTGGACGCCACCCGGGAGGCCGCCGAGGGCGACCCCGAGGAGCAGGCCGAGCTGCTCGTGGAGCGTCTGCTGGGGCTCGACCCGGAGCTGGTGCTGGACTTCGCCCGTCACTTCGAGGCCCGCTACAACCGCGCCTACACCTGGGACCTGTGGGGCGCCGCCTGGGTGCTGCTGGACGGCGCGAGCGACGACGCCTTCGACTTCTTCCGCTGCTGGCTGATCGGTCAGGGCCGCGAGGTGTACGAGGGCGCGGTGCACGACCCGGACGCGCTGGCGGACCTGCTGGAGGACTTCGACGAGGAGGTCGACGGCGACGGCGAGGAGCTCGGCTACGCCGCGGACGAGGCGTACGAGCAGCTCACCGGCACCGTCGCGCCCGACCTGGGCATCCCTCCCGCGCCGCTCGAACCGACGGGCGCCCCCGTCGACTTCGAGGACGAGCGGGCGCTGGCGGAGCGGTACCCCCGGCTGTGGGAGCGCTTCAGGGACTGACCGCACGGACGCGGGGACGCAAGGGACGCAAGGGACGCAGGGACGCAGGGACGCACGGACGCGCTGAGCGCGCCGACCGACCGCTCAGGCGGCGGTGCGCCGGCGGCCGGTCGGTTCCGAGGGAAGGTACGCCTGCGTCCGTTCGGCCGCCACCGCGTGGTGCAGCGGCGCCTTGTTGGCCTGGTCGAGCGCGGACGCCGTGGCGGCGGCCGGGCCGAGGACGACGGTCGCGACCGCGCAGACCACCGTCCAGAAACGTCCCCTGCTGCTGATGTCGCTCATGTTCCCCACCTCCGGTCGGCTTGTGGTCACGACCGTAGACGGGCGGGATCTGCGTGCCCTGCGCGTCGGCTGTGGCGTCGCTGTGGGTGTGACGAGCGGCCCTGCAACCGCGCCGCCAGCTCCCTGATCTCCGGCAGGCGGGCGGACAGCGCGGCGCCCGGGCAGCTCGTCCGGTAGCCGTCGTCGTGGCCGGCGATCGCGGGCAGCGCGGCGGAGGCGCCGGCGGGATAGCGGCTGAGGCCGCTGCTGGAGATCAGGTGGACGATGGTGCGCGGGTCGACGCCGGCCAGGCCCAGCTTCCAGGCGGCGACGGCGGCGATCGCGTCGGTCATGGCCTTCGGGACGGTCATGCCGGCCGTGAAGGTGCCGATGGCGGCGACGCCGGCCGTGCGGTGGTTGAAGCCCTGGGTGTGGGCGCCGACGACGGGACGGTCGACGCCTCCGGCGCGGCCCTCGTAGATGGTGCCGCAGCGGTCGACGAGGAAGTTGTAGCCGATGTCGTCCCATCCCCGGACGCCGGTCTGCTCGTCGTAGATGCGGCGGATGACGCGGGGCGCGTCGGCGCACGCGTACCCGTTGGGCGAGTCGGTGTGGTGGACGACGACGGCGATGACCTCGTCGGCGTAGCGCGGGGGCGGCTGGGGGTGCAGCCGCGCGGGGCCGAGCCAGGCCGAGCGGGGCACGATGGGCGGCCGGGCGGCCGGGGGCTGGGCGGGGCGGGTCGCGGGGGCGGGCCGGGGGCGGTGGACGGCGGCCGGCCGGCCGGCGTCGCTCACGAACAGCGCCAGCACGAGGACGGCGGCCAGCGCGGGCAGGCAGACGAGCGTCACCCGCGTGGCGTGGGGCAGCCGGCGTATGCGCGCCACGGCTCGCCTGCGCGCCCTGCGCGCTCTTCGTAAGGCCGGTCGGAAGACACGCATGGTCCCACTGTCGGGCCGATCCCCCGCGTCCGCGATGTGTGGTGTGCCACCCGGTGGAACCATCGTCCCGGTCCGCGACGTTTTTCGGGATACACGCACGCGTGGCCCGGTTCCGGGCGCCGCACGCGCGCGTGACTGATCAGCGGGCCCGTCCCGTCCGTACTGAGGGGTCCGAGAGAAAGGCGGCCTGGTGGACCTGCTCGACATCCTCCTGTTGCTGGTGGTCGCGGCCTACGCGGTGTCCGGTTACCGGCGCGGGCTGGTGGCCGGCTGCGTCTCGCTGGCCGGGTTCGTCGGCGGCGCGGTCGTCGGTGTGTGGGTGCTGCCGTCGGTGATGGGCCTGGTGACGCCGGGGACCACCCGCGCGACCGTGACCGCGGTGCTGACCGTGCTGGTGCCGGCCGTGCTGGGGCACGAGCTGGCGGGCCGGCTGGCGCTGCTGCTGCGCCGCGAGCTGGACCGGGGGCCGCTGCGGGTGGCGGACGGGGTCGGCGGGGCCGCGGCCAACACGGTGGCGGTGCTGATCGTGGCGTGGGTGGCGGCGAGCGTGCTGGGCGCGTCCTCGTCGCCGGTGGTCACGACGGCGATCCGGGACTCGGCGCTGCTCGGCACGGTGCAGGAGGCGATGCCGCAGACCACGCCGGCGTGGTTCTCGCGGGCGACGTCGGCGCTGGACCGGGCGGGCTTCCCGCAGGTCTTCAACCCCTTCGAGAACGAGTCGACGGCGCGGGTGGCCGAGCCCTCCGGCGACAGCGTCACGGCGAGCGCGACGAACGCGGCGAAGCTGAGCACCGTGAAGATCGAGGGCGTCTCCGGCGACCAGGGCCGGGAGGGCAGCGGGTTCGTGTACGCCCGGGAGCACGTGATGACCAACGCCCACGTGGTGGCCGGCATCGACGCCCCGAGCGTGCGGGTGGGCGGGGTCGGGCCGTTGTACGAGGCGCGCGTGGTGCTGTTCGACCCCGAGCGGGACGTGGCCGTGCTGTACGTGCCGGGGCTGACCGCCCCCGTGCTCCGCTTCGACGACGGCGCGGCGCGCGGGGACTCGGCGGTGGTGGCCGGCTATCCGCAGGACGGCGACCTGAACCTGCAGGCGGCGACGGTGGCGAACCGGGTGCGGGCGACCGGCCGGGACATCTACAACGAGTCGACGGTGACGCGGGAGATCTACGCGATCCGCTCCACCGTCCGCCCCGGCAACTCCGGCGGCCCGCTGCTGACCACCGACGGCCGGGTCTACGGTGTCGTCTTCGCCCGCTCCACCTCCGACGACGGGACGGGCTACGTCCTGACGGCCGCCGAGGTGGCCTCCGACGCCGGGCGCGCCGCCACGGCGACGGCGCCGGTGGACACGGGCGGCCTGGTCAGTTCCTGAGGGCGCTCAGGAACTGACGGCCGCGGGAGCCCCGGGGCAGGAACCCGGGGTCACAGGAAGCGGCCCATGAGGACGTCGTCGACGTACGCGCCGTCCAGGCAGAACTCCTCCGGCTGTACGCCCTCGACGACGAAGCCCTCGGACTCGTACAGCTTGCGGGCGGCGGTGTTGTGGCCCAGTACCCGCAGGGTGATGCGGCGGGCGCCGCGGTCGCGGGCCTCCTCGACGGCGGCGCGCAGCAGCGCCCGGCCGACGCCCCTGCCGCGGGCCTCCTCGGCCACCGCCAGCCCGCGGATCTGCCGGACGTGCGCGTTGGACGCCAGTTCGGTGGGGAAGCCGAGGCGGATGTAGCCCACGACACGGCCGTCGGTCTCGGCGACCAGGTGGTCGCCGGGGCCCGCGGTCTCCCGGAAGAAGGGCTCGTACGGCTCCCGCGGGGGCGGGGTGACCGCGTGCAGGGGGGACCAGGTCGCCCGGTCGAGCAGGCACAGGGCGTCCTCGTCGGCGTACGTGGCGTGGCGTATGTGTGTGGCGGACATGACGGTCACTCTATGAGGGGGCCCCGGAACCGGACCGGGACCTGACACGCCCGTACAGGATGGGGATCATGGAGAGTTCACGAATCGCGGTGGCCGGCGCCTCGGGTCTGATCGGCTCGGCGCTGGTGCGGTCCCTGCGGGCCGACGGGCACGAGGTGGTGCGGCTGGTCCGCCGGGCGGCGCGGGAGCGGGACGAGGTGCGCTGGAACCCCGAGGAGGGGTACGTGGACGCGGCCGGGCTCGCCGGGTGCGACGCGGTGGTCAACCTCGCGGGCGCCGGGGTGGGCGACCGGCGGTGGACGGAGGAGTACAAGCGGACGGTCCGCGACAGCCGGGTGCGCGGCACCTCGACGCTGGCGGAGGCGGTCGCCGCGCTGGAGCGCAGGCCGCGGGTGTTCGTGAACGGCAGCGCGATCGGCTTCTACGGCGACACCGGCGACCGCGCGGTCGACGAGAGCGCGCCGCCCGGGGAGGGCTTCCTGCCCGCGCTGTGCGTGGAGTGGGAGGGCGCGGCGGCGCCCGCCCAGGAGGCGGGCGTGCGCACGGTGTTCGCGCGGACGGGGCTGGTGGTGGCCCGTTCCGGCGGGGCCTGGGCCCGGCTGTTCCCGCTGTTCAAGGCGGGGCTCGGCGGGCGGATGGGCGACGGGCGGCAGTACTGGTCGTACATCTCGCTGCATGACGAGGTGGCCGCCCTGCGGCATCTGATCGACACCGACGGCCTGTCCGGGCCGGTCAACCTGACCGCCCCCCATCCGCGGACCAACCGGGAGATCACCGCGGCGATGGGGCGCGTGCTGCACCGGCCGACGCTGCTGCCGGTGCCGGCGGCGGTGCTGCGGACGGTGCTCGGCGAGATGGCCGGGGACGTGCTGGGCAGCGCACGGGTGCTGCCGGCCCGGCTGCTGGCGTCGGGGTTCGCGTTCGCGTTCCCGGACATCGAGGACTCGATCAGGGCAGCGGAAACGCAGCCGTAGCGCCCACGGGGCGCGGCGGTCGCCGGGCGCGGCGGGTGCCGGGCGCGGCGGGTGCCGGACACGGCGACAGCGGAACACGGCGTCCGTCGAGCCCGGCGGCGGCGAAGCCCGGCCACCACCGAGCCCGGCGACAGCAGAGCCCGGCGGGTGCCGAGCCCGGCGACAGCAGAGCCCGGCGGGTGCCGGACACGGCGACAGCAGAGCCCGGCCACCACCGAGCCCGGCGACAGCAGAGCCCGGCGGGTGCCGGACACGGCGACAGCAGAGCCCGGCCACCACCGAGCCCGGCGACAGCAGAGCGCGGCGGGTGCCGGACACGGCGACAGCGAAGCCCGGCCACCACCGAGCCCGGCGACAGCGGAACACGGCGTCCGTCGAGCCCGGCGACAGCGGAGCGCGGCGGGTGCCGGACACGGCGACAGCGGAACACGGCGTCCGTCGAGCCCGGCGACGGCGGAGCGCGGCGGGTGCCGGGGCATGACCGCATGCGACCGGTGTGCGACCGTGCCCTGTCCGTGCGCGACTGCCGACGGTCGGTCACGGCCCTAACCTCGACCCGAACTCGGGTATTCCCGGAGCCTGTCGGGGGCATCACGTCTCCACCGGCCGCGCAACCTCGAGGAGGGGCACGTGCTTGAGCCCATGTACCGGGCGGACGTCGTCATCGTGGGAGCCGGGCTAGCCGGGCTCTCCGCGGCGCACCGGCTGACCAGCGCAGGAGTGACGACCACGGTCCTGGAGGCCGGCCCGTGCGCCGGCGGCCGCATGGCCACGGAGAAGGTCGACGGGTTCCGGCTCGACCGCGTCGGACAGCTGCTGTGCACGGCGTATCCCGAACTACGTCTGACACCCGGTCTCGACGGGCTGGTCCTGCGGCCCTTCGCCCCGGGTGTCCTGCTGCACAGCGACGGGCGCAGGCACCGCGCCGGACTTCCCGCGACCACGGGGGGCGCACGGGGCGCACTCCACGCGGTGCGCGCGCTGGCGAGCACCCCCTCCCGGAGCGCTCCCCGGTCCGGCGCCCCGCTGGGCACCGCTGTCGACCAGGCCCGCCTGGGCACCGCCCTGGCACGCCTGGCCGCCACCCGCGCCGAACGGCTGCTGGCCCGGCCGGAGCTGCCCGCCGGGCAGGCCCTGGCGGCCCGCGGCCTGCCCGCCCGCACGGTCGACGGGTTCCTGCGCCCGCTGCTCGCCGCGCTGCTGTGCGACCCGGAGCTGACCACGTCCAGCAGGGTCGCCGACCTCGCGTTGCGCGCGTACGCGAGCGGGCGGCTGTGCCTGCCGGAGGGCGGCGCCGAGGCGCTGCCGGAACTGCTCGCCCGGGGGCTGCCGCCGGGCACCGTGCACACCGGCGTCCGGGTCACCTCCGTCTCCACGAACGGTGTGACCACCGCCGAGCACGGCGAGATCCGCTGCCGGGCGGTGCTGCTGGCGACCGGCGCGCGGGCCGCCGCGGAGCTGCTGCCCGGTCTGCGCGTGCCGGACTTCCACCCGGTGACGGTGGTGCACCACGCGACCGACGAGCCGCCCGGCACGGGAGCCTTCCTGCTGCTCGACGCGGACCGGGGCGGCCCGGTCGCGCACACCGCGGTCGTCAGCCGGGTCGATCCCTCCCGCGCGCCCGCGGGCCGCACCCTGGTCTCCTCGACGGTCCTCGGCCCGCCCTCGCCGGAGCTCGACACGGCCGTGCGCATGCACCTGGCCCGGCTGTACGGCACCTCGACGGCGCGCTGGGAGACCCTCGCCGTGCACCACACCGCCGAGGCCGTGCCGGCCATGCGGCCACCGCACGACCTGCGGCGGCCGGTACGCCTGCTGGCGGGCCTGTACGTGTGCGGCGACCACCGCGACACCAGCACGGTCCAGGGTGCCCTGCACTCCGGCCACCGGGCCTCCGCGGCGATCCTGGCCGACCTGGGCGCGGGCTCGATGCACCGGGCCGAACCGCCGGGCACCGCGCTGCGCGAGGCGGCCTGAGGCGCCGGTCCGGGACGTGACCGGTCCGGGACGTGACCGGTCCGGGACGTGACCGGTCCGGGACGTGACCGGTCCGCGACGGGCCGGTCCGCGACGGGCCGGTCTACTGCAGTGCCGCGATCTTGTCCCGGTAGCCCCGCACCGGCGCCGCGTCCTTGTACGGCTCGAGCCGGCGCTCGAAGTCCTTGACGTACTCGACCGCCCGGACCGACCGCATCTCCGCGGACTGCGCGGCGGCCTCCACGCCGAGCCGGCAGGCCTCGTCGAGTTCGCCGAGGCCGAGCCGGGCGGAGGCGAGCACGACACGGCTGAACAGGCGGCTGCGCGCGTAGGAGGGCGCGCGCAGTTGCAGGGAGCGCTCGGCGTGCTGGGCGGCCGCGCGGAACTGCTGCAGGTCCCGGTGGCAGTGCCCGAACTCGTCGGCGAGCTGCGCCTCGTCGAAGGAGCGCGCCCAGGACGGGACCTCGTCGCCGGGGCGGGCCGTCTCCAGGGCGCGTTCGGCGCGCACCAGCGAGGCGGTGCAGTTGCGCACCTCGCCGAGCACGCCGTGCCCGCGCGCCTCGGCCGCGTGCAGCAGCGCCTGCACGAGCGGCGGGGCGCCGGTGCCGACGCCCTGCTGGGCCACGCGTGCGAGCTGCACGGCCTCGCGGCCGTGGCCCAGGTAGACGGCCTGCCGGCTCATGGTGACCAGGACATAGCTGCCGTAGGCCCGGTCGCCGGCGGCCTGGGCGAGCCGCAGCGCCTGCACGAAGTAGCGCTGGGCGAGTCCGTGCGCGGCGATGTCGTACGACGTCCAGCCCGCGAGCCGGGTCAGGTCGGCGGTGGCGGCGAACAGGCGGCGGCCGGTCTGCTCGCCGTAGGTGCCGCGCAGCATCGGCTCGCACTCGTGCTCCAGGTAGCGCACCAGGGCCTGCCGGGCGTGGCCGCCGCCGTACATGTGGTCGAGGGCGCGGAACAGGTCGGCGACCGAGCGCAGCGCGGCGACGTCGCCGGCGGTGACCTTCTGGCCGGGTGAGCGTTCGGCGCCGCGCTGGCGGGGCACCACGGGGCGGCCCCGGGCGGGGACGGCGGGGGTCCGGCCCGCCCGGGCGGCCTCGACGGCCGGGGACGGCTGCTCGCCGCGGGCGACGCGGTCGTCGGCGCGGCCGATCAGCCAGTCCCGGCTGGGCACCACGAGCCCCGCCGGGGTGAACGCGATCTTGCGCAGCTCGGCGTGGCTGCCGGAGTCCTTGCGCCACAGCCCGCTGACGATGTCGACGGCCTCCTCCGGGGTGCCGGCGAACTCCAGCCCCGCGTAGACCGGCGCGCAGGCTTCCAGGCCGAGGTCCTGGGCGGTGAGGCGGCGGCCGAGGCGTCGGGTGAAGACCTCGGCGATCAGGGCGGGGGTGGTGCCGCGGGGCTGCTGGCCGCGCAGCCACCGGGTGACGGAGGTCTTGTCGTATCTGAGATCCAGGCCGTGTTCCAGGCCGAGCTGGTCCACCCGGCGGGCGAGACCCGCGTTGGAGAAGCCCGCTTCTGCGATGAGCGCGGCGAGCTGTCGGTTGGGAGTGCGCTGCGCGGGTCGTTCCGTCATCTGCGGTGCGGTCTCCTGCCTTTCGGACCCCCAGCGGCCTCGAAGGAGTCCGTGGTGCCCGGATTGCCTGTGAGCAGCCCTTATGGCCTGGTGAACGGCGCGAATGTAGCGGAGCGTGAGCGCCCGGTCGCACATTTCGACCTTCATTCATCCGATCGTGTGAGGATTGACCATGGAGCTGACGCGGTCCGGGCGGACGTACAGTGGCGTGGGCGCATGTCATGCCTTACGGATTCGAGGGAGGCGCTTGCCGTGAGCGAGTTGCGGTTCGTCCAGATGGGGTTCGGCGCGCAGGCGGTCGAGTACCGGCAGGCGTGGGACGAACAGCGCCGGGTGCACGCGGCGCGCTTCGCGGACGAGATCCCCGACACCGTGCTGCTGCTGGAGCACCCGCCGGTCTACACCGCCGGCCGGCGCACCGCGGACGACGAGCGCCCGCTGGACGGCACCCCGGTCGTCGACGTCGACCGCGGCGGCAAGATCACCTGGCACGGCCCGGGCCAGCTGGTGGGCTACCCGATCCTGAAGCTGCCGCGTCCGGTGGACGTGGTGGCGCACGTACGCCGGCTCGAGGAGGCCCTGATCCGCACCTGCGCGGAGTTCGGCCTGGAGACCACCCGGGTCGAGGGCCGCAGCGGCGTGTGGGTGCTCGGCGACCCGGTGGAGCGGCGCCCCGCGCTGGGCGGGCTGTCGCTGGACTTCGACCCCCGGCTGCACGACGAGGAGTTCGACCCGCGGCTCAACGGCCCCGAGTACGCGCCCTCCAACGCCGGCCAGCGCCGCGAGGACCGCAAGATCGCCGCGATCGGCATCCGGGTCGCCAAGGGCGTCACCATGCACGGCTTCGCCCTGAACGTGAACCCGGACAACCGCTGGTTCGACAAGATCATCCCGTGCGGGATCCGGGACGCGGGGGTCGCCTCGCTGGCCGGCGAACTGGGCCGGGACGTCACGATCGACGAGGTGCTGCCGGTGGTGGAACGGCATCTGAGGGACGTCCTGGAGACCGCGGAGCCGAAGCCGCGGGAGATCGAGCGGGCTTCCGCGTAAGGGGAACGGGCCCCCACCGCCGGGGGTCGGCCCGGCCGGAAGGCCGTACACATCACGGGCGTACCCTGGTGTACGCCGAGGAATCGAAAGCTACAGGGAGCCGCTGTGTCCGCAGTCACCCCCGACGGACGCAAGATGCTGCGCCTGGAGGTCCGCAACAGCCAGACCCCCATCGAGCGCAAGCCCGAGTGGATCAAGACCCGGGCGAAAATGGGCCCCGAGTACACCAAGATGCAGAACCTCGTGAAGAGCGAGGGCCTGCACACGGTCTGCCAGGAAGCGGGCTGCCCGAACATCTACGAGTGCTGGGAGGACCGCGAGGCGACCTTCCTCATCGGCGGCGACCAGTGCACCCGGCGCTGCGACTTCTGCCAGATCGACACCGGCAAGCCCGAGGCGCTCGACCGCGACGAGCCGCGCCGCGTCGGCGAGTCCGTGGTCACGATGGACCTGAACTACGCCACCATCACCGGCGTCGCCCGCGACGACCTCGAGGACGGCGGCGCCTGGCTGTACGCCGAGACCGTGCGGCAGATCCACGAGCAGACCGCCGGCCGCGAGGGCGGGCGCACCAAGGTCGAGCTGCTGGCCCCCGACTTCAACGCGGTCCCCGAGCAGCTCCAGGAGGTCTTCTCCTCCCGGCCGGAGGTCTTCGCGCACAACGTCGAGACGGTCCCGCGGATCTTCAAGCGGATCCGCCCCGGCTTCCGCTACGAGCGCTCGCTGAAGGTCATCACGGCCGCCCGCGACTACGGCCTGGTCACCAAGTCCAACCTCATCCTCGGCATGGGCGAGACCCGCGAGGAGGTCAGCGACGCGCTGCGGCAGCTGCACGACGCCGGCTGCGAGCTGGTCACCATCACGCAGTACCTGCGCCCGTCCGTGCGCCACCACCCGGTGGAGCGCTGGGTCAAGCCGCAGGAGTTCGTCGAGCTGAAGGAGGAGGCCGAGCAGATCGGCTTCTCCGGGGTCATGTCCGGCCCGCTGGTGCGCTCCTCCTACCGCGCCGGGCGGCTGTACCGGATGGCCGTGGAGCTGCGTCAGTCGGCCGCTCCGCAGCCGGGGGACGCGCACGTCGCCCCGCAGGCCGTGTGACCTGCCTGACAGTCCGTCAGCCGGCGCGCCCCGCACGGTGTGCGCCAAGCGTGTGAATTCGCGCACAAGATCCTACCGACCGGTAGCGACCGGATCGACGCGGTCCCGGCCGTCCTCGCAGATGAGGGCTTCGGCCGGGGCCGCGTCGGCGTTCACCGCCCGCTCATCAGCGCGCATCGGCGCTTCATGGGCGTTTGACCGGTCGGTCACGCCCTGGTAACACCGAACAGTGACCCTGGAATCACGCCACGTACATCCGCACCCGGAACCGTACCGAGGGGGGACCTCCACCATGCAGGCAGCGCCGCCCGTCCGGGCAACCGCCATTCCGTCCTTCACCGACGCCCTGCGCGCCGTCGAGTCGCTGCTGATGAGCAGCGGCCAGCGCACCGCCCGCCGCAACGCCTGGACCTCCGTCCTGGAGGACCGCCGCCGGGCCAAGGACCGGGTCGAGGCCCAGCGGGTCCTCGAACAGACCGCCACCGCGATGCGCCTCCGCGCGCCCGCCGCGACCGAGAGCCCGCGCGGCTGAGCGACCGCGCCGAGCGGCCGGGCAGCTGAGCGGCCGGGTCGAGCGGTCGAGCGACCGAGCGACCGAGCGGCCGGAGCGTCTGAGGGGCCTCCCCGATCCTCCCGCGCCCCTTCCCCACCGGCACCGCCGTCGTCGACGCTCCCGGGGCCACGTAGACTTCGTGGCATGGCGAGGAAGGAAACCGCAGCGGACGCTGCGAACACCGGGCGACTGAAGCAGATCGCCCTGACCTACAAGATGACCCGCAGGGCCGACAAGAAGATCGGTCTTGTACTCGCGGCTGTCGGCATCACCACCCTCGGTGTCTTCCTCGCGATCGGTTTCTTGATCGGTCACCCCATCTATCTCGGAATCCTGGGCTTCCTGCTCGCTTTCCTCGCGACGGCGATCGTGTTCGGGCGCCGGGCCGAGCGAGCGGCCTTCGGGCAGATGGAGGGCCAGCCGGGCGCCGCCGCGGCCGTGCTCGACAACATCGGCCGGGGCTGGACGACGACCCCCGCGGTGGCGATGAACCGCAGCCAGGACGTGGTGCACCGGGCCGTCGGCAAGGCCGGCATCGTCCTGGTCGCCGAGGGCAACCCGAACCGGGTCAAGAGCCTGCTGGCCGCCGAGAAGAAGAAGATGAACCGCATCGTCGCGGACGTGCCGGTGCACGACGTGATCGTCGGCACGGGCGAGGGCCAGGTCGAGCTGAAGAAGCTGCGGACCACGATGCTGAAGTTCCCGCGGGTGCTCACCGGCCCCCAGGTCACCGCGACCAACGACCGGCTGCGCGCGCTCGGCGACCTGATGAGCAACATGCCGCTGCCGAAGGGGCCGATGCCGCGGGGCATGAAGCTCCCGAAGGGCGGCCCGAAGGCCCGCTGAGCGCTCCGCCGGATACCCCGTCGGACGCGTCGGACCTGCCGCGTGGTGCCGCCGGACGTGCCGCGTCCTGCCGTCGGACGTGCCGCGTCCTGCCGTCGGACGTGCCGCGTCGTGCCGTCGGACCGCTGCGGCGCCGTCGTGGCCGTTCGCGCAGTTCCCCGCGCCCCTTCAGGCCGCTGCCCGACCGACGCCCGTGCGGCGATGGGGCCGCCCGGATCACTCCGGGCGGCCCCATCGCCGTATGCGACGGACGTCCGCCGGGTGTCCGCTAGATGCGGACCTCGACCGTGCGGGCCAGGCGGTCGTGCAGGCCGCGGCCGTCGCGGTCCCAGATCAGGGCGGGGACCGCCAGGCACAGCAGCGCCGTGCGCAGCAGCGCGCGCAGCGGTTGTACACGGCCGGTGTCCAGGGCGACGACCCGGAGACCGAAGAGGCGCTTTCCGGGAGTGAAGCCGACCGTGCCGACCGTCAGGGCGCCCAGCACGAAGAAGACGAGCAGCGCCCAGTTGCCGGTCGACCGGTCGTAGCCATGGGTGACGAGGCCGTATGCGATCAGCAGGCACAGGCCCCAGTCGACGGCCAGGGCGCCGAGGCGCCGTCCCGGGCGGGCGATCGAGCCCGGCCCCTCCTCCGGCAGGCCGAGTTGCTCGCCGCGGTATCCGAAGTCGACTCCGGCGTCCTCGGCGGCCGCGCGGGGGCCCGAGAGCCAGGATCCGATCGCTTCCCTCTTGTCCACGCGTCCACCGTACTGCCCACGTTTCGCGATCCGGACAGGTGGGGGTGGAGCAGCCCGAGTCCGGTTAACTTGTGCGAAACAAATGGGTCACGCCTGAGAAATCACCCGTATCTAGTGTCGAGGGCACCGTGTGCCACCGCACTGGCCGCACGAAAGAACTACCACCCCGGCAGGACGGTCGGGAGTAGGAGGAGCTGGATGTTCCAGAACGCCGACGAGGCCAAGAAGTTCATCGCGGACGAGGACGTCAAGTTCATCGACGTCCGCTTCTGCGACCTGCCGGGCGTCATGCAGCACTTCTCGCTGCCTGCCGAAGCGTTCGACCCCGACGACGAGCAGGCGTTCGACGGTTCGTCGATCCGCGGCTTCCAGGCCATCCACGAGTCCGACATGGCGCTGCGCCCCGACCTGTCGACCGCGCGCATCGACCCGTTCCGCCGGGACAAGACGCTCAACATCAACTTCTTCATCCACGACCCGATCACGGGCGAGCAGTACTCCCGTGACCCGCGCAACGTGGCGAAGAAGGCCGAGGCCTACCTGGCCTCCACCGGTATCGCGGACACCGCGTACTTCGGTCCGGAGGCCGAGTTCTACGTCTTCGACAACGTGCGCTTCAAGACGTCGGAGAACGAGTCCTTCTACCACATCGACTCCGAGGCGGGCGCCTGGAACACCGGCGCCCTCGAGGACAACCGTGGTTACAAGGTCCGCTACAAGGGCGGCTACTTCCCGGTCCCGCCGGTCGACCACTTCGCCGACCTGCGCGCCGAGATCTCCCTGGAGCTGGCCAAGGCCGGCCTGCAGGTCGAGCGCCAGCACCACGAGGTCGGCACCGCCGGCCAGGCCGAGATCAACTACAAGTTCAACACGCTGCTCGCCGCCGCCGACGACCTCCAGCTCTTCAAGTACATCGTGAAGAACGTCGCCTGGCGCAACGGCAAGACCGCGACCTTCATGCCGAAGCCGATCTTCGGCGACAACGGCTCGGGCATGCACGTGCACCAGTCGCTGTGGAGCAACGGCGACCCGCTGTTCTACGACGAGCAGGGCTACGCCGGCCTGTCGGACACCGCCCGCTACTACATCGGCGGCATCCTCAAGCACGCCCCGTCGCTGCTGGCCTTCACCAACCCGACCGTGAACTCGTACCACCGCCTGGTGCCGGGCTTCGAGGCGCCGGTGAACCTGGTGTACTCGCAGCGCAACCGCTCCGCGGCCATGCGCATCCCGATCACGGGCTCGAACCCGAAGGCCAAGCGCGTCGAGTTCCGCGCGCCCGACGCCTCCGGCAACCCGTACCTGGCCTTCGCGGCGCTGCTGCTCGCGGGCCTGGACGGCATCAAGAACAAGATCGAGCCGGCCGAGCCGATCGACAAGGACCTGTACGAGCTGGCTCCCGAGGAGCACGCGAACGTCGCCCAGGTCCCGACCTCGCTCCCGGCCGTCCTCGACTCGCTGGAGCGCGACCACGAGTTCCTGCTCGCCGGTGACGTGTTCACCTCCGACCTGATCGAGACGTGGATCGACTTCAAGCGCGCGAACGAGATCGCTCCGCTGCAGCTGCGTCCGCACCCGCACGAGTTCGAGCTGTACTTCGACGTGTGACAGGCGGGTGATCCGGCGCGGATCGGACTTGCTCCGACGAGCGCCGGATCGCCCTCCTGACCCGCGGAAACAGCCGCGAACAGCCGTGGCCGAGGCCCCGCCGCTCACCAGAACTCACGGTGAGTGGCGGGGCCTTCGTGTCCTTCGTCTCTCGGCCGCCGGTGAGAATGGGGCGACGGCGAGGTGCGCGGAGCGAACGGCGGTGTCAGGTGTCGGGTGTGGCGGGCGACGGGCGTCCGGTGACGTTGCAGGAGATCGCACAGCGGCTGGGGCTGCACGTCTCGACGGTTTCCCGGGTACTGAACGGTCCGGCCCAGGAGCAGGGGCGCGCGGCGTCCGGCGAGACGGCCCGGCGGATCAAGGAGCTCGCCGACGAACTGGGCTACCGACCCAACCCGCACGCCACCAGCCTGCGCACCCAGCGCGGCAATCTGATCGGCGTGCTGTTCCCGCGGCTGGCGGAGATCGTGGTGGCGACCATCTACGAGGGTGTGGAGGAGGAGGCGACCGAGCACGGGTTCTCCACGTTCGTCACCAACACCCACGACGATCCCGCCGTGCAGCGCGACCGGATCGCGATGATGCTGGGCCGCCGGGTGGACGGGCTGATCATCGGTGACGCGCATCTGGACGGATCCACGCTGGCCGGTCCGCCGCTCGAGCGGGTGCCCTTCGTCCTCGTCAACCGCCGGACCGGCACCGACCTCCCCGCCGTGACCTGCGACGACCATCTGGGCGGGCGGATGGTGGCCGAGCACTTCCTGGCCCTGGGACACCGGCGCGTCGCCGTCATCGCCGGTGAGCCGTTCGCCAGCACCGGAGCCGACCGCACCGCCGGCTTCACCGACCGCTACCGCGAGGCCGGACTGCCCCTGCCCGCCCACCGCGTCCGCCACTGCCGCTTCGACACCACCGGCGGACATCGCGCCGCCACGGAGCTGCTCAGCCACCCCGACCGGCCGACCGCGGTCTTCGCCGTCAACGACCTCGCCGCGATCGGCGCCATCGGCGCCGCCCGGGACCTGGGCCTGCGCCTGGGTGAGGACCTGGCCCTGGCCGGCTACAACGACACCCCGCTCGCCGCCGAACTGCCCGTCCCCCTCACCAGCGTCCGCTCGCCCATGGCCGACCTCGGCCGGATCGCCGTACGCCGACTGCTGCGTCTGATCGCCGGGGACGGTGCCACGTCCGAGCGGCTGCGCCCCGAACTGGTGACCCGCGCCTCCACCGGCTCTCCGGTCGGACCGGCCCTCGGCTGAGGCGCGGTGGGCGCCATCCGCCCTCCGGTCACCCCCCGGTTCGGCGCATTCCCCACGCCGCGCCGAGTCCCGCGGCCATCAGGGCCATCGCCGCCTCGACGCCGGTCTCCAGGGCGCGGCCCACCGCGGGAGTGCCGGTGCGGCGGCCCAGCGCGGGGGCGACCTCGCCGCGCGGATCGACGGTGACGGTCACCGCACGGCCCACCGCCAGTCGCCGCGCGCCGGTGTCCAGCCGGCCGGCCGGAGCCCCGCCGGGCAGCTTCAGGTCGTACGAGTAGGAGGCAGCGTCCAGGGCGCCCCTCTCGTACTCCGCCGTCACCACCGCCCGTTCCACCCGGCCCCGGTCGTGGAGTGCTTCCTGGTGCAGCACGTGCAGGCGCAGCATCGGCATCAGGCAGACCAGCGTGGTGAACAGCGCCGCCGCCCACATCCGTCGGCCGATGTCGAAGACGGCGAAGCCCGCCGCGGCGGCCACCGGGAGCCACCACACCACGAGCCGGTCATCGCGCTGGTCGTACGCCAGTCCGGCGAGCCCGCGCCCCGCGCCCCAGAGTCCGACCGCGGCGACCACACCCGCGATCACCCCCGACAGGACCACCGCCGCCCGTCCGCGCTCCCGTCCGACGGGTTTCACGACCCGGACCCGGACAGCAGGTAGGGCAGGGACACGGCCACGACGACCGTCGTGATCAGCGCGAGGATCCCGACGGTGAGCAGGAGCGTCAGCAGGTGGGGGTGCGCGAGGGAGAACGGCAGCCGCACGCCGGGGTGGGCGGCCCGCAGGTCACGTGCCGTGCTCTGCCGGCCGGACCGGACGTCGATGACGACCCCCGCGGGCAGCAGCACCCTGTCCTGCAGATACCGCCAGTCCCAGTGCTCCAGGCGCAGCAGCACCGGAGCCTCCCCCCTCGGCCCCGGAGACCACCAGCAGCACGCTCTGCCCGATGAACCCGCGCACCCCGTGGGCCACGGCTTCCACGGGCCGCACCGATGTGGACCGTCCGCGGCGGTCGGTGACGGTGAGTCTGCCGTCCGCGTACGTGAGCCGCTGGTTGCGCGACCGCTGCCGGACGTAGAGCCCCAGCCAGCCGACGGCCGCCAGCACCAGCAGGACGACGATGAGCACGCCGCCCAGAGCACCGATGCCGTCGTGGTCGGCCCTGAGGACCACCCTGAGCGCCGCGCCCAGGAGGACCAGGGCACTCCCCGGAGCGGCGACGGCGAGGCGCCGGTAGGCGGGCAGCTCCCGCAGCGGTACGGGACGCAAAACCGTTGCGTGCGTGGCGTGTTCGGCCATCTCTCCCCCTTCAGGATCCAAGCAGGATGCCGAACCCAAACGTTTGGGTCAACAGAGAACCCAAACGTTTGGCCTGTTGTTCGCGCAAGGCGGCGTGCCCAGGACGCGCCGACGTGGCGCCGCCGCCGTATCCTTGCGTGCACAGCTGTTCGACAGCAGGTGACGGGGAGATACGGGGATGTCGGGACAGGACGACTTCCAGCGGGACTTCCAGCGGGACTTCCAGCGGGACTTCCAGCGGGACTTCCAGCGGGAGTTCCAGCGGGAGTTCGACCTCCGCTGGGCGGACGAGGCCGAGCACAAGGAGCCGTCGGCGCGGGCGCGGATGCTGGCTGCCCGGTGGAAGCACGACCCGCCCGGACCGCAGCCCTTCCGGGCCGGCCCGGACGCGGCGGGACCGCGCCGGTCGTCGTGGGTGTCGACGGCGATCGTGCTGGGCTGCGTCGCCGGGATCGTCCTGCTGCTGGGCTGGGCGCGGTTCCGGGCCCCGTACTGACTCGTTCCCGCAGGGACTTCCACACAGCCTTCGCACAGGGACCTTTTGCGGCTCCCGGGGCCGATCGGGACCGTTTCATTGCGGCGGCCAGGTGCACACTTGCAGTGGGACGAGTGCCTGACTGCGGGTTGACTGCGGGGTGTTCCAAGATGCAGAGCCGCTTCCGGAGCGACCGGCGGCTGACCGTGCGGATGACGGTCACGATGTTCCTGCTCGGGCTGTTGTACGTGGTCTTCGTCGCCGCGCTGATCGCGCTGCTGAAGTCCTGGGTGCTGGTCGTCGCTATCGCGGCCGCGCTGCTCGCCGCCCAGTACTGGTTCTCCGACCGGATCGCGCTGTTCGCCATGCACGGGCGGGTCGTGGAGCGGGAGGAGTACCCGGAACTGCACGGCGTGGTCGACCGGCTGTGCGCCATGGCGGACATGCCGAAGCCGGTGGTCGCCGTCTCCGATATGGACATGCCGAACGCGTTCGCGACCGGCCGCAATCCCGACAACGCCGTCGTCTGCGTGACGACCGGGCTGCTGCGCCGGCTGGAGCCCGCCGAGCTGGAGGGCGTGCTCGCGCACGAGCTGTCGCACGTCGCGCACAAGGACGTCGCCGTGATCACGATCGCGTCGTTCCTCGGCGTGATCGCCGGGCTGATGGTCCGGTTCGCCTTCTACTCGTCGATGTTCCGCGGGCGCAAGGACCAGAACACCGTCGCCGTGCTCGCGGCCGTGATGGGCGTGTCCGCGGTCGTGTACGCGATCAGCTTCCTGCTCATACGGGCCCTGTCCCGGTACCGGGAGCTGGCGGCGGACCGGGCGGCGGCCCTGCTGACCGGGCGGCCCTCGGCGCTGGCGTCGGCGCTGACCAAGGTCACCGGGGACATCGCGCGGATCCCGACCAGGGACCTGCGCACCGCCCAGGCCTTCAACGCCTTCTACATCACCCCCGCCACCGGCCGGGAGCCCGGCATCGAGCGGTACTTCTCCACCCACCCGACCCTGCAGCAGCGGCTCGACCAGCTCGGGCGGATCTCCGCCGAACTGGGTGAGGCCGCCACCCCCGGAAAGGCGTGAGCATGGGGCTGCTGGACGTCATCCTCGGCCGTACGAAACCGGTACCGCCGGACCTGGACCGGCTGTTCGGTCTGCCGTCGGCGGCCGTGACCCTGGAGGTCGCGGCCGGTTTCACGCCGACCGGCACCGGCGCGGTGTGCTTCGCCACGGTCGAGGGCGCGGCGTTCGAGCAGACGCACCGCGAGATCGAGGAGCTGCTCGACGCGGACGCCGGCCGCCAGGGGTCCCCCGGCGCGAGCGGGGCCGGGAGCGCCGCGGGCTCCCCGGTGGAGCTGGTGCGCGACGAGTACGGCTACTCGTGGCTGGTCTCCCGCCGCTCCCCCGAGCAGCTGTCGGAGCTGGTCACGGACCTGCACGCGGTGAACACCTCTCTGGAGTCCAACGGCTTCGGCCCGCAACTGCTGTGTTCCCTCGTCTCCTTCCGCGGCGAGGCAGACCGGCGGCTGGCGCTGGTCTACCTCTACAAGCGCGGCACGTTCTACCCCTTCGCGCCGCTGCCCGGCCGGGGTCAGCGGCGTGACAACGCGCTGGAGCTGCAGATGCGGGCGGCGCTCGCCGACGACCTGCGGATGGAGCAGGACCTCGACCGCTGGTTCCCGGTGTGGGGCGCCCCCGGACTGTGACGGCGGACGGTTGCGGGGACTTCCGGCGGCGGACAGTGCCGGGTCACGGCTCGGGGGCCGCTCGGACCACGCCCGCGGCGATCGCGGCGCCGAGGGCCGCGTGGTCGGCGGCCGTCTGGTCGGCGTAGCTCAGCGCGAAGTCGGCGACGGCCCGGTCGAAGGTGTCGGCGCCGCCGAGGTAGGCGGCGATGGCGACCCGGTCGCCGGAGCGGGCGTGCGCCCGGGCCAGCACGGCGCCGCACAGCCGGGCGTAGGCCCGCAGGTCGTCCGGCCGCATCCCGGCGACGTCCGGCAGGACGGTCGCGTCGCGCAGCTGCCGCCAGTAGAAGGGGCGGCCCTGCGGTCCGCTCGTCCAGCCGAGGAAGACGTCGCTGCCGGCCTGCAGCAGCCGCTGCCCGGCCACCACCCGCTGACCGTGGTGGTCATAGGGCCCGCTGTTCAGGTGGTCCTCCAGCACGGCCTTGCGGGCCTCCTTGAGCTGCAGGAACAGCAGGTCGTCGGCGTTCTTCCGGCCGGTGCGGCCGTCGCGTCCGGCGAGCAGGACGAGGAAGCAGCGGGTGCCGACGCTGCCGACGCCGACGGTCTTGCGGGCCGCGTCCACGACGCGGTAGCGGTCCAGGAGCAGGCGGTGCTCCCCGGACAGGGTCGACCGGTAGTCGCTGAAGATCTTGCGGATGGACGCCGTGTCCGGCATCCCGGCGGGTTCGAGGAGTGGCGGGTCGTGGACGATGCGGAGGCCGCCGTCGACGACCTCGGTGAGCCGGCGCAGCGCCCGCAGGCCGGTGCGGCGGCGGGCCCGGTTCAGGCTGCCGGACCCGTCGGGCCCGTGCCGGGCGACGGAGCGGACCAGGGGCAGCAGGCTGCGGGCGTCGACGCGCTCGTACCAGACCTCCAGCTCGCCCCGGCGTGCCAGCCGCCGTATGTGCGTGCGGTAGGCGGCCGCCGCCTCGGCCGCCGCGCGGTGGACCGCGGCGTCCTTGTGCCCGTTCTCGCGCCCGGCCACGGCGACGGAGGCCGCGAGCCGTTTGACGTCCCACTCGAAGGGGCCGGGGAAGGTCTCGTCGAAGTCGTTCAGGTCGAACAGCGGGGTGCCTTCGGGCGAGGTGTGCAGGCCGAAGTTCAGCAGGTGGGCGTCGCCGCACAGCTGGACGGTCAGTCCGGTGTGCGGTCGGGCGGCGAGGTCGGCGGCCATCACGGCGGCGGCCCCGCGCAGGAAGGCCAGCGGCGAGGCCGCCATGCGCGCGTGGCGGACCGGCAGCAGCTCCGGCAGCCGGTCGCGGCCCTGCCGCTCCAGCAGGGCGACGGGGTCGCCCCGGTCGACGGGCGGGACCCACGCGGCGTGCGCGGACCGGGGGACGCGGCCGCGGGCGGCCTTGCCGCTCGCGGCCCGGTCGGCACGGTCTGCCCGGTCTGCCCGGTCTGCCGGGGCGGTCATCGCGGGCACCGCCGCGCCCCATGGCTGCCCATCACGCCTCCGGTCGAGTCGCCGTCCGTCGCCTCCTGTTTGGCAGTGAAGGCGGGCGGGCGGCCGGGCGCATGCCGGGTACGGCGTTCGGGTGACGGCCGGGGTGGGCCAGGCGGGCCCGGTTGTCAGTGCCGTGCTGAAGGATGGCCGCACTGACGGTGGGACGGTGACCCCGGCTCGGGGTCCGGCGGGTGGAGGCCGGCATGGGTGACGGACTGCGGTACATCGGGGCGCCGGAGCGGCGGGCACGGCTCGCGACGCGGCAGCGGCTGGCGGGGACGGCCCGGGCCGGGACGCCGGAGGAGGTCGCCGACGCGCTGGTCGCCCTGCACGGCTCGGACCCCGCGACGGTGTACCTGGCCGTGGGCGCGCGGCTCGCGGACCCGTCGAGGACCGTGCCGGAGACCGAGCGGGCGCTGTACGGGGACCGGACCCTGGTGCGCATGCACGGCATGCGGCACACGGTGTTCGTCTTCCCCACGCACCTCACCGCGGCCGTGCACGCCTCGACCTCGCTGGCCGTCGCCGCCCGGGAGCGGGCCGCGCTGCTGAAGGACATGGCGAAGGCCGGGGCGCCGGACGCGGCCTGGCTGAAGGAGGTCGAGGAGTCGGCGCTGGCCGCGCTGGCCCGGCGCGGGCAGGCGACGGCGGCCGAGCTCGCCGGTGACGAGCCGCGCCTGAAGGAGCGGTTCGCGTACGCGGCCGGCAAGAGCTACGAGGGCGTCCACACCGTCTCGACGCGGCTGCTGAGGGTGCTGGGTGTGGAGGGCAAGGTGGTCCGGGGCCGGCCGCTGGGCTCCTGGACGTCGAGCCAGTTCCGCTGGGCCGTCGCCCCCGGACACCCCGAGCTGGACGCGGCCGGGGCGCAGGCGGCCGTGCTGGAGCGCCGGCTGCGTGCGTGCGGGCCGGCCACGGAGGCAGACCTGGTGTGGTGGACCGGGTGGCGGGTGACCGACGTGCGGCGCGCGCTGACGGCGATCGGGGCGCGGCCGGTGTCCCTGGACCAGGGCACTGGGTACGTCGTCGACGGCGACGTCGACCCGGTCGAGGGGCCCGCGCAGCCGTGGGCGGCACTGCTGCCGGCGCTGGACCCGACGGCGATGGGCTGGCAGCAGCGGGACTGGTACCTCGCGCCGGAGCTGCGGCCGCTGCTGTTCGACCGCAGCGGGAACGTGGGGCCGACGGTGTGGTGGAACGGACAGGTGGTGGGCGGCTGGGCGCAGCGGGCCGGCGGGGAGATCGTGTGGCGGCTGTCGCCGACCGCGGACGTGGGCCGGGAGGCGGAGGCGGCGATCGAGGCGGAGGCGGAGCGGCTGCGCGGGTGGGTCGGCACGACCCGGGTGACACCGCGCTTCCGGACGCCGCTGGAGCGGGAGTTGGCGGGGTAGCCGGGGCGGTCCCGGCCTCGGACGCCAATCGCCGGACGCCGCCGCCCGGGGCCGGGACCACGGACGCCGGGCGCCCGCCGGCAGGGGTCGCCAGGTGTCGGGCGCCCAGCCCGAGGGGGTGCAGGAACACGGGGCGCCACCCCGCCGGAAGCAGGCGCATGAACATCGAGCGCCCGCCCGAAGAGGACGTACGAACGCCGGGCGCCCCGCCCCAGGCGGCAGACGAACACCGGGCGCCCAGCCCGAGGGTGGCACGCGAACACCGGGCGCCCCGCCCGCCGGAAGCGGGCACACGGACATCGAGCGCGCGGAAGAGGGCGCACGCATACCGGACGCCCAGCCCAAAGGCGGCACGCGAACGCCGGGCGCCCGCCCGGAGGGGGCGCCCGGCGTCACCGGGTCACCGGGTCACCGGGTCACCGGGTCACCGGGTCACCGGGTCACCGGGTCACCGGGTGTAGCGCATCAGCGCGCGCACCATGTGGCATGTCGTGTCCGACGGCGGGTGGACGCCGATCGTCTCGGCCGTGCTGCGGATCGTCTCGTTGCGGGCCTGGTTCGGCACGTGGACGCCGGAGTCGAGCAGGGCGATGGCGAGCCGCATCGCCTTCAGGCGGCGGTTGTGCGAGACGTACCACTCCCGCGGACGGCCCGGCGGCAACGGGCGCTTCTCCACGGGCTCGTAGGGCAGGTCGAGCAGGACGGGGCGCTTGGCGGTCGACTGGGTGGGCAGCGGCTTCGACTTCAGTGCGGCAGCGGGCACAGGCATCCTCCTGTCGCGGTCGGGGTGACGACCGGGGACCTCGGCGCCCCCGGCCCAACCCTCGAACACTGGTACCAGTTTACCGCCCGGCACTGACAAAAGCCCCTGGCCACAGTGGCTTTCAGGGGGCCTGGGAGACAGTGCGGAGGCGGGTCTTCGCGTACCGTGGGCGGCATGGAGATCTGGATCAATCCGGCCTGTTCGAAGTGCCGCAGCGCGATCGGGCTGCTCGACGCGGAGGGCGCCGACTACACCGTCCGCCGCTATCTGGAGGACGTTCCCGGCGAGGACGAGATCAGGGACGTGCTCGCCCGCCTCGACCTCGAACCGTGGGACATCACGCGCACCGAGGAGGCCGAGGCCAAGGAGGTCGGGCTGAAGGACTGGGCCCGGGACGACGCCTCCCGCGACCGGTGGATCGCGGCGCTCGCCGAGCACCCCCGGCTGATCCAGCGCCCGATCATCACCGCGGACGACGGCACGGCGGTCGTCGCCCGCACGGAGGAGGCCGTACGGGACGCTCTGTCCCGTTAGTCAACGGTTTGACTGGCAGCGGGAGTTGACGGCGCGTCGCCTGTTACCCTCCGCGGCCATGATCTTCGATGATCCGTACACCCAGTGGGTGGTCGAACAAGAGCGCCTGCGCAGGAGGCGGCGGCGCACCCGGCTCGTGGTGGGCGGCGCGGTGGGCGTCGTGCTCGCCGCCGCCGTCGCGGCCGGGCTCGTGCTGTACTCCGCCGATGCGCACGAGGTCCCGGCGGCGGCCCCTTCGGCGGACGCGAGCGGCACGACGGCGTCCGCCCCGCCGGGCGCCGCCGCCCTCCCCTCCGGCGCCCCGTCCGCCCTGCCCTCGCTGCTCGCGCTCCCGGTGGTCCGGCCCGAGCAGGCGTTCCCGGAGCGGGCCGTGCGCCTGGCCGACGGCTCCCGGTACGAGCGGGTGGAACTGGGCACCACGACCGACTGCGCGGACGGCATGTCGCAGGAGCTGGCATCCCTGGCGACGCGCGGGCAGGGCTGCCTCCGGCTGAGCGCGGCGCTGTTCACGGACGCCGCGCGGCGTTCCCAGGTGACGGTCACCGTGGTGAGTTTCCGGCGGCCCGAGGACGCGTGGCTGGTGTTCGGGACGGCGGCCACGGATCCGGTGACGTACCAGGTGGTCTCGCTCGATCCGCCGCCCGGGTCGGGGCTGCCGACCGTGCCGCCCGGTTCGGCGGGTGTCTTCCGGCGGCTGGCGACCGTGCGGTCCGTGGTGTTCGCCAACGGGCAGTGGGGCGACGGCTCCGAGACGCGGGAGGCGCAGCTCACCGCGGAGACCGAGGGGCTGCTGAAGTACGTCGACGACAAGGTGGCGGCGTACGAGCAGGGCCGGGACGCCGGGCTGTGAGCCGGCCGCAAGTCCCGTATGAAAGAGATTACTTCGGCGATCCGCGCGGTCGCTGAGCAGTTTCGTTCGGTATCCCGTACATAGCGCCGTACGCTCCCCTACCTCTCAGGAGGCGCGCATGTCGCGCAGGAGAACGCTCGGTACGAGGAAGAAGGCCGCGCTGCTGGTGAGCGCGGCGGCGGTGGCGGGAGGCGGTGCCTTCGTCATGGCGAGCACCTCGAACGCCGCTCAGCCGCAGTCCCCGCGGACGCTGTCCGCCGCGGACTCGGCCGTCTGCCAGGGGCTCGCCACCGCCCTCGGCAACAACCAGAGGTTCATCGACGGCCAACGGGCCGCTCCGGACGCCCAGTCGGCGGCCCGGATCGCCAACCGCGAGGCGGTCATCGAGCAGATCAAGGTCCAGCAGAAGGCGTCCGGTTGCGCGGTGGGGGAGTCGGCTCAGGGCTCCCAGCCGAAGCAGCCGGCTCAGCCGACTCAGCGGACACAGCCAGCTCAGCCGACCCGGAACGGACAGCAGGCACAGAACGGGCAGCAGGTCTGCAACGGCTCCACCGTCACCCTCTCCGGCGAGGGCGGCGCGCCGGCCGCGTCCAGTGACCGGTTCCCGGCCGGCACGACGCTGAGGGTCACCAACCTGGACAACAACAAGTCCACGACGGTGAAGGTCACTTCGGTGTCCGGCAGCTGCGTGCTGCTGAACGACGCGGCCTTCGAGCAGGTGCGGGAGCCCGGCAAGTTCCTGATCCGCCGGGCGCTGATCGAGAAGGTGGGATGAGGCTCAGGGCCGCAGGAACCCGGTGAGGCGGTGACCCAGCTCGGCGGGGGCCGACTGCGGCAGCGCGTGGTGGGACGTCTCCGGCAGGACGACGGTCTCGACGCGCGGCAGCAGCGCCCCCGCCGACGCGGCCACCCGCCGGATGTCGTGGACCTTGCTGTTCCCGGCCAGGACCAGCAGGACCGGCACATCGAGCCCGCGCAGGGCAGCCGGGTCCGGGCGCGGGCCGGTCACCGGCTTCGACACGGAGGGGAAGCCGGCGGCCGCCTCCTGGAGGCGGAGCCAGTCGGGGTCGAGGACCTGCCCCGCCCCCGGTTTCGCCCGCCCGCCGGGAACGGCCCGCGTCCCGGTCTCCCACTCCAGGAAGGCCCGGACGCGCCGCGGCGTGGGCCGCAGCAGCATCGGCAGGGCGCGCAGCAGGTACGCCGTCCGGTACCCGGCGAAGCACTGCGTGGGGTCCAGCAGGGCCAGCCGGCGCACCCGCGCGGGCGCGGCCAGGGCGTGGTGCAGGGCGATCCAGGCGCCGTAGGAGTGGCCGGCGAGGTCGGTCTCCCGGACGCCCAGGCCGTCGAGGACCGCGTCCAGCCAGGCCGTCAGGTCGGCGACCGTGCGGGGGTGGCGGTCGCCGGGCGGGGTGCCGCGGCCGGGGGCGCTGACCAGGTCGACGGCGTGGACGCGGTGGGTGCGGGAGAGGTCTGCGGCCTGGGCGTACCAGGACGCGGAGGTCGCTCCCCCGCCGCCGGGCAGCAGGACGAGCGGGGGGCCGTCGGGCGGGCCGCACGACGTGACGCGGGCCCCGCCGAAGGGCGTGGGGACGGTCGCCGTCTCGCGGTCCGCGGGCCATTTGGCCAGTACCTTGTCGTACGCCGCCAGGAATCCGTCCATGTCGTAGGTGCCGTCGTACGTGCCGTCGTCGGCGCCGCGACCGCTCATGGGACCCTCCCCTATCATGCAGCCGAGAATCATCTCGCCGAGCGAGATACTCGCTGAACGAGGATAGCGGAGGAGAGGCCATGCGGCCCGAGGAATCCGGGAGCGAGACCCCCGGGATGGAGACCGTCCACCTGCTGCGCGCCGTGACCGTCGCGCTCGACCGGCACAGCGCCCGGTTCGCGAACCGCAACGGCATGCATCCGACGGACCTGCGCGCGCTGATCGCCCTCATGGACGCCTCGCGCGCGGGCGAGGAGATGACGGCCGGCCGGCTCGGCGCCGCGCTCGGGCTGAACTCGGCCGGGACGACGGCACTGGTGGACCGCCTGGAGCGGGCCGGGCATGTGCGGCGGGTGCGCGCCGCGACGGACCGGCGCAAGGTGCTCGTCGAGGTGGACGAGCGGGCGGTGGCGCTCGGCTGGGACCACTTCGGGCCGCTCATCGGGCGCGTGCTGGAGCTGGTGCGCGGCTACGACGAACGGGAGCGGGCCGCGATCCGGGGGTTCCTGGAAGGGGTGCTGGCCGCGGCGGCCGAGGACGACACCTGACCGGCGCGCGCCCACCCGAAGCCTCGTCCCCGCCCAGGGCCCTCGTCCCCGCCCAGGGCCCTCGTCCCCGCCCGGGGCCGCTCATGCCCACTCATGGGCACGCCCATTCCCATCGCATACGAGCCGCCCGGCCCCCGCCGCTCACGAATGCGAACGACGTGCCCTCGCCCCGTCCGCGTCCTCACACCGTGAATCCGGACACACCACGACCAGGTAACACGGGGTTCACCGTCGGGCAACGGACGGGAAATCGCCCGTTGACAGGCTCCCGGCATCACACCGCGGCGCTCCGGTGCCGCAGCGCCGCGGCACCCGCAAGTGCGCCCAGACCCACCCCGAAGGATGTGGCCCGTGAGCTTCAAGGCTGAGTACATCTGGATCGACGGCACCGAGCCGACGGCCAAGCTGCGTTCGAAGACCAAGATCCTCACGAACTCGGACAAGGGTGCCACGGCCGCCGAGCTGCCGATCTGGGGCTTCGACGGGTCCTCCACCAACCAGGCCGAGGGCCACGCCTCGGACTGCGTGCTCAAGCCGGTCTTCTCCTGCCCGGACCCGATCCGCGGCGGCGACGACGTCCTGGTGCTGTGCGAGGTCCTGAACATCGACCTCACCCCGCACCCCAGCAACACCCGGGCCGCGCTGGTGGAGGTGGCGGAGAAGTTCGCCGCCCAGGAGCCGATCTTCGGCATCGAGCAGGAGTACACGTTCTTCCAGGACGGCTACCCGCTCGGCTTCCCCAAGGGCGGCTTCCCGGCCCCGCAGGGCGGCTACTACTGCGGTGTCGGCGCGGACGAGATCTTCGGCCGTGACGTCGTCGAGGCGCACCTGGACAACTGCCTGAAGGCGGGCCTCGGCATCTCCGGCATCAACGCCGAGGTCATGCCGGGCCAGTGGGAGTTCCAGGTGGGCCCGCTGGCCCCGCTGGAGGTCTCGGACCAGCTGTGGGTGGCCCGCTGGCTGCTCTACCGCACCGCCGAGGACTTCGCCGTCTCCGCCACCCTCGACCCCAAGCCGGTCAAGGGCGACTGGAACGGCGCCGGCGCGCACACCAACTTCTCCACCAAGGCGATGCGCGAGGGCTACGACGCGATCATCACCGCCTGCGAGTCGCTCGGCGAGGGCTCCAAGCCGCTCGACCACGTCAAGAACTACGGCGCCGGCATCGACGACCGCCTGACCGGCCTGCACGAGACCGCCCCGTGGGACAAGTACTCCTACGGCGTGTCCAACCGCGGCGCCTCGGTCCGCATCCCGTGGCAGGTCGAGAAGGACGGCAAGGGCTACATCGAGGACCGCCGCCCGAACGCCAACGTCGACCCGTACGTCGTGACGCGCCTGCTCGTGGACACCTGCTGCACCGCGCTGGAGAAGGCCGGCCAGGTCTGATCCCCGCCGCCCGGCTCCGAGGGGGCGCCCGCCGTCACGTCACGGCGGGCGCCCCCTCGCGTCGCCTCCCGGCGGCCGACGCCCGCGACGACGCCGGCTCGTGCGACGCCGGCTCGTGCGGCGCCGGCTTCCGGCCGGGAAAGCGTCCGAGCAGTGAGAAGAGGGTCCTGCCGGGAATCGGTGTCTGCTTCAATGGGCCCATGGCCAGCTTCCAGAAGTGCACCGCGACGGGTCGCCATGACCTCGAGCCCTTCTGGCCCTCCCGTCAGCACCACGACTTCGACCGGGTGTGTTGCCGCGCGACGAACGCGCCGGCCCTCTGAAGCCGTATCACCACCCGGCCCCAGGCCAGCGCGCAACGGCGTACGTCCCTCGACGAACCTCTCGCGCGAAAAGAGCTGACCTCTCATGGCGACCCTGCGTTCCCTGTCCACCGCCCCGCTCCACTCCCCCTCCGCGCCCTCCGCTCCCCCCTCCCCCTCGTCCCCGGCCCCCCGGCAGCGGCTGCGCGCCGTGGACCGGGACGAGGTGATCGACGTCACGGAGTTCCTGCCGCCGGGCGCCACCTGGCTGCCCGCGCCCCCGCACACCCTGCCCACGCTGCCGGGCCGGCCGCCGATGGTGGGCTACCTCGTCCTGATCCCGGCCGACCACCCCCACCCGGACCTCGCCCCGGCCGACGCCCCCGCCGAAGCCGCCGCCGAAGCCGCCGCCGAAGCCGCCGAGCCGCTCGTCAGGATCGACCCGGTGGAGCGCACCGCGGCCGTCGACGGCCGTGAACTCGACCTCACCTACCTGGAGTTCGAGCTGCTCGCGCACCTCGTGGCGCACCCGAACCGGGTGCACACCCGCGACCAGCTGGTCACCACGGTGTGGGGGTACGGGCACGTCGGCGACGGCCGCACGGTCGACGTGCACATCGCCCGGCTGCGCCGCAAGCTGGGCGCCGAGCACCGGCAGGCGATCCGGACGGTCCGCCGGGTCGGCTACAAGTACACGCCGCCGACGGGCCGCTGATCTCTGCTGACGGCAGATCCGCCTTCCGTCCCGCCGCCGCACCGGGCACAGTCGCCGGTATGAGACTTCTGGTGCTGGGTGGGACGGAGTTCGCCGGACGGGCCGTCGTCCGGGCGGCGCTCGGGCGCGGCTGGGAGGTGACGGTCTTCCACCGGGGACGGCACGAACCGCCGGACGGGGCAAAGTCGTTGCTGGGCGACCGCACCGCGCCCGGCGGGCTCGCCGCCCTGGCGGAGGGCACCTGGGACGCCGTCGTCGACACCTGGTCGGCGGCGCCCCGGTGGGTGCGCGACACGGCGCGGCTGCTGCGGGGCCGCGCCGGCCGGTACGCGTACGTCTCCAGCTGCTCGGTGTACACCTGGGCCCCGCCCGCCGGATACGCCGAGGACGCGCCGCTGGTCGAGGGCGCCCGCGCCGACGCGGACACCACCGACTACGCCCGCGACAAGCGCGGCGGCGAACTGGCCGCGGTGGAGGGCTTCGGTGCCGACCGCGCCCTCCTGGTCCGGGCCGGGCTGCTGCTCGGCCCGAACGAGAACATCGGCCGGCTGCCGTGGTGGCTGAACCGGATCGCCCGCGGCGGCCCCGTCCTCGCCCCGGGACCGCGGGAGCTGCCCCTGCAGTACGTCGACGTGCGCGACCTGGCCGACTGGATCGTCGGCGGCCTCGAACGCGGGCTGAGCGGCCCGTACAACCTGATGAGCCCGCAGGGGCACGCCACGATGGGCGAGCTCCTCCAGGCGTGCGTGGAGGTCACCGGTGCGGCGGCCGAGCTGCGCTGGACGGATCCGGAGGTGATCCTCGCCGCGGGCGTCGAGCCGTGGACCCAGCTGCCGGTGTGGGTGCCGCCGGGCAGCGACCTGCACGACGCGCTGCACGCCGCGGACGTGTCCCGGGCGGTGGCCGCGGGCCTGTCCTGCCGTCCCGTCCGGGAGACCGTCGCCGACACCTGGGCCTGGCTCCAGGACATCGGCGGCACGGCGCCGGTACGGCCGGACCGGACCGCCGTGGGACTCGCCCCGGAGCTGGAGGCACGGGTGCTGGCCGGGGCAGTGGGTATGCCTGGCACCACCCCGGGGGAGGGGGCTTAGGCCAGTGCCCCCGGGGCTCGAGGTCTCGGACGACGACAATCGGCGCGTGCCGGCCGCAGTGGCCCATCTCGACCGCGACCGCTGAACACGCCCGGTGAACTGTTGACAACTGCCGGTGCGATTGGGGCAGTTGAAACCACTGTTCCGGACGGAGCACGCAATATTTTGCGGGTCGGGTGAACACCCCTGGGACTCCTTGCGTATGTGAGGGAGCCGCTTCACTCCTGTCGGGCGCCTCGAGCTGCCCCGCAAGGAAGTCAGAGGAGTTCCATGGGACGCAACACACGAAAACGCCGTACGCCGCTGGCCACCAAGGCCATTGCCGCATCGGCGGCCCTAGCGCTCGGTGGGGGCGGGCTGATCTGGGCGAACTTCTACGCCTCGGCTCATGAGTCGAACTCGGCGCAGAACACCACGAAGGCCGCCACCGGGCAGGTGGCGACCATCTCGTGCCCGGACGTGGGCCAGAAGCTGACGAACGTGCCGGCCCGGGCCCAGCAAGGTGTGGCCACGGAGCTGGCGAACCTCGACAAGCAGATCACCGAGGCCTACGCGCGCCTCGCCTCCACGCGCCAGGCGCAGACCAACGACACGAACTTCGTGCAGAACGCGATCGTCGGTCCGCTGAAGGAGAAGCGCGCCGCGACCATCGACCGCATCCGGATCGACATCCAGCGGGTCGGCGGCTCCTTCAACAGCTCGCTGGCGCAGCTCGCCGCGTGCACCACCCTGACCGCCGACCAGGCCAACCAGACCACGGCGGGCGGCCAGCAGAACGGCGGCCAGCAGCAAGGCGGCCAGCAGCAGAACGGCGGCCAGCAGCAAGGCGGCCAGCAGCAGAACGGCGGCCAGCAGCAGGGCGGGCAGCAGCAGAACGGCGGTCAGCAGCAGGGCAGCAACGGGCAGGCCGGCAACGGCCCGACCGCCGCCGACTTCGTGGACATCACGAAGGTCCAGCCGAACGTCGCCGCGAAACCGCGCAAGACCGCCAACGCCTCGACCGGCACCTTCACCACCCGGTGCGGCGTGAACGCGAACAGGAACTTCAACACCGACAACGTCATCGTGGCGCCGGGCGTGGCCAACGGCGCGCACCACCTGCACGACTACGTCGGCAACCAGAAGGTCAACGCGTTCTCCAACAACCAGACGTTCCTGCAGGGCGGCACCAGCTGCCAGAACAAGAACGACCTGTCGTCGTACTACTGGCCGGTGGTCCGCGTGCAGAACGGTACGCAGGACTTCGACCAGAACAAGGACGGCGGCGGCAAGGAAGGCAACGTCGGCAAGATCCTGACCCCGGTGTCGGCCCAGATCAAGTACGTGGGCAGCCCGACCAGCAAGGTCGTCGCGATGCCGCAGTTCCTGCGCATCATCACCGGTGACGCCAAGACCACCACCAACGGCCTGGCGAACGCCAACGCCCACTGGAGCTGCACCGGCTTCGAGAACAAGGTCCAGCTGACGACGCAGTACCCGATCTGCCCGCAGGGCAGCAAGGTGGTGCGGACGTTCGCCTTCCAGAGCTGCTGGGACGGGCAGAACGCGGACAGCGCCAACCACCGCACGCACGTCGCCTTCGCCGACGCCAACGGCAACTGCGGCAACGGCTTCAAGGCGATCCCGCAGCTGACGATGCGCCTGACGTACAACATCACGCCGCCGACCATCCAGAACGGCGTGGTGAAGAACGCGTACGCGGTGGACGGCTTCCCGGACCAGCTGCACAAGGCGGCCACCGACCACGACGACTTCATCAGCATCACGACCGGCGGCCTGGCGAACAAGATCGCCAACTGCGTCAACAGCGGACAGCGCTGCCAGTGACGAGGTACCGACCCAGGCACCGGCCCGGGCACTGACCGGGGTACCGACGAGCGGGCGGTGGGAATCTCCCACCGCCCGCTCCGTCGTACCGGGGTGCCGCTCAGCCGTCGTGGCCGCCGTGCCCGGAGTGGTCGGCGCCCACCTCCACGTCGCCGCCCAGCGTGCCGCGCAGCTTCTCGACCACCCCGTCGTCGCCGACGGCGACCCACTTGCGGCCGACGAGGTAGTGACCGCCGTAGTCCTTGGCGTCGTTGAGCCATTCGCGCTGCCCGCGGTCGGTGGCGAAGGTGGCGAGGACGAACCTGCCGGCGGGGACCTTGCAGATGGCCTGGCGGATCTCGTCGGCGTCCGTCTGGATGTCCGGCTTGCACTTCACCTGGGCGGCCAGGCTCTCCAGGCTGCCGCCGGCGGTGGCCGGCACCTTGGCGGCCGCGGCGCCGTCGCCCGAGCAGCCCGCCAGCGCCATCACGGCCGCGGCGCCGGCCACCGCGAGCATCGGTCGGGTCAACCTCATCTGTTCCTCCGGTCCCGTCACGGCCCCGGCGAGGGGCCCGTCCCCTTCGATACGGCTGCGGGGCGCGGGGCGCTCAAATCCCGTGCGAGTACGCGTACGGTCGTGCGAAGGTGTGGCCCGTGGACCAAGACTGGGAAGAGCGTGTGGCCGCCGCCTGGGCGACCTTCGAGAGCTACGCCGAAGAAGACGGGGCCGCCTTCCGGGCGGTGATCGACGAGCTGGTCGCCGAACTGCCCGCCGACAGCCCGCTCGGGCCGTTCGAGCGGGCCTGCGCCTGGGACTCCACCGGTCACTCGGACCGGGCCGTGCCGCTGTACCGGGAGGCGCTCGCCCGCGGGCTGGACGACGTCAGCCGCTACAAGGGCAGGCGGACCAGGATCCAGCTCGCCAGTTCGCTGCGCAACATCGGACACCCGGAGGCGGGCGTCGAGCTGCTGACGCCCGAACTGGACGCCGAATCGGACGAGTTGGACGACGCCGTGCGGGCGACGCTCGCGCTGTGCCTGGCCGGCCTCGGCCGGGACCGCGAAGGCCTGTCCCTCGTCCTCGGCGCCCTCGCCCGGCATCTGCCGCGCTACCAGCGGTCCATGGCGAACTACGCGCGGCTGCTGGTGGAGCCCGGGGCCTGAGTCACCCGGGTGGCGGTGACCATCGGACGATTCGCTCGTTCTGCTGAACGTGCAGTCACAGGATGCCGCCCCGCCCACCGCACCGTCCCTCTCCGGCCCGTCCGTCGACGTCGACCGGGCCGAAGCCGCGCTCGTCGAGCACTACCCGCGGCTGGTCCGGCTCGCCTACCTGGTGCTGCCGCCGAGCCTGGGCCGCAACCGGCGCGTGGTCACGGCGCACGCCCTCGCCCAGCGCGCCCTGCCGCGGCGCCGGGCGCGGGCGGCCGCGGTCCCGGCCCAGAACGGGGGCGCCCACGCCCGGTCGCGGTCGCGAGCGGGCGACGGCCGCGAGAGCGACTCCGGCTACGCCTATGTCCGCAGCCGGGTGCTGCGCACGGCGCTGGAGGCGGGCCTGCCGCTGAAGCGGGCGGCGTGGCCGAAGCGGTCCCAACTGCCGCCGCTGCTGCCCCTGGTACGGGGCCTGCGGCTGTTCCCGCACTCCGGCGGCGCCGACGAACTCGCCCTGGACCAGCGGCTCTCCGCCCTGTCCGGGCCGGCCCGCGCCGCCTATGTGCTGCGCGGCCTGGAACGGCTCGCCGACGACCGGGTCCGCCGGGTCCTGGCCGCCGCCGGCGTCGACGACACGGACACGGCGCTGCGGGAGGCCGACGGTGTGCCGGCCCGGTACGCGCTGCTCGACTCCCCCGAGTTCGACCCGTGTTCGCTGCAGGTCCGGCCCACCGACCTGGTGCGGCGCAGGCAGCACACGCGGGCCGCGCTCGCCGCGGCCGCCGCGCTCGCCGTGTGCGGGGCGCTGTTCGGGCTGCCCGACGGCGGCTGGAGCCCCGACGGCCCGGCGGCACCCGCGTACGCGGGCAACCCGGCCGCCGAGACCGCCCTCGACCCGGCCCGGCTCACCAGGGTCTCCCCCACCGCCTGGGAGTCCGCGAGCCGCACCGACTTCTCCGTCTGGCCCGCGCGCGGCGACCTCACCGGCGACAAGGCCCTGCTGCGCCGCGCCCTCGCCGTGTGGGCGCGGCCCGGCGAGACCGTCCAGGTCTCCGCGACCCCCGGCACCCCGTCCGGCGGTCCCGCCGGACCGCCCCAACTGCTGTACGCCGGGACCGTGGACAGCGCGCACGTGGTGATCCTCTACGACGGTCTGCGCATCGTCCGCTACGCCGAGCCGAAGGACGGCGACCGGGGTGCCGCGCTCGACTTCGCGCGGGTCGACGGCGCCGGACGGGCGGAGGCGAGCGCCCTGGTCCTGGGCCGCTCCGACGGCAACGTCCGCTATCTGACGGCGCCCTGGGTGAAGAAGGCGGCCGAGCGGGACCTGCTGGAGCCGGACGCCGACGCGCTCGACCTGGGCCTGACCGGCGGTGTCACCGGGCCGCTGGCCGGTCCCGCCCTGCAGAGCGGCCGCTGCTCGTCCTGGCGCGTGCTGGAGGTGACCGACGACGCCGGCCCGCGGCTGCTGACCGACCTCGGCGAACTGGTCCCGGCCCGGCTGACTGCGGGCCGCCCCGGCTCGGGCGAGGAGACGGACGGGACGCGGGCCCTGCGCGCGTGGTCGCCGTACGCCTGCTCGCTGGCCGCGATGCGCTCCGCGGGCGTGCGCGCCGTCAACGCCTGGGCGTACGCCCGGCAGCCGCTGCCCGACGCGAGCGGGGCGGCGGACTGGGTGTGCACGCGGGCGGAGACCTGGCGGGGCGGCGGCACGCGGGTGCTGGCCCAGTTCCACACCCCGGGCGGGCGGTCCGGGGCGGTGGCGGCGAAGGCCGACGACGTCCCGGCGTGCGGGCCGCGGGATCCGCACGTGCTGGCCGGGGTGCTGTGGAAGTCGCGGGCCGGAAACTGGTACCTGCTGGCCGCGGGGAGCCCGGGCACGTTCTCGATCGGCGCGACGGGCGGGGTTCGGGCGACCGCGCCGGGCAACCTGTTGACTGCGCCGGCCGCTCAGGGAGCCCGGGCGGAACTGCGGGGAACCCTGGAGAACGGGCGCAGGGTCAGCGGACTCGGCTGAACATCGTGGCCCCGCCGTCGACATGTCGTGGACCCGCCGTGATCGCCCGGTGCGGAACATGTGAACGTCTTTGGTCGCTGCGGCCCGTTCGGGGCCGGATTCGATCGGTAAGGTGTGCGCATGACTACCGGGGTACGCCGCAGAATGGGAGTCGAGGAACGGCGGCAGCAGTTGATCGGCGTCGCCCTCGAACTGTTCAGCCAACGCTCGCCCGACGACGTCTCCATCGACGAGATAGCGTCCGCCGCCGGCATCTCGCGCCCGCTGGTGTACCACTACTTCCCCGGCAAACTCAGCCTGTACGAGGCCGCGTTGAGGCGTGCCGCGGACGATCTCGCGGGCCGGTTCGTGGAGCCGCGCCAAGGCGCGCTGGGGGCACGGCTGCTGCGGGTGATGCGCCGCTTCTTCGACTTCGTGGAGGAGCACGGCCCCGGCTTCTCGGCGCTGATGCGCGGCGGTCCGGCCGTCGGCTCGTCGGCGACGAACGCGCTCATCGACTCCGTACGGCAGGCCGGGTACGACCAGATCCTGTCGCATCTCGGCGTCGAGGAGGCGCCCCCGCGGCTGGATCTGGTCGTCCGCTCCTGGATCTCGCTCGCCGAGTCGACGGCGCTGATCTGGCTGGACGGCCGGCGCATCCCGCGTGCCGAACTGGAGGTGCAGCTGGTCCACGACTTCGCCGCGCTGGCCGCGGTGAGCGCCGTCCACGACGAGGAGACGCGCGCGCTGCTGAGCCGCATCCTGAAGGACGAGCCGGGCGACGGCCCGTTCAGCGACCTGGCCGCGCGGCTGATCGCGCTGGCGTCCTGACCGCTCCTGTCGCGGCCCGGCCCTGACGCGTCAGCGCTCGAACTTCCGGTAGGACGGGTCGAGGTCGCGGATCTCGGCGGAGGCGTGCAGCACCGGGCCGCCGTCGGCCACGTGCTTCCTCAGCAGCTCCAGCACCGCCTCGGTCAGCCTCGCCTTCGTCTCGTCGGTGCGGCCGGCGAGCAGTCCGATGGTGACGTGCACGACGGCGTGACCGCGCTCGCCGGGATCGTCGTAGCCGAACGCGGTGAGCGCGGACGGGCGGAACTGCGTCTTGCAGGCCTCCGGCTTCGCGGCCGCCGTCTCGACGACCGCCGCGTGCAGGTCCCGGGCGAAGCCCTCCCGGTCGAAGGCGGACCCGAGGAAGTCCGAGTGGTCGACGGTGATCTGCGGCATGGGGGCTCCTGTCTGGGGCGTCGGCGGATTCACCCTAGCCGCAGCGCCAGCATCGCGATGTCGTCCTCCCGGTCGTGACCGAAACAGGTCAGGAGCGTGTCGCACAGGGCGTCCAGGCCGGGCAGGGACCCGGCGGCGGCCGCCCGCAGCTGCTGCATGGAGACCGACAGGTCGGTGCCGCGGGTCTCGATCAGGCCGTCGGTGACCATCAGGAGCCGGTCGGTGCGTTCCAGCCGCACCTCGGTGGGCGGCGGATGGGGCACGCCCAGGCCCAGCAGCGGGCCCGCGGCCTCGACGTAGTCGGCGCCGCCGGAGTCCCGGACGACCAGCGGCGGGATGTGGCCCGCGTTGGCGACGCGGGTGCGCCCGGTGTCCGGGTCGATCAACGCCAGGCAGACGGTGGCCGTGACCTCGGGGTGGTAGTGCCGGAGCATCCGGTCCAGCCGCCCGGCGAGCACGGCCGGGTCGCTCTCCTCGACGCAGTAGGCGCGCAGCGCGTGCCGGATCTCCACCATCACGGTGGCCGCCTCCAGCGAGTGCCCGACGACGTCGCCGACCGCGGCGAGCACGCCCTCCGCGGTGCGCAGGACGGCGTAGAAGTCGCCGCCGATCTCCGTCTGCCGGGACGCGGGCACGTACCGCACGGCGACGTCGACGCCGGGCAGCGGCGGCAGCCGGTGCGGCTGGGGCAGGAAACTGTGCTGGAGGGTGAGGGCGACGTGCCGTTCGACCTGGTACATCAGCAGCGGCTCCGCGGCCAGGGCGGTGGCCTGCGCCAGCCGGGCCACCAGCGCCTCGTCCTCCGGACCGAGCCGGCGCATGCCCCGGGTGGGCGTGGCCAGGCACACCGGCGCCCTGCCCTCCTCGGTGAGGACCAGCGCGAGGCGGGCGTCGTGCTGCACGCCGGGCCGGAAGAACCCGGCGGGCCACAGCGGGGCCGGGACGGTGGTGAGCTGCACCCCGGCCTGCCCGTGGGTGAGCCGCCTGAGCAGCGCGGCCACGGCCCGGTGGGCGTCCTCGTCCGGCAGCGCGAGCGAGGTGCGGTCGCGGGACAGGCCGCGGTACAGCTCGTCGTCGGTGCCGAGGACGAAGACGGCGGCGGGGGTGCCGGTCAGCCGGGCGGTGCCCTCGGCCGCGGCGTCGGCGAGTTCCGGCAGGGAACGCGCGGTCTGCACGGTGACGATCGCCTCCGACAGCAGCGTCAGCCGCCGCAGGACCGCCTGGTCGTCGGCGCGCAGCCGCGCGGCGCGCACCGCGGAGCGGACCACCGCCTCGATCTCCTCCGGCTCGGCCGGCACCGTCAGATACGCCTCGCCGCCCGCGTCGAGCACGCGGTGGCGGTCGCCCGGGGCCAGGGCGGAGGCCGAGAAGTGCACGACGGGCAGGCCGGCCATGCGCGGCCGCGCCTTGAGCCGGCGGCACAGCTCGAAACCGCTCATGTCCGGCAGGCCCACGTCGACCAGGGCCACGTCGGGCAGGATGCCCTTGCGCAGCCGTACGTCGAGTTCGTCGAGCGCCTCGCCGGCGGTGGCGACCGGGACGACCCGGTGGCCGGCGCGCCGCAGCACGCGGCCCAGGGCGAACCGGCCGGCGGCCGCGTCCTCCACGACCAGCACGGTCATGTCGCTCGGCTTGCCGTCGACGTCCATATCAGCCCCTGGACAGCACAGGTGGGGCAGACCGCTGCGGCCTGCCCCACCAAGGTAGTGCCCGAGCGCTAGCTGCGGGAGAACACCGCCACCGTCCTGGCCGGAACGGTGAACGTCCCCGACTCCCGCTCGTAGGAGGCGGACTTGACGACCGTGTCCGACCCGGCGCGCTGCACCGGGTGCAGCCGGTAGGCCGTGCCGGCGAGGGCGTCGACCCGCTGCGTGCTCTGCTTCGGCGTCGCGTTGAACACGACGACGAGGTCACCCAGTTCCATGGTGATCACGCCCGGCGTCTCGTCCTTCCCGGACAGCGGGAAGGACAGCTTCGACTGCACCTGGTCCGCGGTGGCGAGCGAGAAGGCGCTCTCCGTCGTGCGGATCCGCAGCAGGTCCCGGTAGGCGGCCGAGGCCCCGTCGATCTGCGGGCAGCCCACCTTCACCGTGCTCAGCAGGGGCTTCGCGTACGGCCACTTGGAGGCGTTGTCGGCCGCCGGGGGCAGCCCGCGGCCGAAGCCGTTGCCGTCGGCGCAGTTCCAGTGGACGGCGTTGAACCAGTCGCCGCTGTCGTAGGAGTTGCGGTCCAGCGACTTCGAGCGCAGCAGGTCGGTGCCGGCCTGGGACAGGGACGGGCCCTGGGAGAGGGTGGCCGTCGCCATCGCCAGGACCTGCATCCGGGTCCGGTCGGCGGGGCTCGTCGACGCGGGCAGCTTGTAGGTCAGCGCGTCGAACAGGGACTCGTTGTCGTGCGCGTCGGCGTAGGCGAGGGCGTCGCCGGGCGCGTCCGCGTAGCCGGCGGGCGAGCCGCCGTAGTCGACCTGCGCGCCGGTGACCTCCTTGCCGTCGGTGTCGGTGAAGCGGTACTTCGCGAGGTTGCCGGACAGACCGACCTTGATCAGGTCCTGGTAGTGCAGCAGGCGGGCCTTCTGCTCGGCCTCGGTGCCGTTGGCGGTGGAGGAGTTGGGGTCGGTGTAGAGGCCGGAGGCGAAGCCCTGGACGCCGGGGTCGGCGTCGAAGGGGCTGCCGCCGCGCACCGCGTCACGGGCCCGGTCGGAGAAGGTGGCGATGCCGGTGCCGGCCATGTTCTTCTGGGTGGCCTGCACGAAGCGGGCGTCGTCGGCGACCTCGCCGAAGTTCCAGCCCTCGCCGTACAGGATGATCTTCTTGCCGTCGACGCCGTCCTTCGCGGGCGTCAGCGCGTCCAGGGCCTTGCGCACCGCCAGGATGTTGGCCTTCGGGTGGTGGCCCATGAGGTCGAAGCGGAAGCCGTCGACCTTGTACTCCTTGGCCCAGGTGACGACCGAGTCGACGACCAGCTTGCCCATCATGGCGTTCTCGGGGGCGGTGTTGGCGCAGCAGGTGCTGTTCGCCACCGAGCCGTCGGCGAGGAGCCGCTGGTAGTAGCCGGGCACCACCTTGTCCAGGACGGAGGTGTCCGCCTGGCCGCTGGCGGCGGTGTGGTTGTAGACGACGTCCATCACGACCCGGAGGCCGTCCTCGTTGAGCGCCTTGACCATCCTGCGGAACTGGACCGTGCGGGCCGTGCCGTCCGGGTCGGTGGCGTAGGAGCCCTCGGGGACCGTGTAGTGGTACGGGTCGTAGCCCCAGTTGTAGGCGTCCTTGCCGGCGATCTTCGACACGCACTCCTGCTGCTTGTCGGAGTCGGCCGGGTAGGAGGCCAGGTCGCAGTCGGTGGTCGCCTGGTCGGCCTTCCGCTCGGGGATCGTCGCGATGTCGAACGCCGGCAGCAGGTGGACGTAGGAGGTGCCGGACTTCGCCAGCTTCCGCAGGTGCTTGGAGCCGTCGCTGTCCTTGTCGGTGAAGGCCAGGTAGGTGCCGGGGTGGGCGGAGGTGCGGTCCGCGACGGAGAAGTCGCGGATGTGCAGCTCCTGGATCTGCGCGTCCCTGAGCGGTACGGCGGCGGGCTTGGTGTACGTCGACCAGCCGCTCGGGGCGAGGGACCGGTCGTCGAGGTCGACGACCAGGCTGCGCTCGGAGTTCGCGGTGAGCGCCAGCGAGTAGGGGTCGGTGACCTTGTTGGTGACGACCTTGCGGACGCTGGGCGCCCACACCTCGACCACGTACCGGTAGGGCTTGCCCTTCCAGGACGCCGGGCCGGTGACGGACCAGACGCCGGTGGCGGCGTCGCGCTTCATGGGGACCGCGGTGCCGGCCAGGTCCAGCTTCACGGACCGGGCGGTCGGCGCCCACACGGACAGGGTGGGCCTGCCGTGGTGGAAGACCGGGCCGAGCTTCGCCGCCGTCGCGTCGTACAGGTCGTCGAGCACGCCCGCGATCTGCACGCCGGTCGCCGCGAGCACCGCGCCGTTGGCCGCGCGCTGGGAGGCGACGACCTGGCCGCGCAGGGCCTCGCGGACCCGGTCGCGGTCGCGCGGGTCGACGGAGAACGCGGTGTAGTTCTTCAGGTGCGGGAACTTCGCCTTCTGCGCGTCGGTGAGGCTGGTCCTGGTCAGCCGCAGCCAGCGCTCGTCGTCGCTGGTGAGGGCACCGTCCTTGACGGTGATCGAGCCGTCGTGGGAGTAGACCAGCTGGGTGGAGGCGGCGGCGTCGGACCCGTTCCAGGCGACGGTGTTCCGGTCGATCCAGACCGCCTTGGAGGTGGTCAGGTCGAGCGCGGCCGCGCTGCCCGCGGGCTGCGGCAGCAGGCACTTCTCCTGGCCGTTCAACAGCCACACCTCGTGGCCGTTGGTCTTGAGGTCCAGGGACTGGTCGGCGGGCAGGTCCTTCTCGTCGCCCTTGTGGAGGATGTAGCTGAGGCTGGTGGCGCCGTCGCTGAGCGGCACCTCGAAGACCGCACCATAGGCATCAGTCTTCACCGGCTTCAGCGGGTTCGACCACTCGGTGGGGTTCGCGGCGCCCGTCCACACGTGCAGGCCCCAGCCGTCGTAGTCCCCGTCGGCGCGGTGGTAGTGCAGCACCGCCTTGGTGGTGTCCTGGGCGGGGTAGTCGGGCCGCTCGGTCTGTACGTCGGCCTTGCCCTGCTCGATCCAGACCTCACCCGTCCTGGTGACGTCGATGGACCGGTCGGCGGAGACGTCCTTGTTGCCGTCCTTGTCGATGACGAGGAACCCGACGCTGGAGGCGCCCGGCTTCAGCTTGACGTAGGCGAAGGCGCCGTAGGCGTCGCGGCCGGTGAACGGGTGGCTGTCCGGCCAGTTCGTGGCCTCGCCGTCGGCGAGGTCGCCCCAGGCGTACAGGCCCCAGTCGCCGTAGTCGCCGTCGGCGCGCTTGTAGTGGACGACCGCGTAGTCGCGGGAGGAGGCGGTGGGGACCTCCTCGGCGGGCGGGGTGCCGGTGGTGCTGCTCGCCGTGGCGCTCGCGGTGTGCCCGGCCGAGTCGATCACGACGGCCTTGTAGCGCAGGGCGGTGCCGGCCGGTACGTCCTTGCCGATGACCTGCGTGACCTTGTAGGGGGCGTGGTCGGCGGAGCCGAGCACCTTCCAGGGGCCGTTGCCGGTCTGGGCGGCGAAGACGACCCGGTTGAGCCGGCCGCCGTCGGTGTCGGCGCCGATCTCGACGGTGCCGGTGGCGCCGGCCGCCGGGGCGGTCAGGCTGACGGTCGGCTCGGCGGCCGGCGCGGCGAGCCGGCCCGCGGCCTTCAGCACGATCGCCGAGCCTGCCGGGACCGTCACGGTGATCTTCTTGTCGGCGTCCGAGGTGACCGTGTCGTCGGTGCCGTAGAGGCCGGTGAACCGCATCGCGGCGGAACCGGTCGGGAAGGTCGCCGTCTTCGCCTCGGCGGCGTTGTTGAAGGCGACGACGTACTCGGTGCCGGTCCTGGCGTCGGTGCGGGAGAAGGCGTAGACGCCGGCGCCGTCGGCCGCGTAGCGCTCGGTCTGCACGCCGTCGGCGAGCGCCGGGTTGGCCTTGCGGAGCTTGGACAGCGCCGCGATCTGCCGGTAAAGCGGGGCGGTTCGGTCGTAGGCGTCGCTGGCGTGGGTGCGGTCGGTGCCGATCTCGTCGTCGTCGAGGTAGTCGGCGACCTTCGAGGCGAACATGGTCTGGCGGGCGTCCTTGTCGCCGCCGGAGCCGGTGAAGCCCTGCTCGTCGCCGTAGTAGACGACCGGGTTGCCGCGGCTGAGGAACATCAGCTCGTTGGCCAGCTCGTCCTTCTTCAGCAGCTCGGCATCGGTGGCCTTCGGGTTGTCCTGGTTCAGGAAGTAGCCGACGCGGCCCATGTCGTGGTTGCCGAGGAAGGTGACCTGCTCGTAGGCGTTGGCCTTGTCGGTCGTGTACTTGTAGTCGTCGCCGAAGACGGAGGCCAGCTTGCGCGCGCTGCCGCCCTGGGAGGCGTACTGGCGGGCCGCCTCCTGGAAGGGGAAGTCGAGGGTGGCGTCGAGGCGGCCCTGGGTGACGTAGGGCGAGGTGATGGACGTGTCCGCCGAGTAGACCTCGCCGAACATGAAGAAGTCGTCCCGGCCCCGCTTCTTGGCGTAGGCGTCGAGGGCGGTGGCCCACTGGGTCCAGAAGTCCATGTCGACGTGCTTGACGGTGTCGATGCGGAAGCCGTCGATGTCGAAGTCGCGCACCCAGCGCTGGTAGATCTTCTCCATCCCCTTGACCACCTCGGGACGCTCGGTCCACAGGTCGTCGAGCCCGGAGAAGTCGCCGTAGGTCGTCGACTCGCCCGCGTACGTGGAGTCGCCCCGGTTGTGGTACATCGTCGGGTCGTTGAGCCAGGACGGGACCTTGTCCGCGCCGGTGGCCTTCGGGGTGCGCGGGAAGGAGTCGGCGTCGACCGCCGGGAAGCCGTGGGTGCCGTCCGCGTAGTCGGCGTCGTCGAAGGGCTCGCCGTCCTTCGTCAGGTACGGGAAGGCGCCCTTGGACAGGTAGTTGTAGGACTTCTCCTCGTAGTCGACGACGTCGGCGGTGTGGTTGGTGATGACGTCGAAGAAGACCTTCATGCCCTTGGCGTGGGCCTTGTCGATCAGGGTCTCGAGGTCGGCGTTGCTGCCGAAGTGCGGGTCGACCTGGGTGAAGTCGGTGATCCAGTAACCGTGGTAGCCGGCCGACGCGTTGTCACCGGTCCCCTGCACGGGCCGGTTCTTGAAGATCGGGGCCATCCAGATGGCGGTGGTGCCCAGACCCTTGATGTAGTCGAGCTTCTTCGTCAGGCCCTTGAGGTCGCCGCCCTGGTAGAAGCCCTTGTCGGTGGGGTCGTAGCCGGTGGACAGGCGGCTGCCGGTCAGGCCGCCCTTGTCGTTGGCGGTGTCGCCGTTGGCGAAACGGTCCGGCATGACGAAGTAGAACTGCTCCCGGGTGTCGTCGTGCCGGGCGGGCTCGGCGGCGAGCCTCGCGTCGGACGGCGGCGGGGGCGGGGTGTCGGCCCTGGCGGCGAGGGGCTGGACGAGTGCTGCGGCCAGTGCGGTCACGGTGACCGCAGCGACTCGTCCGGCATGCGCGGTACGGCGCCTCGACGGCGTCGGCCATCTCGGTATCACAGACGTGGACTCCTTGCGCTTACGGCTCTGTTGGCGCTTACGGCTCTGGTGGGTCCGATTCCGCGCGACCGTATCGCCGACGAAACGCTTACAGCAAGAGTCCTGAAAGAACTGGTAAGAACTTTCAACCACGCACGCGGGTGGATCAGCAGCTCGACTTGCCCGCGTAGATCGCCAGGGCGGTGTTCGCGCCCAGGGTGGCGGTGAACTGACCACTGCCGTTCACCGTCACGGTCGTGTTGTTCTGCACGTTGCAGTACGTGCCCGCGGGCAGCGAGGTCTGGTAGGTCCGGCTCAGCGCGCCCGACTCGTGGTTGATGGCGACGTACCCCTTGGCGCCCCGCCCGAAGGCGATCGCGTCGCCGCCGTTGTCCCACCAGTCGGTCACCGACTGGCCCCGCACCGCGTTGCGGAAGGCGACCATGGACTTGATCTCCGGCCAGGCGTGCTGGCACTTCCAGCCGTCCTGCCAGCAGGCGTTCACCTGGCCGCCGTTGGGCGGGCCGGCGTCCGTGTCGGACCACTCGTAGCCGGAGTTGACGTCCGGGGCGCCGTAGGGCCAGGCGAGCATGAACACGTTGGCCAGGGTGTAGTTGGCGCCGTCCTTGTAGTTCAGGGTGGAGCCGTTGCGCTCGGTGTCGTGGTTGTCGACGAAGACGCCGGCGACCGAGCTGCTCATGTACCCCCAGCCCTCGCCGTAGTTCTTCAGGTAGGCGAGGTTCTCGTTGTTGAAGACGCGCTTGAGGTCGTAGGCGTAGCGGAACTCCTGCACGTCGCCGTTGCCGGTGTACTCGGTGGGCTGGACGGCCTCCCCGCTGCCGTAGATGACCTCCTGCTTCCAGTAGGCGTTCGGGTTGGTCAGCCGGGACTTGATGTTGGCGAGGTCGGCGGCGTCGATGTGCTTGGCCGCGTCGATGCGGAAGCCGTCGACGCCGAGGGTGAGCAGGTCGTTCATGTACCCCGCGATGGTCTTGCGGACGTACTCCTCACCCGTGTCGAGGTCGGCGAGGCCGACCAGTTCGCAGTGCTGGACGTTCCAGCGGTCCTGGTAGTTCGAGACCTGCGCGGTGCAGTCGTCGAAGTCGTAACTCGAATACAGACCGGGGTAGTTGTACTTCGTGTACGACGAGCCGCCGGTCCCGGTGCCGCTGCCCGCCGACATGTGGTTGATCACCGTGTCGACGACGACCTTGACGCCGGCCGAGTGACAGGTGTTCACCATGTTCTGGAACGCCGTGCGGTCGCCGAGACGGCCGGCGATCTTGTAGCTGACGGGCTGGTACGACGTCCACCACTGCGAGCCCTGGATGTGCTCGGCGGGCGGTGAGACCTGGACGTATCCGTAGCCGGCCGGGCCGAGGGTGCTGGTGCACTCCTTGGCGACCGAGGCGTAGTTCCACTCGAAGAGGACCGCGGTGACGTCCTTGGTGCCGGGTGGGGAGGCGTGGGCGGTTCCGGGGGCCAGGACGGCTGTCGCCGTGGCGGCGAGCGCGGTCGCGGTGACGGACCATCTCCATATCACGGTGGGAGGCTCCTTGCGGTGACGGCCGGGCGTCGTTGCCGGGCGGCGGTGACCGTACCGCTGCCGAAAGGGTTGCAGCAAGGGTCCTGCAATTCACAGCAAGAGTTTTCAGCTTCGACCTTGACGTGACTTGCTCAACTACCGCACCCTCACGAGTCGTTGGACCCCGTCCCCGTTCTTCGGAGTCCTCCGGAGCCTCTCCGGAGACGCTCCGGAGTTCCCCGGAACCTCGACACACCCCTTTCGGAGTCGCACATGACCGACAGACACCGCCCCCCGGGTGTCCTGCGCCGCGCCGCGACCGCCATCGCCGTCGGCGCGCTCGCGCTGACCGGCGCGACCGCCCTGCCCGCCACCGAGGCCCGGGCCGACACCACCGCCAAGGGCGACGTGATCGCCAACCTGTGGGAGTGGAACTGGGACTCGGTCGCCGCCGAGTGCACGAACGTCCTCGGTCCGGCCGGGTACGGCGCCGTGCAGGTGGCGCCGCCCGCCGAGTCCCTCAAACAGCCCAACTACTACTGGTGGGACGCCTACCAGCCGTACTCCTACAACCTCAACAGCCGCTTCGGCTCGGCGGCGGAGTTCGCCTCCATGGTGACCGCCTGCCACACCGCGGGCGTCAAGGTCTACACGGACGCGGTGATCAACCACACCGCCGCCCAGACCGGCACCGGCTACAACGGCACCACCCTCACCAACAAGTACGACACCCCCGACTGGAACCCGGGCGACTACCACCAGTCGGACGACTGCAACGACTCCGACCTGATCATCGACGACTGGTCGAACCTGTCCGAGGTGCAGAACTGCGAGCTGCTCGGCCTGCCCGACCTGGAGACCGAGGAGGACAACGTCCGCTCGGGCATCGCCGCCTTCCTCAACAAGCAGCTCGCCCTCGGCGTCGACGGCTTCCGCGTGGACGCCGCCAAGCACATCCCGGCCGCCGACCTGGCGGCCATCGAGGCGAAGCTGACCAGCACCACCTCGGGTGCGGCGCCGTACGTCTTCCAGGAGATCTACCCGGGCTCGACCCCGCAGCCCTCCGACTACTACGGCACCGGCGACGTACTGGACTTCACCTACGCGAGCAAGCTCAAGTCGGCCTTCCAGGGCAACGTCTCCGACCTCCAGTCGCTGTCGTCGTCCGGCATCCTCCCGGCCGCGAACTCGGTCTCCTTCGTCACCAACCACGACACCGAACGCAACGGCCTGCACCTGTCGTACAAGGACGGTGACACCTACAAGCTGGCGAACCTCTTCCAGCTCGCCTACAAGTGGTCGACGCCGACGGTGTACGCCGGCTGGGAGTGGAGCCAGAGCGACCAGGCGCCGCCGAACTCCGCGGGCTTCGTGACCGACACCGACTGCTCGGGCAGCTGGTACTGCCTGGACCGCGACACGGCGGTCGTCGGCATGGTGGCCTGGCACAACGCCGCCGGGTCGGCCGCGGTCTCGAACTGGCAGACCAAGTCGTCCAGTGTGATCGGCTTCGGCCGCAGCGGCGCGGGCTTCTTCGCGCTCAACAACGGCTCGTCGTCCGCCACGTACACCTTCACCACCGGCATGGCCGACGGCACGTACAAGAACGTGGTCGACGGCGGGGCGAGCACCGTCACCGTCTCCGGCGGCAGCGCCTCGATCACCGTCCCGGCCAAGAGCGCGGTCGCCTTCTACGACTCCTCGTACACCTGCACGGTCGGCTGCGACGACACGGGCTCCGGCTCCGGCGGCGGCTCGACCTCGACGGTGAGCGCGACGTTCAACGAGTACGCGTCGACCAGCTACGGCACCAATGTCTACGTCGTCGGCTCCATCGCGGCTCTCGGCGGCTGGGACACCTCCAAGGCCGTCGCGCTGTCGTCCACCGGCTACCCGATCTGGTCGGGCGAGGTGAGCGTGCCGATCAACACGTCGTTCACGTACAAGTACATCAAGAAGGACGCCTCCGGGAACGTGACCTGGGAGTCCAATGCCGACAGGGCGGTGTCCACGGGGACTTCGGCGGTCTCCCTGAACAACTCCTGGAACGTGGCGAACGCCGACGCGACCGACGTGACCTTCAACGAGTACGCGACGACCGACTGGGGCACCAACGTCTTCGTCGTCGGCTCGATCCCGTCCCTCGGTTCCTGGAACACCGCCGACGCGATTCCGCTGTCCTCCGCCTCGTACCCGACGTGGAGCAAGCTGGTGATCGTGCCGAAGAGCACGGCCTTCGAGTACAAGTACATCAAGAAGGACGCCTCCGGGAACGTGACCTGGGAGTCCGGCACGAACCGCTCGTACACGACGGGCAGTTCGTCCGGCTACACCAGCAGCGACAGCTGGAAGTAGGCCCCCGCCCCGCACGACGCGGCCCGGTCACCGTGGAAACGGTGACCGGGCCGCCGCGCGCGTCAGGCGCCGGGCGTCAGGCCGTCGTCCACCAGACCGTGGTGTCGGCGGGCAGCTTCGCCTCGCCGTCCGCCGTCTCGGCGATCTCGCCGCTGGCCAGCAGGACCCGGCCGTAGGACGGGGTGGTCACCGGCTCGCCGGCGGTGTTGGCGACGCACACGAAGTCGCCGCGGCGGAAGGCCAGTACGCCCTCCGGTGCGCGCAGCCACTCCACCGCGTCGCCCGCGCCCAGGTCGGGGTGGGAGCGGCGCACGGCGAGGGCGGAGCGGTACATCTCCAGCGTCGAGCCGGGGACGCCGGTCTGGGCCTCGACGCTCAGTTCGCCCCAGCCCGCCGGCTGCGGCAGCCAGCTGCCCGCGCCGCCGAAGCCGTACGACGATCCCGTGCGCGTCCACGGGATCGGCACCCGGCAGCCGTCGCGGAAGCCGTCCTGGCCGGCGCCGCGGAAGTACGCCGGGTCCTGGCGCACCTCGTCGGGCAGGTCGACGACGTCCGGGAGGCCGAGTTCCTCACCCTGGTAGACGTAGGCGGAGCCGGGCAGCGCCAGCATCAGCAGGGTCGCCGCGCGGGCGCGGCGCAGGCCCAGTTCGCGGTCGCCGGCGAGGCGGATCTGGGTGCCGAGGCCGGGCGGGTTGGCGAAGCGGGTGGCGTGCCGGGTGACGTCGTGGTTGGACAGCACCCAGGTGGCGGGGGCGCCGACCGGGCGCATCGACTCCAGCGTGCGGTCGATGACCTCGCGCAGCTCCGCGGCGTCCCAGGCGGTGGCCAGGTACTGGAAGTTGAAGGCCTGGTGCAGCTCGTCCGGGCGGACGTAGTTGGCGGTCCGCTCGACGGTCGGCGTCCACGCCTCGGCGACGAAGATGCGGTCCCCCGCGTACTCGTCGAGGATCAGGCGCCACTGGCGGTAGATGTCGTGCACGCCGTCCTGGTCGAAGAACGGCATGACATCGTTGCCCAGCAGCTTCACCTGGTCGTGGGAGCCGAGGTCGGGCAGGCCGTCGGCCTTGACCAGGCCGTGGGCGACGTCGATGCGGAAGCCGTCGACGCCCATGTCGAGCCAGAAGCGCAGGATGGAGCGGAACTCGTCGCCGACGGCCGGGTGCTCCCAGTTGAAGTCGGGCTGTTCTGGGGCGAAGAGGTGTAGGTACCACTCGCCGGGGGTGCCGTCCGGTTCGGTGACCCGGGTCCAGGCCGGGCCGCCGAAGATGGACTCCCAGTCGTTGGGCGGCAGTTCGCCGTCCGCGCCCTTGCCGGGGCGGAAGTGGTAGCGGTCGCGCAGCGGGGAGCCGGGGCCCTCGCGCAGCGCCCGCTTGAACCACTCGTGCTGGTCGGAGGAGTGGTTGGGCACCAGGTCGACGATGATCCGCAGGCCGAGCGCGTGCGCGTCGCGGATCAGCGCGTCGGCGTCCAGGAGGTTGCCGAACATGGGGTCGACGGCTCGGTAGTCGGCGACGTCGTAGCCGGCGTCGGCCTGCGGTGAGGCGTAGAAGGGGCTGAGCCACACGGCGTCCACCCCGAGGTCGCGCAGGTACGGCAGACGGGTGCGGACGCCTTCCAGGTCGCCCATGCCGTCTCCGTTGCTGTCGGCGAAACTGCGCGGATAGACCTGGTAGATCACCGCGTCCCGCCACCAGTCGCTGCGCTTGGCGACGGTGGCGACGGCTGCTCGGGAGGAAGGCGTCGGGGCCGGGTCGGCGGAGTGCTGCTGGCTCATGGCGTCCTTGCGTGACGAGGATCGGGTGGTGGGTACGGCGGCGTTCGTGACGAGGCGGCCGCGGTGACAGCGGGGCCGGACAGAAGCCGCGGCCGCCTCGGGTCCTTGAGGCGTCAGCCCTTCGTGCCGCCCGCGGTGAGTCCGGTGACCAGGTTCTTCTGCACGAGGTAGAAGAACGCGGAGACCGGTATCGCGATCAGCACCGCGGTCGCGGCCATCAGGTTGCGCTGCGCGTCGTGCTCGCTGACGAAGGTCTGCAGACCGACGGCGAAGGTGTACTTCGTGTCCGACAGCATGAACGTCGACGCGAACGCCACCTCGCCGAAGGCCGTGAGGAAGCTGTAGAACGCGGCGACGGCCAGGCCCGGCTTGGCGAGCGGCAGGATCAGCCGGGCGAACGTGCCGAACGGGGTCAGCCCGTCGACGCGGCCGGCCTCGTCGATCTCGAAGGGGATCGTGTCGAAGTAGCCCTTCAGCAGCCACGCGCAGTACGGCACCGCGGTCGAGCAGTACACGAGGATCAGGCCGAGGTAGCTGTCGATGAGCTGCAGGTCCGACAGGATCTGGTACATCGGCACCATCAGCACGGCCACCGGGAACATCTGGGTGACCAGGAGCACCCACATGAACTTGCGGTAGCCGGGGAAGCGCATCCGGGAGACGGCGTAGCCGGTGGTCGCGGCGATCATGACGCCGACGACCGTGGTGCCGAGCGAGACGATCAGGGAGCTCTTCAGCCAGTCGAAGAACTCGGTGTGCTGGACGACGAACGAGTAGTTGTCGAACGTCATCTTCGCCCAGATGCCTCCGGGGTGGAGGTAGTCGTCCTTGTCCGGGCCGAGGGACAGGTAGACCAGCCAGGCGATCGGGAAGAGGGCGATCAGGCTCGCCGTGATCAGGATGCCGTGCGAGGCGAGGGCGGCGCCGAGGCTGCGCTCGCCGCGTCGGCGGGCCCCGCGCGGCGGTTCGGCCGCGATGTCCTTCTTGGTCACGTCGGCGGAGGTCTCGACGGTGGTCGTACTCATGAAAGCTCCTGCCTCAGATCGCGAGCTGCTGCTCGTTGCGGTTCAGCCAGCGGCGGTAGAAGGAGGTGAAGACGATCAGAATGGCCAGCAGCAGGATGCCGTATGCGGCCGACTGCGCGAAGTCACGCGGCTGCTGTCCGAAGCCCAGGTAGTAGGCCCACGTCACGAGGATCTGGGCGTCCGGGGCGGTGGTGCCGAACAGCAGGAAGATCACGGCGAACTGGTTGAAGGTCCAGATGATGCCGAGCAGGACGACGGTGGAGCTGACGGACCGCAGGCCCGGAAGGGTGACGTAGCGGAAGCGCTGCCAGGCGCTGGCGCCGTCCATCTCGGCGGCCTCGTACAGCGAGGAGTCGATGGACTGCAGGCCGCCGAGCAGCGAGACCATCATGAACGGCACACCGCACCAGGTGTTGACCATGATGGCGGCGAACCGCTGCCAGAAGGTGTCCTCCAGCCAGTCCGGCGCCGGCAGGTGCAGGGCGTCGAGGAAGAGGTTGATGATGCCGCCGTCGGCGAGCATGAAGCGCCAGCCGAAGACGGTGACGAAGGTCGGCACCGCCCAGGGCAGGATCAGGATCAGCCGGTATACGGTGCGGCCGCGCATCCGCTGGTTGAGCAGCAGGGCCAGGCCCAGGCCGATCGAGTAGTGCAGGGCGACGCACAGCGCGGTCCACACGATCGTCCAGATGAAGTGCGACCAGAAGCGGTCGTACGACGTCGCGCCGAACAGGATGTCCTTGTAGTTGTCGAGCCCGATGAACTTGTAGGTGGCGTCGATGTGGTTGACGCCGATCGTGCGCGCGGTGTTGAGGCTGTTGGCGTCGGTGAGGGTGAGGTAGAGGCCGTACGCCAGGGGGTACAGCACGAGGACGCCGAGGACGACCGCCACCGGGGCGATCATCGCGTAGGCGTACCAGTGCCTTCGGTAGCTGTTCTTGAGGCGCCGGCCCAGCCCGGGCTCGGGCGCGCGGTCACCGCGGCGCCTGCCGGTCGCGCGGTCGATGGCGACTGTCATGTTCGACACCTTCTGGAAGTTCAACGGGACGGGCCGGGCACAGGCCGGTGCCGCCGGATCCCCCCGCGTGCTCAGGGGGACCCGGCGGCCGATCGTGCTTACTTGCTGAAGTCGGGCACCAGCTTGGCGATGGCCAGCTCGGCGTTGCTCAGACCCTTGTCGAGGGACTCCTTGCCGCCGGCGATCTTCGGCAGCTCGGTGTCCAGCGGGCCCCACAGGGAGCTGTACTCCGGCAGGGCCGGCCGCGGCTGGGCGGCGGGCAGCACGGTCTGGTAGCCGGCGATGCCCGGGTCGGCCTTGACCTCGGCCGTGTAGGCGTCGTCACGGGTCGGCAGGGTGGAGTTCTTCAGCGCGATCTGCGTCTGCGTCTTCGCGGAGGTCATGAAGTTCACGAACTTCAGCGCCGCCTTCTGGTGCGCCGAGTCGGAACCGGCGTACACCGACAGGTTGTGGCCGCCGGTCGGGGCGCCCGCCTTGCCGCTGGAGCCGGCCGGGACGGTGGCGATGCCGAGGTTGGACTTGTCCGAGAAGGCCGAGCCCTTGTAGAAGTTCGTGATCTCCCAGGGGCCCTGGATGATCGCGGCGACCTTGCCGTTGACGAACGCGTCCTGGATGTGGGCGTAGGCGTCGGCGGTGGTGTCGGCCTTGTGCAGGCCCTTGCCGGAGAACATGCTCAGCCAGGTGCCGTACGCCTTCTTCGCGGCGTCCGAGTTCACGGTGACCTTCTTGGCGGAGGCGTCGACGGTGTCGGTGCCCTCGCCGTAGAGGAAGGTCTGCGCGTAGTAGGCCTGGGTGGAGCCCCAGTAGCCGTCGACCTTGGCCTTGGTCTTGATCTTGGCGGCGTCGGCCTTCAGCTCGTCCCAGGTCTTGGGGGCCTCGGTGATGCCGGCCTTCTCGAACAGGGCCTTGTTGTAGACCAGCGCGAGGGTGTCGGTGACCAGCGGCACGCCGTAGGTCTTGCCGTCGTACTTGGCCTGCTCGATCAGGTTGGGCTGGAACTTGCTCTGGTCCGCGAGGGCCTCGGTGCCGTCCAGCGGCAGGAAGTAGCCCTTCTTGGCGAAGGCGGGGGTCCAGCCGACCTCGCTGCGCAGCACGTCCGGGGCGCCCTTGGAGCCGGCGGCCGTGTCGAACTTGTTCTGCGCCTGGTCGAAGGGGACGTTGACGTACTTGACCTTGATGCCCTTGTTGGCGGCCTCGAACTGCTTGACCAGGGCCTTGTACGTCGGCGCCTCGTTCGTGGCGTTGGAGGTGTCCCACCAGGTGATGGTGACCGGACCGTCGGCCTTGTTGTCGCCGCTGTCGCTTCCGCCGCAGGCCGTCGCCGCGAGGGCGAGGGACGCCACCAGCGCGGTGGCCGCTATGCCACGCCGCATGAGTTCTCCTTGAGGGTGAAAGCCCGTGTGGTGCGGGGGGCGGCCCCGTCTGCCGCTCCCTGCTGTGTTGCCGACTGCGCCGTTGCCGCGGCCGGGCGACAGGGAACGTAACAGCGATGTAAGCGCAGCGAAAGACCTTGCTGCAAAAAACTGCAAGACGATTCGAGAGTTACGTGCCCGTGACCTGCCGTCGACACCCCGGAAACCCCGTATCGGGGCCGCTGAGCGCGGTGCGGGGCACTCGTGCAAGACTCTGCAAGCTCTTGCCATATGTTTCCGACGGGGGAATCATCCCTTGCGGACGGACGCCAACGACGACGCCGACGAAGAATCACGAGGGACCTCGATGACGCAGCAGCCCGCAGCGGGCCGTGCAACCGGCCGCGCACGGCGTCCGATTGGTACGCAAAGCGACATGCGCCCGCTACAGTCGAGTCCTGTGACCACACGGCTTGCCGATATCGCTGCTCAGGCGGGGGTGAGCGAAGCGACCGTCAGCCGCGTCCTCAACGGGAAGCCGGGCGTCGCCGCCACCACGCGCCAGTCCGTGCTGGCCGCGCTCGACGTCCTGGGCTACGAACGCCCGGTGCGCCTGCGGCAGCGCAGCGAGGGCCTGGTGGGCCTGATCACCCCGGAGCTGGAGAACCCCATCTTCCCGGCGCTCGCCCAGGTCATCGGCCAGGCGCTGACGCGGCAGGGCTACACCCCGGTGCTGGCCACCCAGACCCCGGGCGGCTCGACGGAGGACGAGCTGACGGAGATGCTCGTCGACCGCGGGGTCGCCGGGATCATCTACGTCTCCGGACTGCACGCGGACACCACCGCCGACATGGAGCGCTACGACCGGCTGCGCGCCCAGGGAGTGCCGTACGTGCTGGTGGACGGCTTCTCGCCGAAGGTGCAGGCGCCGTTCATCTCCCCCGACGACCGGGCGGCGATGACGCTGGCGGTCACCCACCTGGTGTCGCTGGGGCACACCCGGATCGGCCTGGCCCTGGGTCCCAAGCGTTTCGTGCCCGTGCAGCGCAAGATCGAGGGGTTCGTGCGCGCCATGCAGGACCAGCTGGGGCTGAGCGCGGAGACGATCCAGTCGGAGCTGGTGCAACACTCGCTCTACACCCTGGAGGGCGGCCAGGCCGCCGCGACCGCGCTGATCGACCGGAACTGCACGGCGGTGGTGTGCGCGAGCGACATGATGGCGCTCGGCGCGATACGGGCCGCCCGGCAGCACGGTCTGGAGGTCCCGAAGGACTTCTCCGTCGTCGGCTTCGACGACTCCCCGCTGATCGCCTTCACCGACCCGCCGCTGACCACGATCCGCAAGCCGGTCCCGGCGATGGGTCAGGCGGCGGTGCGCACGCTGCTGGAGGAGATCGGCGGGACGCCGGCGCCGCACAGCGAGTTCGTGTTCATGCCGGAGCTGGTGGTGCGCGGTTCGACCGCTTCGGCGCCCGGGGAGCGGAACCGTTCTTAGGATGTCCCGGGTCCTTGGCATGTCTTGGGTCCTTGGCATGTCTCAGGGCGGAATCGTCCTCAGGGCGGAGAACGTGCGGTGCGGACCCGACCGGGGGATGATCGGGTCAGAAGGCGTTTCTGGCAGACTTTGTGCCTATGGGTGACTCGACCGTGACCAGGCCGGAAGACCGCGGGCAAGTGGCCGTTCCGCAGGCCGTCACGGGCGTCGACCAGCCGGGCCGGCTGCGCCGGCTGCGTTCTCCGGGCCGGCCCCGCATCTGGATCGAGATCCTGCTGATCGCGGTGAGTTACTGGACGTACTCGCTGATCCGCAACGCCGTCCCGGAGCAGCGGACCGAGGCGCTGCGCAACGCCGACTGGATCTGGCAGACGGAGCGTCACCTGGGCATCGCCGTCGAGGACTCCGTCAACCACGGCCTCAACTCGGTGACCTGGCTGATCGTCGGCATGAACTACTACTACGCGACACTGCACTTCGTGGTCACGCTGGGCGTGCTGGTGTGGCTGTACCGCAGTCACCCGGGCCGGTACGCGGCGACCCGGCTGGCGCTGTTCGCGACGACGGGCGTGGCGCTGGTCGGTTACTACCTGTATCCGCTGGCGCCTCCGCGTCTGATGCGCGGCGACGGCTTCGTCGACACGGTCATGGTCCACGAGACGTGGGGCTCGATGGCCTCCGGCGACCTGAAGCACATGTCGAACCAGTACGCCGCGATGCCGTCGATGCACATCGGCTGGTCCCTGTGGTGCGGGCTGACGATCTTCGCGCTGGCCCGGGTGCCGTGGGTGCGGGTGCTGGGTCTGCTCTACCCGGCGGCGACGCTGGTGGTCATCGTCGCCACGGCCAACCACTTCTGGCTCGACGCGGTGGGCGGCCTGTTGTGCCTCACGTTCGGCTTCTCGGTGGCGTGGGTGTGGTACGGCAGCGTGCCGTACGCGCTCTCACGGGTGCCGGCGGGGGCGGTGCCGGCGGAGGCGGGGGCGGTGCCGGCGGAGGCGGGGGCTGTGTCGGCGGGGGTGGTGCCGGCGGAGGCGGGGGCTGTGTCGGCGGGGGTGGTGCCGGCGGAGGCGGGGGCTGTGTCGGCGGAGGCGGGGGCGGCGGAGGCGGGGGCTGTGTCGGCGGAGGCGGGGGCGGTGCCGGCGGAGGCGGCGGTGGTTTCGCAGGGGGCTTTGGCGGGAGCTTCGGACGGGTTCGTGGAGGGCGGGTTCTCGGAGGGCAAGTTCGCGGAGGGCAAGTTCGCGGAGGGCGGGTCCGCGGCTCCTCAGGCTCCGTAGAACAGCGTCTCCGCCACGCCCCGGGCGCGGCGGGCCGTGCGCCGGTACGCGTCGAGCATGTCGCCGACGTGCCCGGGGCCGTACCCCAGGTAACGCCCCACCGCGGCCAGCTCCCGCGCGTTCGACGGGAACGTGTCGCCGGCCCGGCCCCGCACGAGCATCACCGCGTTGCGCACCCGGGTCGCCAGCACCCAGGCCTCGTCGAGGGTGGCGGCGTCCTCCTGCGCGATCAGGCCGGCGGCGGCCGCGGCCGCGAGCGCCTCGCGGGTGCGGGTGGTGCGCAGGCCCGGCTCGGTCGCCCCGTGCCGCATCTGCAGCAGCTGGACGGTCCACTCCACGTCCGACAGGCCGCCCGGCCCCAGTTTGGTGTGCAGCTTCGGGTCGGCGCCGCGCGGCAGCCGTTCCGACTCCATCCGCGCCTTCAGCCGGCGGATCTCCCGCACCGCGTCGTCGCCGAGCCCCCGCGCCGGGTAGCGCAGCGGGTCGACGAGTCCGACGAAGGCGCGTCCCAGGTCCTCGTCGCCGGCGACCGGTTCCGCCCGCAGCAGCGCCTGCGCCTCCCACACCAGCGACCAGCGGCGGTAGTAGGCCTCGTAGGACTTCAGGGTGCGCACCAGCGGGCCGGACTTGCCCTCGGGGCGCAGGTCGGCGTCGATCAGCAGGGGCGGGTCGGCGCTGGGCAGCTGGAGCAGCCGCCGCATCTCGGCGACGACCTTGTTCGCCGCGTCCGCCGCCTCCCGCTCGTCGACGCCCTCCCGCGGCTCGTGCACGAACAGCACGTCCGCGTCGGAGCCGTAGCCCAGCTCGTGCCCGCCGAAGCGGCCCATCCCGATGACGGCGAACCGGGTGGGCAGCGTGTCCCCCCAGCCGTCCCTGACCACCGCGCGCAAGGTGCCCGCGATCGTCGCGGCCGTCAGGTCGGACACCGCGGCGCCGACCCGGTCCACCAGCGCGCCCTGGTCGGCCTCGGCCGGCTGGGCCTCGGTGCCGTAGGAGCCGACGATGTCCGCGGCGGCCGTGCGGAACAGCTCCCGGCGCCGGACACCGCGGGCCGCGTTGACCCCCTGCTCGGCGGTTCCGGCGCGGCCGACGGCGGCCAGGATCTCCTGCTCCAGCTGCGCGCGCCCGCGCGGATTCAAGCCGCCGGCGTCGCCGTCGCCGAGCAGCGCCACCGCCTCCGGGGCGCGCATCAGCAGGTCGGGGGCGAGCCGCCCGGCCGACAGCACCCGCGCGAGGTTCTCCGCGGCGGCGCCCTCGTCGCGCAGCAGCCGCAGGTACCACGGCGTCTTGCCCAGCGCGTCCGACACCTTGCGGAAGTTCAGCAGTCCGGCGTCCGGGTCGGCGGAGTCCGCGAACCAGCCGAGCAGCACGGGCAGCAGGGTGCGCTGGATGGCCGCCTTGCGGCTCACGCCGGACGCCAGGGCCTCCAGGTGGCGCAGGGCCGCCGCCGGGTCCGCGTAGCCGAGCGCGACCAGCCGCTCGCGGGCCGCCTCCGGGCTCAGCCGCGCCTCGCCGGGGGCGAGCTGGGCTACCGCGTCGAGCAGCGGGCGGTAGAACAGCTTCTCGTGCAGGCGGCGTACGGCGCCGGTGTGCCGCCGCCACTCGCGGTCGAGCTCGGCGGCCGGGTCGATGCGCAGGCCGAGGGAGCGGCCGAGGCGGCGCCGGTCGGCCTCCTCCACGGGCACGAGGTGCGTGCGCCGTAGCCGGTACAGCTGGATACGGTGCTCCATGGAGCGCAGGAAGCGGTAGGCGTCCTCGAGCTGGACGGCGTCGGCGCGGCCCACGTACCCGCCCCTCGCCAGCGCCTGCAGCGCGTCCAGCGTGGTGCCGCTGCGCAGCGCGGCGTCGGTCCGGCCGTGCACCAGCTGCAGCAGCTGGACGGCGAACTCGACGTCCCGCAGGCCGCCCGGGCCGAGCTTCAGCTCCCGGTCGATCTCCGTGGCGGGGATGTTCTCGACGACCCGGCGGCGCATCTTCTGCACGTCCGCCACGAAGTTCTCGCGCTCCGCCGCCTGCCACACCAGGGGGTCGAGCGCGGCGATGTACTCCTCGCCCAGCGCGAGGTCGCCGGCGACCGGGCGGGCCTTGAGCAGGGCCTGGAACTCCCAGGTCTTGGCCCAGCGCTGGTAGTAGGCGACGTGGCTGCTGAGGGTGCGGACGAGGGGACCGTTGCGGCCTTCGGGGCGCAGGTTGGCGTCGACCGGCCAGATCGAGCCCTCGACGGTCGTCTCCGAGCAGATCCGCATCATGTGCGAGGCGAGGCGGGTGGCGGCGCGGATCGCCTTGCCCTCGTCGGCGACGTCGGCGGGATCGGCGGAGTCGGCGGGCTGGCCGACGAAGATGACGTCCACGTCGGAGACGTAGTTCAGTTCGTGACCGCCGCACTTGCCCATCGCGATCACCGCGAGCCGGCACAGCGCGGCGTCGTCGGGCGCGGCGGCGCAGGCCACGGCCAGGGCGGCGCGCAGGGTGGCGGTGGCGAGGTCGGCGAGTTCGGCGGCGGTCTGGGCGACGTCGACGGTGCCGCAGACGTCGCGGGCGGCGATGGACAGCAGGCAGCGGCGGTAGGCGACGCGGAGTGCGACCGGGTCGGTGGCGCCGGCCAGGCCCCGCTCGAACTCCGGCACGCCGGGGTGCAGGTCGCGCGGCTCGTACGTGACGAGCGCCTCCCAGTCGCGGGGGTGGCGGGCGAGGTGGTCGGCGAGGGCGGCGGACGCGCCGAGCACGCCGAGGAGGCGGTCCCGGAAGGGCTTGGCCGAGGTCAGCGTGTCGAGCAGTTCGCGGCGGGCGGTGGGGGCGGGGCCGGGCTGGGCTTCGAGGAGGCGGACCAGGCCGTGCAGGGCCAGGTCGGGGTCGGCGGTGGCGCCGAGCGCGTCCAGCAGGATCGGGTCGTCGCGTACGGCGGTGAGTTCCGGGCTGTCCAGGAGGCGCTCGGCGGCCGAGGGGTCGGTGAAGCCGTGCCGCAGGAGCCGTATGAAGGTGCTGCTTCTGCGCCCCGGCGCGGTCATCCTCGGCCTCCTGTCGGAACACGGCGGTACGCGTTGAGCCTAACTGCCTGCGGCGGCGAGTGCGTTGTGCCTGCGGCTGCGGGTGCGTTGTGCCTGCGGCTGCGGGTGGGTTGTGCCTGCGGCGGCCTGCGCGGGTTTCGGGGGGTGCGCGTAGCGCGGGCGGTGGCGTGTGGGTCGGGGCCGGGACGGGGGTGTCCGTCCTCGGAACGGCGCGGAATCGGGGGTTCGAGAGGTACGGGCGTTGACGCGCCAACCGCTGCGGGCGGACACCCCCGTCCCGTCCCCTTCCCGCCGTGCGCGGGCGCGGGTCGCGCGACGGCCCGTACGTGCCTCCCGCCGGTGGCGCTACGGCTTCACCGGTGCGGGTGGCGGGGTTGTTCGGGGGGCGCTTCAGTAGTTCACGTGGACTTCATCCGGTGGGGTGGGTGAGTGTGGAGTGGGAAGCTTTTGACGTGTGCATGCTTTCTGGGCACCGCCAGTCCTGTCCCCCTCCGGGAGGTAGATGTGTCCGGCAGTTTCGTGTTCCGACGCAGCCGTGCCGCGCTCGCGTCGTTCGGCCTCACCGCGGCGGCCGCCGGTGTGTGGGCCGGTCTCGGCGGCTCGTCGTCCGCCGCGACCGGCGTGCCGGCCCCGGACCACGTCGTGGTCGTGGTCTTCGAGAACCACGCCTACAGCCAGGTGATCGGCTCCTCCAGCGCCCCGTACATCAACTCGCTGAAGTCCGGCGGCGCCAACCTCACCCAGGCGTACGCCGAGACGCACCCGAGCCAGCCCAACTACTACGCGATGTTCTCGGGCTCCACCCAGGGCGTCACGGACGACAGCTGCGTCACGCCGGGCTTCTCGTCGGCCGCCAACCTGGCCTCCGAGGTGATCGCCGCGGGCGGCACCTGGGCCAGTTACAACGAGTCGCTGCCGAGCCAGGGCTCGACCACGTGCAGCAGCGGGAACTACGCGCAGAAGCACAACCCGTGGTTCGGCTTCAGCAACGTGCCGACGTCGAGTGCCAAGACGCTGGCGCAGTTCCCGGCCGACTACTCGACGCTGCCGGACGTGTCGTACGTGATCCCCAACCTGTGCAGCGACATGCACGACTGCTCGGTGTCGACCGGTGACACCTGGCTGAAGAACAATCTCGGCGCCTACGCGACCTGGGCCAAGACGCACAACAGCCTCCTGGTCGTCACCTTCGACGAGGACAACCGGCTCAGCGGCAACCGCATCCCGACGGTGCTGTACGGGCAGCCGGTGGCCGCGGGATCGTCGACCTCCACGACGTACAACCACTACGACCTGCTGCGCACGCTGGAGGACTCGCAGGGGCTGAGCAGCCATGCGGGCAACGCGGCCTCCGCCAAGGACATCACGGGCATCTGGGCGTCCTGACATGTACGTAGCGGACAGCCGCGCGACTCCGGCGTCCGCGGACGGCGCCGTCCGGCCCTCGGCCGGGCGGCGCGTCGCGGTCGCCCCCACGGTCCTCGCGCTCGGCACGGTCAGCCTGATCACCGATGTGTCGTCGGAGATGGTGACGGCGGTGCTGCCGCTGTACCTGGTGGCGGGGCTGGGTCTGTCGCCGCTGGGCTTCGGGCTGCTGGACGGCGTCTACAACGGCTTCTCGGCGCTCGTCCGGCTGGCCGGGGGCCACCTGGCCGACCGGGGCGGGGGCCGGCACAAGTGGGTGGCCGGTCTTGGGTACGGCATCTCGGCCGTGTGCAAGCCGCTGCTGCTGGTGGCGCACTCGCTGACGCCGATCAGGCTGGTGCTGGCCGCCGACCGCACCGGCAAGGGGCTGCGCACCGCCCCGCGCGACGCCCTGATCTCGTTGTCGTCCACGCCGGAGACGCTGGGGCGGGCCTTCGGCGTGCACCGGGCCATGGACACGGCGGGCGCGCTGCTGGGCCCGCTGGCGGCCTTCTGGATCCTGCGGGCCACGGTGGACGGCTACGACGCCGTCTTCACGGTGAGCTTCTGCGTCGCCGCGGTGGGTGTGCTGGTGCTGGTGCTGTTCGTGCCGGGCGGGGCGCGGTCGGGGCAGGTGTCCGAGCGGCCCACGCTGCGGGCGGCGGTGGGGCTGCTGCGGCGGCGCGAGTTGCGGCGGCTGACGATGTGCGCGGTGCTGCTGGGTCTGGCGACGGTCAGCGACTCGTTCGTCTACCTGCTGTTGCAACGCCGTACGGGGGTCGCCGACCGGTGGTTCGCGCTGCTGCCGCTGGGGACGGCCGCCGCGTTCCTGCTGCTGGCGGTGGTGCTGGGGCGGCTGGCGGACCGGGCGGGGCGGTGGCGGGTGTTCCTGGCCGGGCACGGGGCGCTGCTGCTGGCGTACGGGCTGCTGCTCACGTCGTGGCACGGCGCCGCGATGCCGTACGCCGTCCTGGCGCTGCTCGGCGGTTTCTACGCCGCGACCGACGGCGTGCTGATGGCGGCGGCGTCGGACGGGGTTCCGGAGGAGTTGCGCTCGTCGGGGCTGGCGGTCGTGCAGACCGGGCAGGCGCTCGCCCGGTTCGCGTGCTCGCTGGGCTTCGGCGCGGCCTGGACGCTGTGGGGCGACCGTGCGGCGCTGCTGGCGTCGACGGCGGCGCTGGCGGTGTGCGCGGCCGTGTCCGTGACCGTGCTGAGGAAGGGCTGTGCGTCATGACCGCTCGCAACCGCGTCGTCGTCCTGCTGTCGGCCGTGGTGGTGCTGGCGGCGGTCGCGGTGGCGTCCGTGCTGCACGCGTCGGCGCGCGCGGAGCGCCGGGACCGGGCCCGGCCGGGCGGGCCGCGGGTGACCTCCGGGAAGGTCGTCCTGACCGCGCCGGGCCGGCTGGTCTTCCGCAACATGGCCTGGGGTCCGCACCGCGACGAGCTGACCACGGTCGCGGCCTCGGACCCGGCCGGCCCCCGGCTCGCCTCGGGCGTCAAGTGCCTGCGCCTGCACGTCGCCGCGGGCACGGGCGTGTGCCTGCAGGCGGTGCACGGCGCGGTCTCGGACACCTACCGGGCCCTCGTACTGGACGCGCGTCTGCGGGTGAGGGCCCGTTACGACGTTCCCGGCATCCCCTCCCGGGCCCGGGTCTCGCCGACCGGCCACCTGGCCACGTGGACCGCGTTCGTCGGCGGCGACTCGTACGCGGGGACGGATTTCTCGACGCGGGCGGCGATCGTGGACGTGCGCACGGGGAAGCTGATCCCGTCGCTGGAGGCGTTCCGGATCGTGAGGGACGGGCACCCCTACCGCTCGTCGGACGTGAACTTCTGGGGCGTGACCTTCGCCGCGGACGACCGCACGTTCTACGCGACGCTGGCGACGAAGGGGCGCACCTACCTGGTCCGCGGCGACCTGCGCACCCGCACGGTCACCACCCTGCGCGCGAACGTCGAATGCCCGTCCCTCTCCCCCGACGGCACCCGCGTCGCCTTCAAGAAGCGGGTCCCGGGCCTGCCGAAGGACGCCCCGTGGCGCCTGTACGTCCTCAACCTGCGCACGATGCGCGAAACCCCGCTGGCAGAACCCCGCAGCGTCGACGACCAGGCCCTCTGGCAGAGCACCGACACCCTCGTCTACGCCCTCCCGGGCGACTACGGAGCCGACCTGTACGAAGTCCCGGCGGACGGCACGGGCAAGCCCCGGCGCATCAGCACGGCGGCGGTTTCCCCGGCCTACCCGTAGCGAAGCGCGGACCTCACGAAGCTCGCCGGCGGACAGGCGACTCGACAGGGGGGACCACGATGGCCACCGCCGCACACGGCCGTGAACCGGAACCGACGGCGCTGGTCCTGCCCCGGCCGGCGTCCGAGATGTTCCCCGTCACGTCGGCAGCGTCGGCGAGCGGCAAGGGCGTGCAGGTCATGCCGGTGGACGCGGAGCTCACCGCACAGCAGGCCGCGGATCTGATGCGAGCCAGCGATGCCCCACATGTGCCGCAGGATGTTCGTGGCCGTGATCGAGTAGCGCCAGCCGGTCTTCTTCTCGAAGTCGGTGTGAAGCTTCCCCTTGATCGTGAACGCCTGGAGACGTGGGTCGATGCCTGCGGCATCGGCGGATTCTTCCGCAGCGAACGATGTGACCTCGCTCCGGGACTCCTTCTGCCACCTGCTCCGCGGTAGTGACGCGGCGGGGCCGGCGGTCTGTGACCGTCGGCCCCGCCGGGAACCCGCCTGACCTGCGCCTACAGCACCGGCAGCAGGTTCTTCAGTTCGAAGGCCGTGACCTCGGAGCGGTACGCCTCCCATTCCTGGCGCTTGTTGCGGAGGAAGAAGTCGAAGACGTGCTCGCCCAGCGTCTCGGCGACCAGGTCGCTGCGTTCCATCAGGGAGAGGGCCTCGCCGAGGTTCTGCGGGAGGGGCTCGATGCCCATCGCGCGGCGTTCGGCGTCGGAGAGGGCCCAGACGTCGTCCTCGGCGCCCGGCGGGAGCTCGTAGCCCTCCTCGATGCCCTTCAGGCCGGCGGCGAGCAGGACGGCGTACGCCAGGTAGGGGTTGGCGCCGGAGTCCAGGGAGCGGACCTCCACGCGGGCGGAGCCGGTCTTGCCGGGCTTGTACATCGGCACCCGGACCAGGGCGGAGCGGTTGTTGTGGCCCCAGCAGATGTAGGAGGGGGCCTCTCCGCCGGCGCCGGCGGTGCGTTCGGAGCCGCCCCAGATGCGCTTGTAGGAGTTCACCCACTGGTTGGTGACCGCGGAGGTCTCCGCCGCGTGCCGCAGCAGGCCCGCGATGAAGGAGCGGCCGACCTTGGAGAGCTGGTACTCGGCGCCCGACTCGTAGAAGGCGTTGCGGTCGCCCTCGAAGAGGGAGAGGTGCGTGTGCATGCCGGAGCCGGGGTGCTCGGAGAACGGCTTCGGCATGAACGTCGCCTGCACGCCCTGCTCCAGCGCCACCTGCTTCATCACCAGGCGGAACGTCATGAGGTTGTCCGCCGTGGAGAGCGCGTCGGCGTAGCGCAGGTCGATCTCCTGCTGGCCGGGGGCGCCCTCGTGGTGGGAGAACTCCACCGAGATGCCCATCGACTCCAGCATGGTGATCGCCTGGCGGCGGAAGTCCATGCCGATGTTCTGCGGGGTGTGGTCGAAGTAGCCGGAGTTGTCGGCCGGGGTCGGGCGGGAGCCGTCCACCGGCTTGTCCTTCAGCAGGAAGAACTCGATCTCCGGGTGGGTGTAGAAGGTGAAGCCCAGGTCGGAGGTGCGGGCCAGGGCGCGCTTGAGGACGTAGCGCGGGTCCGCGAAGGACGGCGAGCCGTCCGGCATCAGGATGTCGCAGAACATGCGGGCGGTGCCGGGGGCCTCGGCGCGCCAGGGCAGGATCTGGAAGGTCGACGGGTCCGGCTTGGCGATCATGTCGGACTCGTAGACCCGGGCGAAGCCCTCGATCGCCGAGCCGTCGAAGCCGATGCCCTCGTCGAACGCCTGCTCCAGCTCGGCGGGGGCCACGGCCACGGACTTCAGGAAGCCCAGCACGTCCGTGAACCACAGGCGTACGAACCGGATGTCGCGCTCCTCCAACGTCCGGAGCACGAACTCCTGCTGCTTGTCCATCTTCCGCTTCCCCATCCTTGCTGGTCAGGCCGTTCGTCTCCCCGCCACGGGAGGCGGTCGGGCACCTGAGCATCCCACCACAACAGCATTTCATGCGCGTTGCCGCACATGATCGGCCGTCCGACCCCGGCCTGAACGCCTCGCGTCCGGCAGGTGTACGGCGGTGACGGGCCGACGCCCATCCGCGACGCCCACCGCCCATCTTGCCTGTTCGCGCCGACATCCGTAATGGCCGGATGTGCGCGTGCGTGAGCGACGCCACGTCCGCTTAATTTGCATCTCAAATGCAAGTTTTACTAGCGTGATCGATCAGTTGAGACCCGAGGAGCCACCATGCTGTCCGAACAGTCCGCCGCCACCGTCCGCGCCACCCTCCCCGCCGTGGGCGCGCACCTGGACGAGATCACCGAGCGCTTCTACGCCGGCATGTTCGCCGCCCGGCCCGAACTGCTGCGCGACCTCTTCAACCGCGGCAACCAGGCGGCCGGCACCCAGCGCCAGGCACTGGCCGGTTCCATCGCCGCCTTCGCGACGCACCTGCTGGACCACCCGGACCACCGGCCGGACGCGATGCTGTCCCGCATCGCCCACAAGCATGCCTCGCTCGGCGTCACGCCGGACCAGTACGCGATCGTCCACGAGCACCTGTTCGCCGCCATCGCCGGCGTGCTCGGCGAGGCCGTCACGCCCGAGGTGGCCGCCGCCTGGGACGAGGTCTACTGGCTGATGGCGAACGCGCTGGTCGCGATCGAGAAGCGGCTGTACGAGGAGGCCGGCGACCCCGGCTGGCGGCAGTGGGAGGTCGTCGAGCGCGCGACCGAGACCGACGACGTCGTCACCTTCCGGCTGCGCCCGGTGGACGGCGGTCCGGTGCCCGGCTTCCGGGCGGGCCAGTACGTCTCGGTACGCGTCGAGCTGCCGGACGGCGCCCGCCAGATACGCCAGTACAGCCTCACCGGGGCGCCCGGCTCGACGGAGCGGCAGATCAGCGTCAAGCGGGTGAACGGGGACGGCTCGGCGCCCGACGGCGAGGTCTCCCACCACCTCCACACGCACGCGCGTGCGGGCAGCGTCCTGGAGCTGTCCGCCCCCTACGGCGACCTCGTCCTGGACGACGCCGCGGACACGCCGCTGCTGCTGGCGTCCGCCGGCATCGGCGTGACCCCGATCGTCGCGATGCTGGCCCAGCTCGCGGAGACCGGCCACCGCGCCCCGGTCACCGTCGTGCACGGCGACCGCTCCCCCGCCGCGCACGCCCTGCGCGCCGACCACGTCGCCTACACGAGCAAGCTCGCGGAGGCGTCGGTCCACTTCTGGTACGAGGCGGACGCCGGCGAGTCCGGCCGCACCGGCCTGGTCGACCTCGCGGACGTGGACGTGCCCGCCGGCACGCGCGCGTACCTGTGCGGCCCGCTGCCCTTCATGCGCAGGGTGCGGACGCAGCTGATCGAGAAGGGCGTGGCGCCGGCCGACATCCACTACGAGGTGTTCGGACCGGACCTGTGGCTGGCGCAGGAGGGCCAGGAGTAACGGAGACGTTCGGCGGTTCACGGAGCCACCCTGCCGATCTGCAGCAGCATCGAGCCGGCGGGGGCGGCGACCATGTCCGCGATGGTGAGCGGGTCCAGCGAGGCGAAGAACGCCTCCTGGGCCCGCTTCAGCGCGCCGCGCAGCCGGCAGTCGGAGCTCAGCGGGCAGGGCGTGACGCCCTCGCACTCGACGACCTCGGTGACGCCCTCGAAGGCGCGCGTCACACCCCCCACGGACGCCGTGCGGCCCTTCTCGGTGAGCGCGAGCCCGCCGCCCCGGCCGCGGCGGGCGTCGACCAGGCCCATGCGCTGCAATTCGGCCACGACCTTCGCGACGTGCGTGTACGGAGCCGACACCGCGGACGCGACGTCCCGGGTGGTGGGGATCGCGGCGGCGTCCGCCACGGCCAGCTGCATGAGCACACGCAGAGCCAGGTCGGTGGATCGCAACAGCCGCATGCCAGCAGAGTAGGTAATACGCATCCGCGATACAACTTTTCCGGCGACCTGCTCGGCCCCGTATCGATCCGGTCTTTCCCCGGCGCCTTCGGTCTGCCGCCCGGTGCGCGCCATTACGATCAGCGGACCGGACCGGTCCCCTTTCCCCAGTTCCCCAGAAGGACACACCCCATGGGCTCGAAGACCACCAGCGCGGCACGCAAGGCGCGCATAGAGGAGATGCGGCGCGCGGAACAGGCTCGCGAGCGGCGAAACCGGATACTCGTCGTCGCGGCCAGTGTGGTGGCCGTGGCCGGTCTCGTCGTCGGCGGGGTCTTCGTCGTCCGGTCGCAGTCGGACGACTCCGGCGGGGCGTCGTCCGACGCGAAGGGCTCGGGCGACTCCGGTCACTTCGTGACCGGCAAGGACGGTGTGCGCACCTGGTCGGGCAAGCTCTCCCGGACGCACGTCGGCACGTCGGTGGCCTACCCCATGCATCCCCCGGTGGGCGGCAACCACAATCCGGTGTGGCTCAACTGCAACGGCAACGTCTACACCGAGCCGGTGCAGGACGTGAACGCCGTGCACTCGCTGGAGCACGGCGCGGTGTGGGTGACGTACACCGACAAGGCGGCCAAGAGCGACGTCGCCGCGCTCGCGGCGAAGGTGAAGAAGACGCCGTACACCCTGATGAGTCCGTACGCGAAGCAGGCGGCGCCGCTGATGCTGTCGGCGTGGGGCCACCAGCTCACCGTCAAGAGCGCCGACGACCCGGCGGTGGACAAGTTCTTCGCCACCTATGTGCAGGGCAAGCAGACGCCCGAGCCGGGTGCCTCGTGCACCGGCGGGAGGATGAAGTGAGGCTCGTCGGCTGGATCGCGGGCGCCGCCGCGGCGGCGCTCGTCGCGGCCGGTGCGATCACCTACGCGGCCGCGGAGGACGACGGCGGCGGCAAGGTGCCGGCCGCCGACTCCGCGGACGCCGGTTTCGCGCGGGACATGGCGGTCCATCACCAGCAGGCCGTGGAGATGTCGTACATCGTGCGCGACCGCACCAAGGACACGGAGGTGCGGCGGCTCGCCTACGACATCGCGCAGACGCAGGCCAACCAGCGCGGCATGCTGCTGGGCTGGCTGGACCTGTGGGGGCTGCCGAAGGTGTCGGCCGACGCGCCGATGACCTGGATGGGCATGGGTGACATGACCTCCGGCTCCGGCGACGGCGCGCTGATGCCGGGCATGGCCACCGACACCGAGATGAAGAAGCTCGGCACGCTCAGCGGCAGGCAGGCGGAGGTCTTCTACCTCCAGTTGATGACGGACCATCACAAGGGCGGCGTCCACATGGCCGAGGGCTGCGCGGCCAAGTGCACGGTCGGCGTGGAGAAGCGGCTGGCCCAGGGCATGGTCGAGGCGCAGGAGTCGGAGATCGCCCTCATGGCGGACATGCTCAAGGAACGGGGCGCGAAGCCCAGGCCGTAGCGGCACGACGCCCGGGCCGTAGCGGCGCGACGCCCGGGCCGTAGCCGCGCGAAGCCCGGGCCGTAGGCAGCGTGGGGCCCCATGCTGCCTGCCACCGCAGCGGGTTCAGTTGTCCGGATGTGCGGGGTTCTCGGTGCGCAGGGTTGCCAGGCCGTCGAGGAGACGTTCGAGGCCGAAGGCGAAGCGGTCGTCCATGGACGGGGTGGTGAGGTCGCCGGCCAGGGCGACGAGGTTCGGGAACGTCGTCTCCGGCAGTCCGCGCAGTCGGTCGGCCGCCGCCCGGGCGACCTCGGAACGGCTGGCGCCCTCGGTCTCGGACGCGGAGATGGGTGACTGCTCCTGGAGCACGAAGCCCTGGACGAAGGCGCCGAGAAGGTAGTTGGCCAGGGCGGCGTCGGCGTCGGAGAATCCGGCTTCACGCAGCCGGTCCAACTGGTCCTCCATGAGACGCAGCAGGTTCTGGCCCAGTGCGAGCCGCCCCGCGACGACCTTGGCGGAGTCGCGTTTGCCGAGCAGGTGGCGCCGGTAGCGCAGCGAGTACTCACGGAGCTGCTCCCGCCAGTCGCCCTGCCTGGGCGGCGGCTCGGCATCGGCCATGAGTTCGTCGGCGAGCAGGTCCAGCAGCTGTTCCTTGTTGCGGACGTGCCAGTACAGGGAGGCTGCCTTCACTCCCAGTTCGGCGGCGACCTTGCGCATCGACAGCCCGCCGACGCCCTCACGTTCCAGCACTCGCAGGGCCGCCGCGAGGAGCGACTGGCGGGTCAGTCCCGGCTGCGCGGCGCCCTCGGCCGCACCGCTGTCTCGTACCACCGGCCACCCTCCGTCGAAAGAGCCGGTTTGCAATCTAACACCGTTAGGGGCACGCTGTCGGCTCCAGGTACCGACTAACACCGTTAGGGAATGTGATGGAGGAGTTGACCTCCCGGCGCAAGAGGCTCGTGCTGGCCGTCCTGTGCGCCACGATGTTCATGGCGATGCTCGACAACGTCATCGTCAACAACGCCCTGCCCCGCATCGGGCAGCAGCTGCACGCCGGCGTCAGCGGACTCCAGTGGGTGGTCGAGGGGTACAGCCTGGTCTACGCCGCCCTCCTGCTCACCGGCGGCACACTCGGCGACCGGTACGGCCGCAGACGGGTCTTCCTCACCGGACTGGCGCTGTTCACGGCAGGATCCGCGGCGGCGGCACTGTCCGGGTCGATCGGCCTGCTGATCGCCGCGCGGATGCTGCAAGGACTCGGCGCGGCACTGCTCACGCCGGGCAGCCTGTCGATCCTGCGGCACGTCTTCACCGACGAAAGGGAGCGGGCCCGGGCGGTCGGGCTCTGGTCCGGTGTCTCCGCCCTGGGCCTGACGATCGGTCCGGTCCTGGGCGGGCCGCTGGTGGACGCGTTCGGCTGGGCCAGTGTGTTCTGGGTCAACGTTCCGATCGGAGTGGCGGGGCTGCTGCTCGCCGCCCGGGTGCTCCCGGAGTTCGCGGGCCGGGCCAGGCGGGTGGACCTTCCGGGCCAGTCGCTGTCGGTGCTCGGCTTCGGCGCGCTGGTCTACGCCCTCGTCGAAGGGCCGGCCCGCGGCTGGACCGACGTCCGTGTCCTGACCCTCGCGGCGGTGGCGGCAGCAGCCCTGTCGGTCTTCGTCGCGGTCGAACTCCGCACCCCCGAACCCATGTTGGACCTGCGCTTCTTCCGGGACCCGGCGCTCAGCGGAGCCGCGGTGAGCGGATTCATGATCAGCTTCGGCATGTTCGGCGCCTCGTTCTTCCTGCCGTTGCTCATGCAGGACGTGATGGGCTGGGCGCCGTCGGGCGCGGGCCTGGCAGGGCTGCCCATGACCGCGATGATCGCCGTCGCCGCGCCGCTGTCCGCCGCCCTCACCGCGCGCCTGGGCCCCCGGATTCCCCTGGTGACCGGCCTGGTGTTGTGCGCGACGGCTCTCGGCGGCCTCTCGTTCTACGGTCAGCACGCCCGCTACCTCGAATATCTGTGGGTGCTGCTCGCCATGGGCATCGGCATGGGGATGAGCTTCACGCCGGTGTCCGTCATGGTCATGAAGCGCGTCCCGCTCGCCCAGGCCGGCATGGCCTCCGCGACCCTGAACATGCTGCGCGAGCTCGGCGGCGTCGTCGGCGTCGCCGCCCTGGGAGCCGTCCTCAGCAGCCGCCTGGCCGCCACATTGAGCGGATCGCTCGATCGGCTGGACGTTGCCCCCGAGACCCGGCACACCATCGCGACCTCGGCCGTCGGCACGGGAGCAGACGGAACCCGGGCCCTGCCCGCGTCCGTGCAGGCCGCCGTGGACACCGCCTTCGTCGACGGGCTCCATCTGGCACTGCGCTGCGGCGGCGCGGCCATGGCCGCCGCGGCCGTGCTCGTGGCCGTCCTCCTCCGCCCGACAGCGAACCGGGCCACCGCGCCAGCGGGCGAAGCGCCTCAAATCACCCATAAATCGCGTCTCTTGGGCTCTTCTTGGTCTGCGCATTCCCCTGGCATGAACGGTTCATCGAAAGAGTGACCCCTACCGTTTGATCCATTTCCGCGCCTCCGCCGCGGCCCGGTTCTACGCGGATCACACGGCGACCGACCACACGTGCGAAGAACCGCATCGCAGGGGGTTCTATGAGATCAAACCGCGCCAAGATGCGTGCCGGAGTGAGCCTGGCAGCGACACTGCCGATGCTCGCCGGCGCGCTGGCGCTCGGCATACCCGCGGCGCACGCCGCGGACCACCCGGGCCGGGACGCGCTCACGGGCACCAAGCCCGCGTGGGCCACGGCCAAGGCCGACAAGGGCGCCACCTCCGACGGCGCCCGGGTCACCGCCCGGGTCTACCTGGCGGGCCGGGACGCCTCCGGCCTCGCCGCCTACGCGAAGGCCGTCTCCGACCCGAACTCGGCGGCGTACGGCCACTACCTGAGCGCCCGTAAGGCGCAGGCCCGCTTCGGCGCGACCAAGGCCCAGGTGGCCGCGGTCAAGTCGTGGCTGAGGTCCGCGGGTCTGAAGGTCACCGGCGTCACGCGGCACTACGTCACCGTCACCGGTGACGTCGCCGCCGTCGAGAAGGCCTTCGGCACCCAGCTGCACGACTACGCCAAGGGCTCCAAGACCTACCGCGCGCCCGCGAAGACGGCCTCGGTGCCGGAGAGCCTGAAGGGCGCCGTCCTGACGGTCACCGGCCTGGACAACGCCCCGCACAAGGCCACCCACGACGACCAACTGCCCCCGCCGGATGCGGTGTTCAAGAACTCGGGGCCGTTCTCGTCGTACTACGGCTCGAACATCGCCACCGGTCTGCCGGAGGCGTACGGCCAGAAGATCCCGTACGCCGTCAAGGGCTACACCGGCAAGCAGCTGCGCGCCGCCTACGGCGCGGGCAGCCGCACGGGCAAGGGCGTGCGCGTCGCCATCACCGACGCCTACGCCTCGCCGACCATCGCCTACGACGCGGCCACCTACGCGAACAAGCACGGCGACGCGGCGTACACCACCGGGCAGTTGAAGCAGGTGCTGCCCAACAAGTACACCAAGACCCAGGAGTGCGGCGCGGCCGGCTGGTACGGCGAGGAGACCCTCGACGTCGAGGCCGTGCACGCGGTCGCGCCGGGCGCGCAGATCACGTACGTGGGCGCCGCGTCCTGCTACGACGACGACCTGCTCGACTCGCTCGGCAAGATCGTCGACAACCACCTGGCCGACATCGTCTCCAACTCCTGGGGCGACATCGAGGCCAACCAGACGCCGGACCTCGCCGCGGCCTACGACCAGGTCTTCCAGTTCGGCGCGGTCGAGGGCATCGGCTTCTACTTCTCCTCCGGCGACAACGGCGACGAGGTCGACAACACCGGTGTGAAGCAGGTCGACACCCCGGCCAACTCGGCGTGGGTGACGGCGGTCGGCGGCACCTCGCTGGCCGTCGGCAAGGACAACAGGTACCTGTGGGAGACCGGCTGGGGCACCGAGAAGGCCGTGCTGTCGGACGACGGCGCGAGCTGGGTGAACTTCCCCGGCGCGTTCACCTCGGGTGCGGGCGGCGGCACCAGCAGGACGGTCGCCGAGCCCTACTACCAGAAGGGCGTCGTGCCGGACGCGCTCGCCAAGGCCAACAGCGCCGACGGCAACCGCGTCGTCCCGGACATCGCGGCGGTCGGCGACCCGAACACCGGTTTCAAGGTCGGCCAGACGCAGACCTTCCCGGACGGGACCGAGCAGTACAGCGAGTACCGCATCGGCGGCACCTCGCTCGCCGCTCCGGTCATCGCGGCCGTCCAGGCGCTCGCCCAGGAGGCCCGCGGCGGCAAGGCGATCGGCTTCGCCAACCCGGCGATCTACGCCAAGTACGGCTCGAAGGCGTACCACGACGTGACCGACGACCCGACGGGCTCCGGCCTGGCGGTGGCCCGCGTCGACTTCGCCAACGGCTACGACGCGGCGGACGGCCTGATCACCTCGGTCCGCAGCCTCGGCAAGGACAGCTCGCTGTCCGCGGTGAAGGGCTACGACGACGTCACCGGCGTGGGCACCCCCGCGAACGGCTACGTCGAGTCCTACCGCCGCCACTGAGGCCCGCCCCCGACGGTTCCCGACGCTGTCGGTGAATCCCGGGGCCGATCCTGACGTCGGCCTTCACGACCCGTCGTGGTCGTGAAGGCCGACGTGCGTCCGGGGCTATGGGACGGCGCGCCGCCGCGCCTTCCGCGATCCGGTGCGATGCGGCCGTCCGGCGCGATCGTGGAAGATGAGGCCATGACCGGGGGCACGGACGAGATCGCCTTGAGCAAGCAGGACCTTCGTGAGGTCACCGCGTTCGCCGCGGCGTGTGCGGAGGTGGTGCTCGCGTTGTTCGAGGCCGATCAGCCGGGCGACTCGCGCCCACGGGACGCTGTCGGTGCCGCGTGGGAGTTCGCTCGGGGTGGCGAACGCGGGAAAGCTCTGCGCGACACGGCGTTTGCGGCCCTCAAAGCGGCCAAGGACGCGGACAGCGCGGCTGCCCGCGAGGCGGCGTGGGCGGCGATGTCCGCGGCGGGCGCCGCCTACCTGCACCCGCTGGCCAAGGCCACCCAGGTCAAGCACATTCTCGGGGCCGCCGCCCACGCGGCCAGAGCGGCCGAACTCGCCGCGGGCGACGACCGGAGCGTCGGTGCCGAAAGCCTCGGGCGGACGGTGCGCCGTGCGACGCCGGTCGTCGTCGACGTGCTCAGACGCTTCCCGGCGGCGCCCGGTGGCGGCGGACGGGTCGGTGAGTTGATCCGCGTGCTGGACGCCGAACTGCGTTCACTCACCCTCGCTGAGTGACCATCGAGCCGGGGCCGCACCGCTATCGCGTCGGTCTGACGATTACACTGGGCGCGTGTCTCCGTCTCCGTTGAACTTCTGGTCGATCTATCAGCACGGCTTCGCGCGGGTCGCCGCCTGCACGGGCCACACCGTGATCGCCGATCCGCCCGCCAACGCCGAGGCGGTGCTGCGGCAGGCGCGCCGGTGTGCCGAGGAGGGGGTCGCCGTCGCGGTCTTCCCGGAGATGGTGCTGTGCGGCTACTCGATCGAGGACCTGCTGCTCCAGGACGCGCTGCTGGACGGCGTCGAGGCGGCCCTCGCGAGCGTGGTGGCCGGGTCGGCCGAGCTGCTGCCGGTGCTGGTCGTCGGCGCCCCGCTGCGGCACCGCAACCGGATCTACAACTGCGCCGTGGTCGTGCACCGCGGGCGGATCCTCGGTGTCGTGCCGAAGTCGTACCCGCCGAACTACCGCGAGTTCTACGAGCGCCGGCAGCTCGCCGGGGGCGACGACGAGCGCGGCGGGACGATCCGGGTCGGCGGCGAGGCCGTGCCGTTCGGGGTGGACCTGCTCTTCGAGGCGGCGGACGTGCCCGGGCTGGTGCTGCACGCCGAGGTCTGCGAGGACATGTGGGTGCCGGTGCCGCCGAGCGCGGAGGCCGCGCTGGCCGGCGCGACCGTCCTGGCCAACCTCTCCGGCAGCCCCATCACGGTCGGGCGGGCCGAGGACCGCAGGCTGCTGTGCCGTTCGGCGTCCTCCCGCTGCCTCGCCGCGTACGTCTACGCGGCGGCCGGCCTGGGCGAGTCGACCACCGACCTGTCCTGGGACGGGCAGGCCATGATCTACGAGAACGGGGTGCTGCTCGACGAGTCGGACCGCTTCCCGCTCGCCGACCAGCACGCCGTCGCCGACGTCGACCTCGACCTGCTGCGGCAGGAGCGGCAGCGGATGGGCACCTTCGACGACAACCGGCGCACGCACAGCGCGCGCACCGGCGACTTCCGCACCGTGACGTTCACGCTCGAACCGCCGCTCACCGACCTCGGGCTGCGGCGGCGGGTGGAGCGGTTCCCGTTCGTGCCGGCCGACCCCGACCGTCTCGCCCTGGACTGCTACGAGGCGTACAACATCCAGGTCGCGGGCCTCCAGCAGCGGCTGGCCGCGATCGGCGGGCCGAAGGTGGTCATCGGGGTGTCCGGCGGCCTCGACTCCACGCACGCGCTGATCGTCGCCGCCCGCGCCATGGACCGCGCGGGCCGCCCGCGCAGCGACATCCTGGCGTTCACCCTGCCCGGTTTCGCCACCAGCGACCACACCAAGGACAACGCCCACAAGCTGATGAACTCGCTCGGCGTGACCGCGGCCGAGCTGGACATCACGCCGACGGCACGGCTGATGCTGAAGGAGATGGGCCACCCGTTCGCCTCCGGCGAGCCGGTGTACGACGTCACCTTCGAGAACGTGCAGGCCGGACTGCGCACCGACTACCTGTTCCGGCTCGCCAACCAGCGCGACGGCATCGTCCTCGGCACCGGTGACCTGTCGGAGCTGGCGCTCGGCTGGTCCACGTACGGCGTGGGCGACCAGATGAGCCACTACAACGTCAACGGCGGGGTGCCGAAGACGCTGATCCAGCACCTCATCCGGTGGGTCATCAGCAGCGGCCAGTTCGGCGAGGAGACCGGCGACACGCTCGCCGCGATCCTCGACACCGAGATCAGCCCGGAGCTGGTCCCCGGCGAGGAGATGCAGTCGACGGAGTCGAAGATCGGCCCGTACGCGCTGCACGACTTCACGCTCTTCCACGTGCTGCGCTACGGCTTCCGGCCGTCGAAGATCGCCTTCCTGGCCTGGCACGCCTGGCACGACCCGGAGGCCGGCGCCTGGCCGCCGAACTTCCCGGAGGCCAAGCGGGTGGCCTACGACCTCGCGGAGATCCGGCGCTGGCTGGAGGTGTTCTGCCGCCGCTTCTTCGCGTTCGCCCAGTTCAAGCGCTCGGCCATGCCGAACGGGCCGAAGGTCTCGGCGGGCGGCTCGCTCTCCCCGCGCGGCGACTGGCGCGCCCCGTCGGACGGCAACGCGCGCGCCTGGCTGCGGGACCTGGCCCGGTTCGACGACCCTGCTGCCCCTGACGACCCTGACGACCCTGCGGCCTGAGCGCGTCGACGGAGGGGGGCCGGGCCGCCGGTTTCGTCCAGGCCGGCGGCCGGCGTACCCGGCTCAACAGGTGTGCCGGTAGGGGAGGTTCGGGAGGTAGGCCTTCCAGTCGGGCCCGGAGAGGCCGGAGCCCGTGCGCCCGCAGACGGCCGCGGCCAGGTGACCGGGGTTCAGGTCGTACCGCTGGACCGGTGTGTGCTCGCCGGCCGCGTACAGGGCCGAGTCGTCGGGGGCGAAGGCGAGGGCGAGCGGCCGGTCGCCGGGGGCCGGCAGCGCGGAGCCCAGGAGCCGCAGGGAGGCGACGTCCCAGAGCTGTACGGTGCCGGCCTCCCCGGCGACCGCCAGGGTGCCGCCGTCGTGGGAGAAGGCCAGCGCGGACACCGCGCCGACCGTGTCCGCCTCGGTCTCCGACGCGTTGGTGTCCAGCACGCCGAGGCGCTTGCGGAGCGTGCCGTTCCAGACGGTGACGCGGCCCAGGGCGTCCCCCGAGGCCAGCAGCCCGCCGTCGGGGCTGAACGCCGCGGCCTTGTTGGCGCCCTCGCCGAGGAGGCGCGGCTCGACCCGTCCCCGCGCCCGCAGTTCGGCCACCACGCCCTCCGAGGTGACCAGCCGGTCACCGGCGGAGTTCAGCACCGGGTCGACGCCGGTGGAGCTGCCCTCGGTGACGCCGGTCATGCGGCTGCCGTGCACGGAGCGCACCCGCTCGCGCCGTCTGAGGTCCCAGACCTCGGCGGACACCGGGTCCGTGGCCCGGTACACCACCAGGGTGCGGGCGTGGGAGTCCAGTGCCAGCCCGGCGAGGGCGTTCCCCCCGTCCGCGGGGCGGATCCTGACGGTGGCGTAGGTACGACGGCGGCGGACGTCCCACACGGTGACCGTCGCCTCGTCCGGGCCGCCGTCCCGCCCGTCCGCCCCCACGTCCGACCCGTCCGCCCCCACGCCCGGCCCGTCCGCCCCCACGCCCGGCCCGTCCGCCCCCACGCCCGGTCCGCTCGCCTCCACGCCCCCTCCGTCCGGCTCCCCGCCCCGGCCGTAGGCGACGTACCGGCCGTCGGGGCTGATCGCGGCGAGGTCGGAGCAGAACGACTCGGGAGTCTCCTCGGGGCACATGTCCGTCTCGGGGGCGAGGAGGACCCGCCCGCTGCGGGTGTCCACGGCCTCCAGCCGGGGCACGCCGCGCACCGTGCGGAAGCGGGCCAGCACCCGGCCGTCGGCGGAGAGCCGTGCCCAGCGGGCCGGCTTCTCCTGGTCCCACCGGCCGGTCGTCGACCGTCCCAGGCTCAGCGACCGGACCACGGTCCCCAGCTCGTTGAGGTAACGCACCGTTCCCGTCGGACCGTCGAAGGCGATGTCCCCGGCCTCCCCGGCCGGCAGCCGCTGCGTGAGCACGGGCGTGCCGGGGCTCGCCGACCGCCACAGCAGCAGCGCCCTGCCGCTCATGGCCAGGACGAAGTCACCGTGCGCGCTGAACCGCGCGTCGCTCACCGGGTCGGACTCCAGGGCGGGCAGCGCGCGCCCGGTGCGCAGGTCCCACCGGCGGATTCCGTGGTCGCCGGTGAGCGCGAGGGTCCGGCCGTCCGGCGAGACGGCGAGCACGCCCTCACCGCAGTGGCCGGGTCTCACCCGCGCCGTCCAGGACCCGGCGGACTTCCGCCGGTGTCCGACGTCCCACACCTCCAGGCCGCGCCGGTCCGTGCACAGGGCGAGCGTCCGGCCGTCGGGGCCGAGCGCGAAGGACTGGAGGCTTTCGTCGTCGCCCTCCCTGATCCGCAGGAGCCTGCGGTGGCCGCGCAGGTCCCAGACCTGGACGGACGGGTTCGTGTCGAAGGGGAGGTCCTGCACCACCAGGGTGCGTCCGTCGCGGCTGAAGTACGGCGCCTCCAGCACCGCCGGTGCGGCCAGGGTCCCCGTCACCCGGGCGGCCCGGACGTCCCAGAGCTTGACCGCCTCGTCCGTCGCCACCGCGAGGGTCCGGCCGTCCGGGCTGACGGCGACCGAGGCGCCGCCGTCCATCAGGCGTCCGGGGCCCGGCACGGAGCGCGTGAGGCGGTGGGTGCGCAGGTCCCAGGTCCTGACCCGGTCCGCCGTGACGGACACCACCTGCCGGCCGTCCGAGGTCAGCCGGCGCACCTCGTTGCCGGACAGGTCGTCGGGGCCCTGATCGGCGCCCGGCACCGGGAACACGTCCTCCTCGCGCTGCGTCATGGCCCCGATCAGCGCCGACCGGGTCTCCGTCGTGTCGGCCAGCCGCCACCCGGCCACGCTGAGCCGCATCGCGGTGACGGGGTCGGAGAACCGCATGCTGTCGGCGACCGCCGCGATACGGCGGGCCTCGGCCTCCACCCGGCGGCGGTCGCCGGCCCGGTTCTGCTGCCAGGCGACCGCTCCGGCGACCAGGGCGAGGACGACCAGGACCGAGAGGCTGCCGACGACCCCTCGCCGTCGGCGGCGTTCGCCCCGCCGCGCGGCCCGGCTCGCGGTCAGGAAGGCCCGCTCCAGCGAGGTGAGCGCGGTCTCGGTGAGCTGTTCCCGCGCCGCGCGGAGCCGGGTGCCGCGGTACAGGGCGCCCGGGTCGCGGCCGAGTTCGTCCCAGGTACGTGCCGCCTCGCTCAGCCGCCGGTGCACGCGCAGCCGTTCCCGCTCGCCGTCGATCCAGCCGGACAGCCGCGGCCACGCGGTGATCAGCGCCTCGTGGGCGAGGTCGACGGTGTCGTGGCCGAGGGTGATCAGCCGGGCGCGGGCCAGCTGGTCCAGTACCCGGCGGAGGTCCGCGGAGCCGCCCGGGCCGGCGAAGTCGAGTTCGTCGCGGTCCACCGGCCGGCGGGTGTCCGCCGCGCCCTCGCCGGGGGTGATCAGCCGCAGCAGGACGAGCCGGGCGAGTTCGGCGTCCTCGGGGCCGAGCCGGGCGTAGGCGTCCTCCGCGCTCTGGGCGATGGCGCCGTGGACACCGCCGGCGGCCTCGTACGCCCGCACGGTCAGCGCCCGTCCCCGGCGCCGGCGCCAGGTCTCGTGCAGCACGTGCGACAGCAGCGGCAGCCCGCCCGGCTCGTCGGCCACCTCGCGCACCAGCCGCGCGGTCAGTTCGCGCTCGACGATCAGCCCGGCCGTTTGCGCGGGCCGCACGACCGCCTCGCGCAGTTCGGCGGGGCTCATCGGACCGACCAGCAGCCCGGCCTCGGACAACGTGTCGGCGAGGGCGCGGTGTTCGGCGCAGCGGCCGTAGAAGTCGGCTCGTACGGCGATGACGACCCGCAGTCCGCTGTCCGGGGCGCGGGCGGCGAGCAGCTCGTCGATGAACGCGGTGCGCTCCGCGGGGTCCTGGCAGAGGGTGAAGACCTCCTCGAACTGGTCCACGACGACGACGGTGTCCCCGCCCGCTCCCCCGCCGGCCGGCCGCAGCACCGGGGCGTGCACCCGCGCGGGCTGCCGCCCCGGGGTGAGGATCCGTACGGCCGCGATCCTGCTCCCGTCCCGCCCCGGCCGGCGGAGCGCCGGAACGAGCCCGGCCCGCAGCAGCGACGACTTCCCGCTGCCGGACGGCCCGAAGACCGCCGAGAACCGCCGGTCGGCCGTCAACCGCAGTAATCGGCCGACCAGTTCGTCCCGTCCGAAGAACCGTTCGTGGTCGTCCGGCTCGAACCGGGCCAGCCCCTGGTACGGCGACCGTGCCTCGCCGTCCGTCCGCTCCCGTACGGCGGATTCCTCGTCCGCCTCCCGCCACCGCCGTTCCCACTCCTCGGCCGCGCCTCCACAGGCCCGCGCGTACGCCAGGGTGACCGCGAGCGACGGCAGTTGCTCACCGGCGGCGGCCTGGGAGAGGGCGGTCACCGAGTAGTGGGCCCGCCGGGCCATCTCCCGATAGGTGATCCCGCCCGCCTCCTGCCGCAGCTTCCGTAACTCGTACGCGAACCGCTGCACCGGCCCGGCGTTCGGATCCACCGGTCGTTCTTGACGCCCCACAGGCCCGATTCCCCCCGTGCCCCCGGCCCTCGCGGCACTCGCCGCCGTGCCCCCGTCGGACGGGAGTCCTCCCGCCCCCGCCCCACGCTAGGAGCCCCGCCACTCCTTCCACAACCGCCGGACAAGCCCCTCCAGGGGACCTCCTTCTCGCCCCACCGCTTTGTTCACTGTGGCGGAAGGGGCCTGCTGAACAACCCTGACCGGCGCTGAACTCGTCGTTGTCGGCCCGACACCGCGGCCGGCGAACAGGTTCCGAACGGAGGACTCGATGAACATCCAAGCCACGCGGCCGGTGAGTTCCAGCGCGGAGGAGACCCGCGAGCGAGCGGCGGCGCCGGACACGAGGGGGACCGCGATCAGGGGCATGCGCAACAGCGTCGTCGTCGCCCTGGCGACCGCGGCCCTCGGCGCGGGCCTCGCCGTCGGCACGCCGGCCTCGGCGGCGCCCGTACCGGCGCGGGCCGCCACCGTCAGCACGGCGTCCACGACCACGCCGGCCACGCCCGCGGCACTGTCCGTCACCGGGACGTCGGCCGGGGTCTCGGCCGGGACGTCGGCCGACCGCGAGTCGATGACGTCCGCGCGGTGGTTCAACCTCTACCACGCCAAGAAGAACCGGAAGCACTGGGTCACCGCACCGGTCGTGTCCAGGGCGAAGGTCCTCCAGGTCGCCTGGCGGTGCTGGAACGGCGGTGACGGGACCAAGGGCCGCGTCTCCATCCAGCGCTACCGGTTCGGGTTCTGGTACACCGTGAGCACGTCGAGGAAGTGGCTCTGCCTCGGCGGCACGATCCACACCCGCATCAACAACGCGGCGGTGCACGGCATCTACCGCGCCTCGATCCAGCTCTCCGGCAAGAGCCACACCACCGAGGTCTGGCTGCAGAACTACGGCTGATCCGCACACCGCACGACGGTCCGCCGCCCTGGGACGGCGGACCGTCCGCGCTCGAAGTAGCCGTCCGTCCCGAGTACCCGATCCGCATGCCGCGCCAGATCGACCGGCATCCGCCGCTTGCCGTGCTCGATGTCGCTCAGGTACGTCTTGCCGTAGAAGCTGCCCTCGAGGAACGCTTCCAGCGACAGTCCCGCCGCCTCCCGCTTCCACCGCAACTCCTTGCCGTAGAAGTCGGGGACGCTGATCGAACCGTCGATGTCCTTGCGTCGGACCATGTGCTCACCGCCGTAACTCACCGTGCCGCTTCCGCCGTTCGCGTCGCGGACGCGAATCGCCTTCCACGCCGGCGGGCTCGGCGACATTCTGTGAGGTGTTCGTCACACACCGCTCAGAAGGTTGTCACCCCCCATGCCCGACCACTCCCCCACGCCCTACGACGTCACCGTCTGCGTCGAGAACCTGCGCACCGCCCTCGCCCTGCACGGCATCACGCTGCCGTCCCTCCGCGCGGATCTGCCGAGCTTCGCGGGCACGTACTCCCCGCCCGCCGGTCTCGTCGCGCTCGGGAACTGCAACACCGCCACGGCCCACGCGCTCGCCACCGCCCTCCGCAGGACGGCGGCCGATCGATGACCTTCGAACTCAGCCTGCTCGCCACCCCCAAGGCCGTGCCCGAACTGCGCCACCACCTCCGCGCTCTCGACTTCGAAGTCCGGCTCTGCGTCACGGAGTTACTCACGAACGTAATCGATCACATCGGCGAGGGCACCCCGGGTGACCGTCCGTGTCACATGCGCGCCCGAGCACGGCGGCACCCGCATCGAGGTGACCGACCCCGACCCGCGCGCGTTGCCCGTCCTGCTGTCCGTCACGGCATCGGAGGAGTCCGGGCGAGGCATGGCGCTGCTCGACGCGCTGGCCGACAGATGGGGCGTGGACCAGGGCCCGGACCGCAAGACGGTTTGGTGCGAACTGAGCCGCGTGACGCACGGCCGGCAAGGAGACGGCTGCCGGGAGCCCGGGGCAGCCGATGTCGTCACCGAACAAGTGGCCGATCGGGCGCCGAAACAAGCGAGTTGGACAAACCGGGGGCTTGGCGAGCATGCGGATTGAGCAGGCCTGTGAGCGACGGCCGGCGCACTGGACTGGCGCACTGGGCCGGCGACACGACCACCAGCCACTGAGGCGGCTGCACTGTCACCGGGCACTACCAGACTTTTCCGGTCGCCGTCCGCCGTCCGCCGTCCGCAGTCCGCAGTCCGCAGTCCGGCACGATCACCGCCGCCCGGCACAGACGCGGGCCGAGGCGGGCGCCGTACTGTCGCTGACGGGTGTCTGCCGACGAGATCCGCCTCGGTACGGGCTGGCAGTGCACGGCCGCGTTCCTCCGATTGCGCCAAGGACCAGCGATCGGTCGACGCAGGTGAGATCACCCGCTGACCCGCGCAATGCCTCGGTCGTCTTCTGGGGTCGTCCGCACGGTGATCGACACTGGGGTCGCCGGCTCGCTCTTCGAATCCCTCCAGGCTGACGCCCTCACCAGCCCGGACCAGCTGCGCGAGCTCTACCCGCAGCCGAACCCGAACTCGCTCCGCAAGGAGACCGACCGCCTGACCGAGGAGACCCGGGCTCTGATCGGCTGTTCTTCGCTGGTGTTCATCGGCAGCGCGGACGTCGGGGGTCGGGCGGACGTGACGCCGCGTGGCGGCCCCGCCGGGTTCGTCTCGGTGCTCGACGAGCAGACCTTGGCCATCCCCGACGCGACCGGTAACAAGCGGCTCGACACCATGCACAACGTGTTGCAGACCGGACGCGTCGGACTGCTCTTCCTCATTCCCGGCCGCCCGACCACACTGCGCGTCAATGGCCGCGCCTGCGTCTCGGCGCGCCCGGAACTGCTCGCCCGACTCACGCCCGTTGGAAAACCGCCGGTCACGGCGATTGTGGTGCAGGCCGAGCAGGTCTATCCACACTGTCCGAAGTCGCTGATGCGCGCCGACGCCTGGCAACCAGAGCGGTGGGTGCCCGCTGAGGCCCAGCCGACCAGCGCCGAGGTGACGCTGGCCCAGCTGAACCTGCCGGGCCTGACCGTCGACCAGATCGAGGAGGCCGAACGGGAGTCACTGCGCCTGCGTTACGAGTGAATCGGATGAGCCCTCCTGTCGCGAGAAGCCCGGTTCTCGCGGCGGCCGGTCCAAGCCCGACACCGAGGATCGCAGGGCCCGGCACGCAGTCGACTGCGTCATCGGTTTTGCCTCAAGAGGCACCGTGCCGTGGCCGCCCGCGCGGCGTCGGCTCGCACAGCGCGGCCGCGACGGCGACCTCCGTGCCGGCCAGACCGACGGAGCAGAAGACGGTGATCTGGTCGGGGCCGGTCCGGCCGGCCGCCGCGCCGGCCAGGACGGCGCCCAGGCCGGTCAGCCGGTCGACGGGGAAGAGGTGGGGTTCGCCGTAGCCGGCCGCCTGGGCGAGGGAGTCCGTGAGGAGCACGTCGGCCCGGTCCGCCAGGTCCGCGGGCACTTCGTGGCGCGAGACCGTCTTGGGGCCGAGCGTCGTGACGTGTGTCCCCGGCGCGATCCAGTCGGCGTCCAGCACAGGCTCCGTGCTGGACGTGGCGACGACCACGACGTCGTGATCGCGCACGGCGTCCTCCACCACGGGCACCGCCCTTACGCCGACCCCGAGTTCCTCGGCGGCCCGACGAGCGAACGCTGCCGAGCGTTCCGGCCTGCGGGCCACCACCGTGGCCTCCCGCACCTGCCGCACCGCGGAGATGGCCCACAACTGTGTCCAGGCCTGCGTACCCGCGCCCACCAGCCCGAGCCGGATCGGTCCGGGATTCGCCGCCGCGTCCACCGCTACCGCGCCGATGGCGCCGGTTCGCCGGGGGCCCAGCTCGTCGCCGTGCACCAGGGCCCGGAGCCGGCCGTCGTCGGAGCCCCACACGGCCACCAGTTGCTCCGCTCCGACCAGGGTGTCGTAGGCGCGGAAGCCGAACAGTCCCTGCGCCCGCAAATGTCCCGCCGTGAACACCAGGTGGCCGTCCCCGAGGTCGGCGTGGACCCGCGGCGGTGCCTGGAGCGTGCCGTGGTGCGCAGCGACGAGAGCGTCCCGCACGGCACGTACGGCGGTCCGGGCGTCGAGACGAGACGACTCCGCACGTCGTCGTCGTTCAGCAGCAGTACGGACATCACGCACCTCCTTGCCCAGAACGCGCGAGCTGATCGCGCACCCACGCGGGGTCGGGGTTGATGTGCGGCCGGCCGGCCACGACGACGGTGGGGACGGTCTCGTCGCCCTTGTTGATCTCCCGCACCACCGCGGCTCCGGCCGGGTCACGCCAGATGTCGACCCAGTGCGCCCGGCGGGCGCGGCGGCCCAGCCGAGCGCGCAGGCGCAGACAATACACGCAGCCCGGCCGCCAGTAGACGACCGGCCGGCCGTCGGCCGCACTGCGGCGTTCCGCTTCCACGGCCCCGATCGACCTCGGGAACATCAGCGGCGAGTTCAGGACCGCGAGCAGCGCGATCAGCAGGAGCGGTACTACGACAGCGCCAGGGCTGCTCCCCTCCACGGCCTGCACGACCGCAACGCCTGAGCCGGACAGCACGAGCAGGATCGGAAGGAGCCAGGCGCGCATCATGAAGAGAACGCTATCTCCCGGGAAGTCGCCGACGGTGCGGAGCCGCCGCGCAGCGGCCGGGAAAGCGGAGGCCGTGGGACAGCGCTCTGTGTAGGGTGATCGGCTGTTGCCCGCACACGATCTGTTGGAGGATCCGCGGTGTCATCGCGGCGGTCATCACCGGGGCGGCCACTGTCGTGGCCGCGGTGATCGCGGCCGGGCTCGCGGGTGGTGGCACCCCGAAGGAGTCCTCCCCCGCTGCCGCGGTCACGGCCTCGCAGCAGCCCGCCGCGGCCTCGCCCACCGCGCCTCCGGCCGCCTCACCGCCCGTGCAGAGCCTTCCCGCGACGTCATCGGCGCCGGAGCCGTCCGCGACGGCCGCCCGCATCGTCGCCGGCCCCGACTCGGCCGCCGCGGGGGCTGTCATCACCATTACGGGCTCCGGCTTCGCCGCCGGAGAACAGGTGCGCATCACCTTCGACGGGACGTACGGCATGACGCTCGATCTCCGCGACGTCACGGCCGGATCCGACGGCGGCTTCGCCGCACAGGTCAAGGTTCCGGACGACAGCGCCGACTCGGATCTGCCGCAGTCGTTCGAGGCCAACGGTCTGGACAGCCAGAATCACGCCGACACCCCGTTCCACATCACGGGTTAGGCCACATCCCCCGGCCCTGCGCGCCGCTCCGGCCGGAGGGGCCGGGCAGAGGCCGGAGGCGAGAGCCGGGCCGTCGGTCCACGCGTCGACGGCGCGGCCGGGTGGCGGGGTGAAGGTCCGTCAGGACCGGCTGGTGACGGGGCGCATGGCGAGGCCCTCGGTGGCGGCCCAGTTCGTGACGCGCTGGCCGTCGTCGGCCGGGAACGACGCGACGGGCATGGACACGTTGACCGGGTCCTCGGCCTTGGTCTCGCCGCCGGGGCTGCCGAGGGTGAGGGTCATGGACTTCACGTCGTAGGTGTCCATGTTGCCGCCGGTGGCGAGCAGACCGGCGTACGCCTTCTCGCCGGGAGCGAGGCTGAAGGGCTCCTCGGACGCGACACCCTCCAGGACCGGTGCCGGGCTCTTGGCGTCGCCGAGCGTGACCTCGGGGGCGTTCTGGACGTCGCACTTGTTGTCGCCCGTGTTGGTGGCGACGAGGAGGATGTGACGAACCGGGTCACCCTTCGCGTCGTAGTTCGTGGCCGAGATCGACAAGTCCTCCAGGGTGCAGAGAGGGAAGCCGGACGCGCTCGTGGCGCCGGCGTCCCCGCTCTCCTCGCTTTCGCCGCCGCTGTCGCCGGGCGGCGTCGCCGTCGCGGTCGCCGTCGCCGAACTCGTCGCGCTGGGCTGGGCCGAGGACTTGGATTCGGCCGCGGTATCGCCGCCACCGGACTGGCACGCCGTGGTCGTCAGCAGCGCGGCGACCGCCGCCGCACCCAGGGCGCAGGCCCTCCAAGTGCTGCGGCTCCTGCCGTTTCTGCAGGCAGTGGCATTCATGGTGTCTCCCCCGTGATCGGTGTGCATGGTCTGTGTCGTTTCGACAGCAGAGCGATTCTGCACGGGGAACCGCCCATAACTGGCCATCTCCGGAGCTCTGTTACCGATCAAGACGGATCCGCCGGAAGACGGTGACCCGCCGCGGCGTTGGCCAGGTTGAAGGCGGTCGCGCCGACGCCGAACAGGGCCACCACCTCCGCGCCCTCGCCTTCGAAGTCCGCCTGGACGCGACGGAGTTACTCACGAACGTGATCGACCACGGCGGCGAGAGCACCCCGGTGACCGTTCACGTCACCGGCGCGCCCGAGTGCGGTCACACGCGTATCGAGGTGAACGACCCCGACCGCGCGTTGCCCGTCCTGCTGTCCGTCACGGCGTCGGAGGAGTCCGGACGGGGCATGTCGCTGCTCGACCCGCTGGCCGACGGTGGGGCGTGGACCAGGGCCCGGACCGCAAGACGGTCTGGTGTGCACTCAGAAACTGAACCGCTGCGGCAACCGTGGGAGTTGGGGGCCTCGCACCTGGCATCCGGTCGGAGGCCGAGGGGCCCTGGCCTGTATTCATTTCAGCCGGATCGATCCAGCCCCGGCCGGCCCGGAAATCGGCACCGACCGAGGGTTGGGGGCCTTTACCCCCTTGCGTCAGTAGTCGGTGAGATCCACGATCACATCGCAGTGCGGATCGCCGGAAGGCTGATGCAGGTGTTCGTTCGCAAGGAACGCCGGGGAAACAAGAGAGCCGAGCAGGCCAGGGCCCGTGTGGCTGATGAGCACGTCCACACCGTATGTGCGGTCCCGCTCAGGTGAACGGAAATATAGGCGCATGCGGTCGTCGCCCGTGATGACCGCTCCGATGAAAAGCGGCTTCCACGACACGTGCGTGGTGACGAAGGACCGCACAACATCGAGCAGACGACCCGTGGCCGTCTGCTCGATGTCCGGTTCGGGAGAATTCACATCTTGGCCCATGCCGGACACTTGTTCCCCGGTTGGTTGTGGCAGTACGCCGTGATGACGCCGATCTTCTGACCGCGTCCGGCATCATAGCGACCGTCCGTGGTCTTACGCGTGTACTGCACGACCACCGTGAACTTCACCTGCCGCGGCCTCGGGACACCCGTCTCGAATACGACCCCGTCGTACTCCAGGTGTCCGTGGTGGTCGTCCCGGTCCACACGCCCGTTCAGGGCCGCATACAGGGTGGAGCACTTCTTGATGTTGTGACGACCGGTGAAGTGGTGCCAACCCAACTCCGAGTTCCCGTAGCGAGTGACGATGTGCCTGCCCTCCGGATCGTCTGTCTGGCACTTGACACGCTTGTCCCACGGGTGCGGCTGCGCGGGCATCGGAGCAGCACCAGCAGTCCCAGACATCAGCGAAGCGGCGAACACCGTGGCGGCAGCGAGTGTCGTGATCCTCTTCATGGACGCGATCACATCATCACGCGCCGGGTACTCAACAGGCACCTATGGGACAAAATGAGGCTGGGTAAAGGCTGCTGCTCTCCGGGGTGCGCGCGGCTCCGATACCCGTTGGTCTGCGGCCGGTTGACCACAGGTTGGCTGACCGGGTGGCTGTCCGCGGCCTGCCGGTCAGCGGTTCAAAAGGCGGAGTCCAGTCAGTGGTGCGACATCGCCGGCTCGTCCGGGACGTGCGCGGCGACCACGCGGCCCACCCGGACGACCTCCCGGCGCCGGTCCACCGCGTACGCCGCGCCCGCCACACCCAGACCGAGCACGGCCAGCGCCGCGCCCGCCAGTGCCGGGGAGGTCGGGCCGGAGCCGGACGCGAGGGCCAGGCCGCCGATCCAGGCGCCGCCGGCGTTGGCCAGGTTGAAGGCGGCCTGGTTGGCGGAGGAGGCCAGGGAGGGGCCGGCCGCCGCCTTCTCCATCACCATCAGCTGGAGCGGGGAGCCCGTGACGAACGCCGCCAGGCCGAGCAGGGTCACCGCGGCCGCCGCGCTCCACTCGGCGCGCATCAGCACCGGGAAGAGGAGCAGCACCGCCGCCAGCGCGGTCAGGCCGCCGAAGAGAGTGCCGCGCATCGAGCGGTCGGCCAGCCTGCCGCCCAGCAGGTTGCCCGCCGTCGCGCCGACGCCGAACAGGGCCAGCAGCAGGGTGACGCTCGCGTCGGCGTACCCGGCGGCGTCCGTGAGCATCGGCGTGATGTAGCTGTACGCGGCGAAGAGGGCGCCGAAGCCGGCCACCGTGGTGCTGAGGGCCAGCCAGACGGGGAGGGAGCGCAGGGCGGCCAGTTCGCCGCGCAGGCCCGTCGCGGCGGCGGTGACGCGGTCGTGCGGGACGAGCGCCGCCAGGGCCGCTATCGCCGCCAGGCCGATCGCGCTGACGCCGAGGAACGTCGCCCGCCAGCCCAGGTGCTGCCCCATGAGCGTGGCGACCGGCACGCCGACGACGTTCGCGACCGTCAGGCCGAGGAACATCAGCGACACGGAGCGGGCCTTGCGCTCCGGCGCGACCAGGGTGGTGGCGACGACCGCGCCCACGCCGAAGAAGGCGCCGTGCGGCAGTCCGCTCAGGAACCGGGCGGCCAGCAGCCAGTCGTAGCCGGGTGCGAGGACGGACAGCGCGTTGCCCGCCACGAACAGCGCCATCAGCCCGATCAGGACCGTGCGGCGGGACAGGCGCGCGGTGCCGGCGGCGAGCAGCGGGGCGCCGACGACGACGCCGAGCGCGTAGGCCGACACCAGGTGCCCGGCGCCGGGGACGGACACGCCCAGGTCGTCGGCGACGTCGGGCAGCAGGCCCATCATCACGAATTCGGTGGTGCCGATGCCGAAGGCGCCGACGGCCAGGGCGAGCAGGGCCAGGGGCATGGAGGTGCCGTGCCTTTCCAGGGGAGAGCTTGGTTCCGGACCAGTTTATGTTCACTGGCGGAACAAAATCTCCCCGGGCGCTGTTCCGGCGGGTTACGAGCCGGTGTCGAGCCTCACCCGGGCCGCCACCGGCAGGTGGTCGCTCGCGGTCCTCGGCAGCGTCCAGGACGTCACCGGCTCGATGCCCTGCACCATGATCTGGTCGATCCTCGCCATCGGGAACGTGGCCGGCCAGCTGAACCCGAAGCCGCTGCCCGCCGCGCCCTGCGTGGAACGCATCTGGGAGGTGACGGCCTTCAGGGCACGGTCGTTCATGGTGCCGTTGAGGTCGCCGAGCAGGATCTTCCGGGGCAGCTTCTCGTCGGCGATGGCCTCGCCCAGCGCGTCCGCGCTCTTGTCCCGCTGCCGCGCGGTGAACCCGGCCTCCACCTTCACCCGCACCGACGGCAGGTGGGCGACGTACACCGCGATCGGCCCCTCGGGGGTCGTGACCGTGGCGCGCATCGCACGGGTCCAGCCCAGCTTGATGTCGACCGGCTTCACGCCGGCGATCCGGTACTTGCTCCACAGCCCGACCGTCCCCTGCACCGAGTGGTACGGGTACGTCGAGGCCAGCGCCTTCGCGTAGACGGGCACCGCCGAGGCCCTGAGCTCCTCCAGCGCCACCACGTCCGCGCCGGAGGCGGCCACGTCGTGGGCGGTGGCCGACGGGTCGGGGTTGTCGGCGTTGACGTTGTGCGTGGCGACGGTGAGGTCGCCGCCGCCGCCGGTCTTGTCGGTGAGCAGGCCGCCGAAGACGTTCAGCCAGACGACCGCCGGCACCAGCAGCGCGATCAGCGCGGTGGCCGACCTGCGCACCAGGGCGAGCAGCAGCAGCACCGGGACGAACAGGCCCAGCCAGGGCAGGAACGTCTCGGTGAGGCTGCCGGTGTTGCCGATGGCGTTCGGGATCCGCGCGTGCAGCAGCATCACCAGCGCCAGGATCACCGCGAGCGCGGCGAGGACGATGCCTCGCCGCCAGATTCTGGGATCCCCGCGCCAGCCGGCGACCAGTCGGCCGAGCAGGCGCCGGAACGTGGCTCCCCGGCGCCCGGGACCCGGGCCTCCGTTCTCCGTTTCCGTCATGTACGCCTGCTGCGCCATACCGTCGCCTCACTGCCTGCCGTGCACACCGTACGTCCCCCCGTGCCCTAAGACCCTAGGGGATGATCGGCTCCGTTCTCGCCGCCCCTCGGCGGCCGTACGGGCACTGGGACGACGCAACCGGTCGCGGGGGTTCCGCGGACCGCGCGGGAAAGCGCGCTCTGTGACGAAACGCGCACAGACGGCCTACGCGGCAGGCGAACTGACGGGCCGTAGCCCTTCCAGGAGCGAGTCCACGATCTGCTCGGACAGGCCCTCGGGCAGATCGGCGTCCGGGCGCATGACGGTGCGCAGCAGCATCGGGCCGACGAACAGGTCGCTCAGCAGCTCGACGTCGACGTCCGCGCGCAGCTCGCCGCCGGCCTGCCCGCGGCGCAGGATCTCCACCTGGAGCCTGCGCCGCGGCTCGATGACCGAACCGTGGTACGCGGCCCAGATCTTCGGGCTGGACTTCATCTGGGCGTAGACGTTGTGCAGCAGCACCGACGACCGGGTCATCAGGCCGCGCCGGCGCTGCTGTTCCAGCAGCGCCACCAGGTCGTCGCGCATCGAGGTGCCCGGCAGCAGCGGGTCCGGGGGCTCGGCGGTGCGGACGACGTCGACGAAGAGGGCCTCCTTGCCGCTCCAGCGGCGGTAGATGGTGGCCTTGCCGACCCCGGCGGTGCGGGCGATGCGCTCGATGGAGAGCTCGGCCAGCGGCACACCCTCCTCCAGGAGCTTCATCACGCCCTCGACGATCGCACGCTCGACCGCCTCGCTGCGGGGGCGTCCCCGCACGGGCACCTCGGGCGCGGCTGGGCTGTCGGCCAGGCTCACTTCACTGCGTCCTCTCGTCATCGCGGACCGGCCGTCCGGGCGTTCGGCCGTCCGGGCGTTCGGCCGTCCGGGCGGCTGGGCGGCTGCGTTCGGCCGTCCGGGCGGCTGGGCGTCCGGTCGCGGGTCGTCCGGTCGTCCGGTCGTCCTGCGCGGGTACGTCGAGCATGCCCGGCGGCGATGTCGTCGTACCCGGAAGGGCGGAAGGTGTCATTCCGTCGCCGTCACCAACTCCTGCTCCGCCTCGTTCTCCTGACCGGCCGGCTGCCTGCCCGGCAGGAAGAGCGCCACGACGACCACGCCGACGGCCGCCACACCCGCTCCCCACAGCGCGGTCACGTGCATCGCGTGCAGGAACGCGTCGTTGGCGGGCGTGACCAGCGCCCTGCCCTGCGGGCCGAGCTTGGCGGCGACGCCGAGCGTGGCCTCGATGGACTCTCCGGCGGTGTCCCGCAGGCCGGCGGGGAGCGCGCCCAGCTTGTCCTCGATGCCGTTGCGGTAGGCCGTGGACAGCGCCGAGCCCAGGACCGCGATGCCGAGCGCGCCGCCGACCTGGCGGAAGGTGTTGCTCAGGGCGGAGGCGGAGCCGGCCTTCTCGCGCGGCAGGGCCTGCATGATGACGACGCTGACGGGGGTCATGATGTGCGCCATGCCGGTGCCCATGAGGAAGAAGACGACCTCCAGCACCCAGATCGGGGTGTCCGCCTGGAAGGAGGCGAACGCGGCCAGGGTCGCCACGATGACGATCATGCCGGCGGTGGTCGTGGCCCTGTTGCCGAAGCGGTCGACGAGCAGCCGGGCGCGCGGCGCGAAGATCATCTGAGCGGCGGCCAGCGGCAGCATCAGCACGCCGGACTTCAGCGGCGTGTAGCCGCGCACGCTCTGCATGTAGAACACCGAGAAGAAGGTCACGCCCATCAGCGCGAAGAAGACCAGCGCGATGGCGCCGATCGCGGCCGAGAAGACCCGGTTCCTGAAGTACGTGACGTCGAGGGACGGGTGGTCGCTGCGCTTCTCGTACCACACGAAGCCGGCCAGTACGAGCAGGCCGGCGGCGATGGTCGCCAGCACCGCGGGGTCGGTGAAGTCGGCGAGCTGGCCGCCCTTGATGATGCCGTAGACGAGCAGGACCAGGCCAACGACGGACAGCACGACGCCGACCGGGTCGACGCGGCCGGGCTTCGGGTCGCGGGAGTCGGGTACCAGCCACAGCATCAGCGCGAGCGCCAGGAGCACGATCGGCACGTTGATGAGGAAGACGGAGCCCCACCAGAAGTGGTCCAGGAGCAGACCGCCGGTGATCGGGCCGATGGCGATGGCCAGGCCCACGCCGCCGGCCCAGATGCCGATGGCCTTGGGCTGCTCCTCCCGCTCGAAGACGTTCATCAGGACGGCGAGGGTGGCCGGCATGACGAACGCGGCGCCCAGGCCCATCAGGGCGCGGAAGAGGATCAGCTGCGCCGGCGAGCCGGACTCGGCGGCCAGGGCGGAGCCGATGCCGAACACCGCGAGACCGCCGAGCAGGACCTTCTTGCGTCCCAGCCGGTCGCCGAGGAGCCCGGCGGTGAACAGCAGTCCGGCGAAGACGAGGGTGTAGGCGTTGATCGCCCACTCCAGCTCGCTCTGCGTGGCGCCCAGTCCGGTGGGGGCCGGCGTCGAGATCGTCTTGATGGCGACGTTCAGGATCGAGTTGTCGAGCACGACGATCAGCAGGCTCAGCATCAGCACGCCGAGGATCGCCCAGCGGCGCCGGTGCACCGCTTCCGGTATGCGGCCGGCCGCAACGGGTGGAGTGGTCATGACGTCCAGCCTAGGCGCATTCCGATACGAGACCGTGCCGTATCGTAAATGTTTTGCCCAGTCCTTACGTGGGTCCTCACGTGACGGATCCCCCTCTGGTCCTGCCTGTCGCGAGGTGCCACCATGGAGGGGATCCGGGGACGCCGGCAGGGCGCCTCGAGATGACTGAAGGAGCCGTTGCAATGACGCAGCTTTCGGCTGCCCGGACCGTGCAGAACGGGCCCTCCGACGGGAGCAGGGCGCTGTACGGGGGCAAGGGCACGCGCCGCATCACCGTCCGCGACATCGCGCTCGCCAAGGAGCGCGGCGAGAAGTGGCCGATGCTCACCGCGTACGACGCCATGACCGCCTCCGTCTTCGACGAGGCCGGGATCCCGGTGATCCTGGTGGGCGACTCCGCGGGCAACTGCCACCTCGGGTACGACACGACCGTGCCCGTCACCCTCGACGAGATGACCATGCTGTCGGCCGCGGTGGTGCGCGGCACGCGGCGCTCCCTGATCGTGGGCGACCTGCCCTTCGGCTCCTACCAGGAGGGCCCGGTGCAGGCGCTGCGCTCGGCGACCCGGATGGTGAAGGAGGCGGGCGTCGGCGCCGTGAAGCTGGAGGGCGGCGAGCGCTCCCACGAGCAGATCCGCCTGCTGGTGGAGTCGGGCATCCCGGTCATGGCGCACATCGGCCTGACCCCGCAGTCCGTCAACGCCATGGGCTACCGGGTGCAGGGCCGCGGCGAGGAGGCCGCCCAGCAGCTGCTGCGGGACGCGAAGGCCGTGCAGGACGCGGGCGCGTTCGCGGTGGTGCTGGAGCTGGTGCCGGCGGAGCTGGCGGCCGAGGTGACCCGGGTGCTGCACATTCCGACGGTCGGCATCGGCGCCGGTCCGGACACCGACGCGCAGGTGCTGGTCTGGACGGACATGCTGGGGCTGACCTCCGGCCGGGTGCCGAAGTTCGTCAAGAAGTACGCGGACCTGCGCACGGTCATGACCGACGCCGTGAAGCACTTCGCCGAGGACGTCACCGGCGGCGTGTTCCCCGCGGAGGAGCACTCCGTGCACTGAGCCACCGCGGCACGGGGCACTCCGTGCACTGAGCCATTGCGGCACCAAGACAGCCCGCCGATCTTCCCCCGTCGGCGGGCTGTCGCCGTTCCCGACGCCTTCGGGCTGTCGCCGGGAGCGGTGCCGGGGTGTCGGGCGGGCGCTGGGGTATCGGGCGGGCGGCCGGTCGCCGGGCGGGCGGCCGGGCGGTTCTGGCGGCGGGTGACCGGGCGGTCTACCGACGGAGACGGTCCGGGACGACCTGCCGAAGGGCCACCCACGGTCGCCCAGTGGTGTACGGGCGGCCCCGGCGGCCGAGGCGGGGCGGGCTACCGACCGGCGCGAGGCCGGGCGGGCTGGCGGCGGGGCGGGCTACCGACCGGCGCGAGGCCGGGCGGGCTGGCGGCGGGGCGGGCGGGCGGCGGGGCGGTCTGTCGGCCGGATGTCGGTGGCGTGTCGGGGGGCTGTCGGTGGTGGTGGGAGCGTGTCGGTGGGGTGTCGGCCGGGGCTGGGAGCGTTCTCGGCATGACGCGAATCGACAAGGAAACCCGCGGCGGTCTGGCCGTCACCGTGCGGGGGCTGGTCAAGCACTACGGCGAGACCAAGGCGCTGGACGGCGTCGACCTGGACGTGCGTGAGGGCACCGTGATGGGCGTGCTCGGGCCGAACGGCGCCGGCAAGACCACCCTGGTGCGGATCCTGTCCACCCTGCTCGCCCCCGACGCCGGCCGGGCGACCGTGGCCGGCCACGACGTGGTGCGCCAGCCCCGGCAGCTGCGCCGGGTGATAGGGCTGACCGGGCAGTACGCCTCCGTCGACGAGAAGATCCCCGGCTGGGAGAACCTCTACATGATCGGGCGGCTGCTCGACCTGCCCCGCAGGCAGGCCCGGGCACGCGCCGACGAACTGCTGGAGCGGTTCTCGCTCACCGACGCCGCCCGGCGGCCGGTGCGGACCTACTCCGGCGGCATGCGGCGGCGGCTCGACCTCGCCGCGTCGATGATCGGGCGGCCCGAGGTGCTGTTCCTCGACGAGCCGACCACCGGGCTCGACCCGCGCACCCGCAACGAGGTATGGGACGAGGTCAAGGCCATGGTCGGGGACGGCGTGACGGTCCTGCTGACCACGCAGTACATGGAGGAGGCGGAGCAGCTCGCCGGCGAGCTGACCGTCGTGGACCGCGGCAAGGTGATCGCCGGCGGCCGCATCGACGAGCTGAAGACCAGGGTGGGCGGGCGCGCCCTGCGGGTCGCGCCCGCCGACCCGCGGCAACTGCGGCCGCTCGCCGACGCGCTGGACGGCCTCGGCATCACCGGGCTCGCCACGACGACCGTGGACACCGAGGCCGGAGCCGTGCTGGTGCCGGTCCTCAGCGACGAGCAGCTCACCGCCGTCGTCCAGGCCGTCACCGCGCGCGGCCTCACCCTCTCCTCCATCACCACCGAACTGCCCAGCCTGGACGAGGTGTTCCTGTCCCTCACCGGCCACCGCGCCAGTGCCCCGCAGGACGCCGTGCCCGCCGACACCCGTGAGGAGGTCGCCGTATGAGCACCGCAACCGCCACCGCGACCACGACCGCCACCCCCACCGCGACCGACGCCCGCATTCCGCTGCGCGGCCACCTGCGCCACACCGGCGCCCTGATCCGCCGCAACCTGCTGTGGATCCGGCAGGACCCGGAGTCGATGTTCGACGCCCTGCTGATGCCGGTCGTCTTCACCCTGCTGTTCGTCTACGTCTTCGGCGGCTCGATCGGGCAGGCCCTCGGCGGCGGACAGGACGGGTACGTGCAGTACGTCATCCCCGGCATGCTGGCGATGACGAGCATGACACTGGCCCAGGGCGTCGGCACCGGCTTCAACCAGGACTTCCACAGCGGTGTCATGGACCGCTTCCGGTCCCTGCCCATCGGGCGCGGCTCGGTGCTGTTCGCGAAGATCTCGGTGGAACTGGCGCGGATGCTGTTCGCGACGACCGTGCTGATGATCGTCGCCGTCGCCGTCGGGTTCGACATCGACCACTGGGCGGGCCTGCTGGCGACCGTGGGCCTGTCCGCGGTGTTCGCCTCGTCGATCATGTGGGTGTTCCTCACCCTGGGCGTGGTCATGAAGAGCGCGCAGTCCGTGCAGGCGATGGGCTTCCTGGTGCTGTTCCCGCTGCAGTTCGGCTCGTCGATCTTCGCGCCGACCGCGTCGATGCCCGGCTGGCTGGAGACCTTCACCGACTACAACCCGCTGTCCTCGCTCGCCGACGCGGCGCGCGGGCTGATGACCGGCGGCCCGGTGGCGCACGACGTGTGGGTGACCCTCGGCTGGTCGGTGGCCATCACGGCGGTGATGGCGCCGGTCGCCGTCCGCAAGTTCCGCACCAAGGCCTGACGCGCGCCGGCCGGTGCGCGTCACACCAGGGCGGCGGCCTCCTGAGCGGAGAGGCCGCCGCCCTCCGCGTACGCGGCGTCGTACGCCTCCTCGCCGAGCGCGTCCCGGGTGCGCGCCACGGCCAGCGCGCGGGCCTCGCGCTCCATGAACGACGGCACGTGGGCGGACGGCAGCAGAGCGTCGGCGGCGCCGATGCAGCGGGCGGCGTCCCGGGCGCGGCCGCCGCCGTCGACGCGGGCCAGGGCCGCCGCCGCGACGGTCAGGAAGCCCGACCTGAGAGTGGGGGCGATGGTCTCCGACAGCGGGTCGGCGGCCCGTTCCAGCGCCGCCCGCGCCTTGTCCAGACAGTCCTCGTAACGGCCGTCGACGGCGTCCACCCAGGCCTCGGTGCCGAGGATGAACGCGTCGAAGACGATGAAGTGGGCGATCCGGAACTGCTCGCGCAGCAGCCGCAGTTGCTCGCGGGCCTCCGGAATCCGGCCGGTCATGGCGAGCCGCCCCGCGAGGAACAGCCGGGCGGCCGGCATCGCCTCGTTGCCCGAGCCGTCCTGCCGGGCGATCACCTCCCGCAGCAGCCGCTCGCCGCGCTCGGCCTGGCCCGCGCCCAGCAGCGCGCCGCCGAGACGGGCGTTGAGCACCGCCACCTGGGCGCGGGCGCCGAGCCGTTCGGCCTGCTCGATCGCGGCCTCGTAGTCGGCGGCGGTCCGGTCCCAGTCGCCTCTGCGCTCATGGGCCTCGGCCCGCGCGGACAGTGCCTCGGCGGTGCCCCACAGGTCTCCGATGCGGCGGTAGATCTCCAGCGCCTCGTCGGCGTCGCGGGCCGCGTCGCCCGCGAAGTCGACGCGGTTGGCGAGCAGGTTGGCGCGCAGTTGCAGGCTCACGGCGAGCTCCCAGTCGTAGCCGGGCGTGGCGCGGCAGGTGCGGACGGTGGCGTCCATGACCTCGCGCAGCCGTTCCATGTCGCCGGAGAGCATGATGGCGAAGACCCACAGGGCGCCGGGGGCGCGGCAGGTCTGCGGGAGTCCGGGCTCGTAGGCTCCGGCGACGGCGCGCAGTTTCGCCTGGGCCTCGGGGGTCTGCCAGGCGTCCAGTTCGGTGTCCATGTAGGCGAGGTGGATCAGGTGCACCCCGCGCCAGGCCTCCGCGAGGACCTCGCCGGTCCAGGGCGGCGGGGCGTCGGTGCAGCGCTGCCACACGGGGGCGGCCCGGCGGACCGGCTCGGCGAACGGGTCCGGGCCGAGCGACTGCACCTCGCGGGACCAGTTGCGGCCCTCGATGCGCAGGTCGCGCATCTGCCAGTACCAGGCCAGCGACAGGACCAGGCACAGGGCCTCCTGCTCGGCGCGCTCGGTGACGGCGTGGCGCAGGGCGGTGCGCAGGTTCTCGTACTCACGCTCCAGCAGGCCGATGGCGGCGAGCTGGCCGGGGCCGCGCAGCAACGGGTCGGTGCGGCGGGCGAGTTCGCGGTAGTACGTCAGGTGGGCGCGCTCCGTCTCCGCGCGGCGGCCCGACTCCTGGAGCCGCTCGCCCGCGTACTCGGCGACGGTCTCCAGCAGCCGGTAGCGCATCTCGCCCTCGCCCGAAGGGGCGGCCACGACGAGGGACTTGTCGACCAGCGAGCCGAGCGCCTCCAGGGCGGCCGGCCCGCACACCGCCTCGGCGGCGGTGAGGTCGCAGCCGCCCGCGAACACCGACAGGCGGCCGAGCACGTCCCGTTCGTCCGCGTCGAGCAGGTCCCACGACCAGTCGACGACGGCGCGCAGGGTCTGCTGGCGGGGCAGCACGGTACGGCTGCCGGAGGTCAGCAGCCGGAAGCGGTCGTCGAGCCGGTCGGCGATCTGACGTGGCGTCAGCATGCGCAGCCGGGCGGCCGCGAGCTCGATGGCGAGCGGGAGTCCGTCGAGGCGCCGGCAGATCTCGGCGCAGGCGTCGGGGTCGTCGTCGACGCGGAAGCCGGGCCGGGCGGCGGCCCCGCGCTCGGCGAGCAGCCGCAGCGCGACCGGCTCCGGCAGCGGTTCCACCGGCCGCAGCAACTCCCCCGGCACGCCGAGCGGTTCCCGGCTCGTGGCCAGCACCGTCAGTCCCGGGCAGCGCTCCAGCAGGTCCTCGACGAGCCGGGCGGCGGCGTCGACGACGTGCTCGCAGTTGTCGAGGACGATCAGCATGCGCCGCCGGCCGCAGTGCTCGACGAGCCGCTCGACGGGGTCGTCGTGGCGCTCCGCCCCGGCCCGCATCGCCTCCGCTCCGGCGCCGTACAGCACGGTCTCGCGGGCGCCGAGGGCGGTGAGCACGGCCTCCGGCACGGCGTCGGGGTCGTCGACGGGCGCCAGTTCGGCCAGCCACACCCCGTCCGGGGCCACATCCCCTACGGTCTCGGCGGCCTCCTGCGACAGGCGCGTCTTCCCGGCGCCGCCGGCACCGAGCAGGGTCACCAGCCGGGCCGCGGACAGGTCCCCCCGGATCGCATCGATGTCGGCCTCCCGGCCGACGAAGGAGGTGAGGCGGGCGCGGAGGTTGCCGGGGGGCGGGGAGGCGGGGTCGGCGGGGCCGGCGGGAGCGGAGGGAACGGCGGCCCGCGCGGGGCCCGCCGGGGGACGCGCGGGGCCGACGGCCGCACGATCGCCGCCCGGCGCGCGGCCGCCGGACGCCACGTCGTCGCAGCCCGGGGTCGGAGAGCCGGGGCCGGCCGCCCACGCGGGGCCCGTCAGGGGACGCGCGCCACCCACCGCAGGACCCGCCGAGCCGGTCACCGTCTCATCACCACCCGGCGCACGGCCACCGGACGCCACGTCGTCACCGACCAGGGTCGGAGAGCCTGCGGAAGCAGCCCACGCGGAGCCCCCCGCAGCACCCGCAGCACCCGCCGAGCCGGACACCGCCCGGTCGCCGCGCGACGCGCGGCCGCCGGGCGCCATGTCGCCGCCGGACGGCGGCGGAGACGCGGGGGCGGCGGCCCGCGCGGGGCGTGCCGGTCCGCCCGGCAGGCGGCTGCCGGACGGCGGGCGGCCACCGGACGCAGCGTCGCCGCCGCCCGCGGGCGAAGAGGCGGGGGCGACGGCCGACGCGGAGCCCGCCGCGGGACGCGCCCGGCCAGGCGCCACGCGGTCGCCGTACCCGTCGTCCGGGCGCAGCAACTCCGCGTGCAGGGAACGTAGTTCCGGGCCCGGGTCGGCGCCGAGGCGGTCCGCCAGGAGGTGTCGTACGTCCTCGTAGGCGGCCAGTGCCTCCGCGGTGCGGCCCGCGTCGCGCAGGGCGCGCAGGCGCAGCGCCTGCAGGGGCTCGTCCAGGGGGTGGCCGTCGCACAGGGCGGTCAGCTCGGGCAGGGACTGCTGCGCGTGGCCGAGGGCGAGGGCGGCGGTGTGCCGGGCGCGCAGCGCGTCCAGGCGCCGGGCCTCCCAGCGGGCCGTCTCGGCGGTGCGGCCGGGCAGGTCGGCGAGGACGGGGCCGCGCCACAGGGCGAGGGCGTCGTCGAGGACGACGGCCGCCTTCGCGGGGTCGCCGTCGCCCAGGGCCCGGACCCCCTCGCCGGTCAGCCGCTCGAAACGGTGCAGGTCGACGTCGTCGGGGGCGGCGACGAGACGGTAGCCGCCGTCCGCCGAGGCGACCGCGCCCGCGCCGACGGTCCGGCGCAGCCGCCCCACCAGCGCCTGCAGCGCGCCCGGCGCGTCGGCGGGCGGGTCGCCGTCCCACACCTCGTCGACCAGCACGGCCACGGGCACGGTACGGCCGGCCCGGAGGGCCAGCACGGTCAGCAGCGCGCGCAGCCGCGTCCCGCCGACCGGGACGGCGGTGCCGTCGGGGCGGAGCGCCTGGGTGGTGCCGAGGATGCCGTAGCGCACGGGGTCCATAGTCTCCGGAATCTGCGGTGCCGTCGGGGCCGGTCACGGGTTCGGTCACCGGCGCAGCGGGGGGACGGGCCCGGTCGGCCCTCCCCGTCACACCCGGAAACCGTACTCAACTCGTCGGCGGATGCCGCGTCCTGTCGCCCCGCACGCCTTCTCCGAGGCCGCCCGCGGAACCCGGGCCCGCCCGTGAGACGTTGTCCTCACAGGCCCGGTACGGTCGGGCAGTCCCAGCGTGCGCACGAAAGTCGGGAGCCCCATGACCACCGCCACCACCCGCCGCAGCGATCAGAGGATCAGTCCCGTCTTCCTCGGGATCCTGGCCGTCACCGCGGTCGCGGGATGGGCCACCTGGACGGGGTTCGCCGAGGAGCCGGGCGTGGCCGTGTTCCTGTTCGTGACGGCGGCCTGGGTGGTGTCGCTGTGCCTGCACGAGTACGCGCACGCGCGCACCGCCCTGCACGGCGGCGACATCACCGTCGGTGCCAAGGGGTACCTGTCGCTGAACCCGTTGAAGTACGCGAACGCCCTGCTGAGCGTGGTGCTGCCGGTGCTGTTCGTGATCATGGGCGGGATCGGGCTGCCCGGCGGTGCCGTGTTCATCGAGCGCGGCCGGATCCCGGGGCGCTGGCGGCACAGTCTGGTCTCGGCGGCGGGGCCGCTGACGAACGTGCTGTTCGCGGCGGTGTGCACGGCCCCGTTCTGGCTGGACGCGCTGGACGGCGTGCCGCGGGACTTCCGCTTCGCGCTCGCGTTCCTGGCCCTGCTCCAGGTCACCGCCGCGATCCTGAACTTCCTGCCGGTGCCGGGCCTGGACGGCTACGGGGTGCTCGAGCCCTGGCTGTCGTACAAGGTCAAGCGCCAGGTGGAGCCCTTCGCGCCGTTCGGGCTGCTGTTCGTGTTCGCGCTGCTGTGGGTGCCCTCGGTCAACGCGGTGTTCTTCGACCTGGTCGACGCCGTGCTGCGCGGCCTCGGCGTCAGCGACTTCGACTCGGGCCAGGGCTGGGACCTCTACCACTTCTGGCCGTGAGCCGGCCGAACTGCCACGCCGACCTCCGGCCGGTGACGGCCCCGCTACCGCTGCTGGGCCTGGGCCTGGGCCATCCTGCTCCGGCGCAGGTAGTACCAGCCCATGTTGGACGACAGTCCGGCGAGCAGGATCCACACGATCCCCAGCCAGCTGCCGCGCACGAAGGACATCACCGCGGCGGCGACGGCCAGGACGCACACGGCGAGGGCGAAGAGGGCGAGACGCCGGGCCGGGCCGGCGGGGGACGGGGAGGGCATGGCGGTGGGCTCCTGGAGGGGGACACTGCGGCACTGCTGGTGCCACCAGTGTCCCCCATGCCTCACACGTCCGTGACCCGGAGTCCCGCGTGCGCCTTGTAGCGGCGGTTGACGGAGATCAGGTTCGCGACCAGCGACTCCACCTGGTGGGCGTTGCGCAGCCGGCCCGCGAAGATGCCGCGCATGCCGGGGATGCGGCCCGCCAGCGCCTGGACCGCCTCCACGTCGGCGCGCTCCTCGCCCAGCACCATCACGTCGGTGTCGATCGCGTCGACCTCCGGGTCCTGCAGCAGCACCGCCGACAGGTGGTGGAAGGCGGCGGTGACCCGCGAGTCGGGCAGCAGCGCGGCGGCCTGTTCGGCGGCGCTGCCCTCCTCCGGCTTGAGCGCGTAGGCGCCCTTCTTGTCGAAGCCCAGCGGGTTGACGCAGTCGACGACCAGCTTGCCCGCGAGTTCCTCGCGCAGGGCCTGCAGCGTCGCGCCGTGGCCCTCCCAGGGCACCGCGACGATCACGATGTCGCTGCGGCGCGCGCAGTCGGCGTTGTCGGCGCCCTCGATGCCGTGCCCGAGTTCGTCGGCGGCGGCGCGGGCGCGTTCCGCGGCGCGCGAGCCGATGATCACCTTCTGGCCCGCTCGGGCGAGCCGGTAGGCGAGGCCCTTGCCCTGCGGCCCCGTTCCGCCGAGGACGCCGACGACCAGCCCGGAGACGTCGGGCAGGTCCCACGGGTCCTTGGCGGGAGCCTTCGCGGGAGTCTGTGCAGCACTGTCGGTAGAGGTCATGGGCCGACTGTACGGCCGGCCGGGCGGCCCGGGGCGGTCGGGTGAGCCGCGTCACGGGCACCCGCCGCGGGACGATGTGCCGGTACGCGCCGAAGTCACCGGTCTCGTACCACAGTCCGGCGGTGTGCGCGTCGGCGCGGGGCGGGTCGGAGCAGGCGGCCGGCGGCCCGTCGGCCGTGCGGCCGGGGCGCCGGGTCCGGTCGCTGCCGGCGGAGGCGCGGACGGTCCCGGCGCTGTCCCCAGGGCGGGCGAATCGCGGGTGAATGGCGGGCCAGGAGTGCGCGGTTGGTGCACCATGCGGTCACATGGACGCCGTACGTGTCGCCTTGCTCCGTGAAGTGCTCGCCGGGACCGAGTGGCTGGGGGCCACCAGACGGTTCGCGGGGTCGCTGCGCGGGTCGGTGGTCTCGCACGGGGGCGGGCTGCTGCTGGTGGGCACGCCGGAGTACGAGCCGTGGCACCTGACCGCCCATCTGGTGGACGAGGCCGCGTGGTCGGGGACGCCGGAACTGGCGCCGACGCTGGTCCGGCACGACGCGCGCGCGTCCGACCCCGCGCACCTGGCGGTCGGGCCGGGGCGGCTGGCCGCGGTGCGGCGGGGCGAGACGCTGCTGGTGGTGTCGCCGGGCGGGCCCGGTGCCCTGCTGCTGGAACGGGTGCACGACGCGCGGCGGGCCGGCGCGACGGTGCTGGCCCTCGGCCCCGGCGAGGGGGAACTCGTGGCGATGGCGCACGAGTCGCTGGCCGTGCCGGAGGGCTCGGAGCTGGACCTGGACACCGTGCAGCACCTGGTGAGCGCGGCGGCCGGGGACAACTCGCTGCCCGCGCCGCGGGGCCGGCGGCGCTTCCGGGACCGGCTGGCCCGGCTGGCCGACCAGCTGACGGCTCCGCCGCCGACGCCCTGGTAGGCCCCTGGTACTGGTGGGCTCGCTATTGGACTGTCGCCAGTTCTCGACCTGGCCTGGGGATGGGGTGACGCTCCGTGGCCGAAAAGGTCTACCTCCTCGGAAGATGCCTCGACGGCGTGGGCGGTGCTGCTTAAGATCACGCGCACGCATCGCGTGTCGGTCACCGGCTGGGTGAGACATGGAGGTGCCGTGAGGTGCCTTACGGAGGCATTCCACACATGTCAGTCGAGTTGAATCACACCATCGTCCATGCCCGGGACAACCGGGAGTCGGCCGAGTTCCTGGCGCGCGTCCTGGGGCTTGAGGTCGGGACCGAGTGGGGCCCGTTCATTCCCGTGGCCACCGGCAACGGGGTCACCCTGGACTTCGCTGCCGTTCCGGCGGAGTCGATCGTCATGCAGCACTACGCGTTCCTCGTCTCCGACGAGGAGTTCGACGCGGCCTTCGCGCGGATCCAGCAGGCCGGGATCACGTACTACGCCGATCCGCATCTGAAGCAGCCTGGCGAGATCAACCACCACCACGGTGGGCGCGGCCTGTACTTCATGGATCCGGCCGGGCACGGCATGGAGATCATCACGCGGCCCTATGGCAGCCACGAGCAGACACCGACGGCTTCGTGAGGCAGTGGCAGGTCGGGTCGCACCCTGGCCTGCCACTCCGTTGCCCGGTTGAACTGCCTTGAGTTTCCTGCGGAGTCCAGCCTGCGGGTGATCGTGTGTGGTCGCCGGGGGCGTATCGGCTCCAAGCCCCGCCGACCTCGTCGCGGAGCCGGGTGGTGGTCTTGTCGTGGTAGCCGAGGGCGTCCGCGACGACGGGGGCGGGCAGTTCGAGGAGTCGCTGCCGGATAGCGGCGCCGCGGGCCGCGGCGGTCGGGACCCCGGCCTCGTTCAGGAGCGCGGACAGGTGATCCGGGCGGGACGGTGGGCCCGGGGGGGGTGCGGGCATCGGATTCGGCCGCTTCACCGGGACCCCATGACCAGGTCGTTGTCCGCGTGCAGAAAAAGCGTTTGCCCCCGGTCGCCGGCCCGGCCCAGCATGGGCGCTCGTGACCGACGACTCGCCCGGCGGCGCCGCCGAGGGCCCCTCCGGCCTGCGTTCCCTGCTGCCCGACCTGGCGCCCTGGCGGGCCTCCGCCGACTTCCGGCGGCTGTGGGTGTCGGGGCTGATCTCGGGGTTCGGGAGCTTCCTGACGTTCGTCGCGCTGCCGGTGCAGGTGAAGGAACTGACCGGATCCGCGGCGGCGGTGGGGGCGATCGGCGCGGTCGAGCTGGTGCCGCTGATCGTGTGCGGGCTCTACGGCGGTGCGCTCGCCGACGCGCTGGACAAGCGGAAGCTGATCGTCTGGACGGAGGCCGGGCAGGGCCTGCTGTCCGCGGTGCTGCTGGTCGACGCGCTGCTGCCGCACCCGGCCGTGTGGCCGCTGTACGTCGTCGCCGCCCTGTCGTCCGCGCTGGGCGCCGTGCAGCGGCCCGCGCTCGACTCGCTGTGGCCGCGGATCGTCGCCCACGAACACATGCCGGCCGCGGTGTCGCTGAACTCGCTGCGCTGGACGGTCGGCGGGGTGGCGGGCCCGGCGCTGGCCGGCGTGGTGGTGGCGTACGCGGGCCTGGGCTGGGCCTACGGCGCGGACCTCGTCACCTTCGCCGTCTCCGTCGTGCTGGTCGTCCGCATAGCCGCCTCGCCCCCTTCCCACGAGGCGGCGAAGCCGTCACTGCGGGCGATCCTCGAGGGCGCCCGGTACGCGTGGGGCCGCAAGGAGCTGCTCGGCACCTACGCCGTCGACCTCGCCGCGATGTTCCTGGCGATGCCGCTCGCGGTGCTGCCGTTCCTCGCGGACGAGCTGGACGCCGAGTGGTCGCTGGGGCTGATGTACGCCGCTCTGCCGGCCGGATCGATGGTGGTGAGCCTGACCAGCGGCTGGACCTCGCGCGTCCACCGGCACGGCCGCATGGTGGTCCTGTCGGCCGCCCTGTGGGGCCTGGCGATCGCGGCCGCCGGGGTCGTCGGCGACGTGTGGCTGGTGCTGCTGTTCCTGGCGGTGGCGGGCGCCTGCGACATGGTCAGCGGCATCTTCCGCGGCGCCATGTGGAACCAGACGATCCCGGACGAGCTGCGCGGCCGGCTCGCCGGGATCGAGCTGCTGTCGTACTCGGTCGGGCCGACCGTGGGCCAGGTCCGGTCGGGCGGTTTCGCCGCGTGGTGGGGCGTGCGCGCGTCCGTGTGGTCGGGCGGGCTGCTGTGCGCCGGCGCGGTGGGGCTGCTGGCGCTGTGCCTGCCGAACCTGATGCGGTACGACGTGCGGACGAACGAGCACGCGGTGCGGCTGCGCGCACGGCGCGCGGCAGCCGCACCGGCCGAGGCCTGATCAGGCCATCCGGGGCCTGATCAGGCCATCGGTTCATCAGTCGCTCGGTCGTCAGTCGCTCGGTCGTCAGTCCTCGGTCGCGCCTCCGCCGGTGGGGGCGTCGTGCCACTTGGGGTCGTTCTCCCACTGGAGGTTGCGCTCGCGCGCGGTCTCCATCGCGTGCTCGGCCTCCTGCCGGGAGGCGTACGGACCGAAGCGGTCCTTGGCCGGGCACTCCGGGCCCTCCTCGACCTTCTTGTGCTCCAGGCAGTAGAACCACTCGCCCGGCTTGCCGACCGTCCGCTTCTTGAACAAGGCCATGACCCGCTCCTCTCGCCAACGACATGTTCCCCGATGCCCGCTGGTTAGACTCGCTGGCATGTCTGGCCAGTCGCTGCTCGTACCAGGGGAGCTTTCTCCCACCCGTCAGGTGCCCGGAAACATCCGCCGCCCCGAGTACGTCGGCAAGCCCGCGCCGACGCCGTACACCGGACCGGAGGTGCAGACCCCGGAGACGATCGAGGCGATGCGCGTCGCGGGGCGGATCGCCGCGCGGGCGATGGCGGAGGCGGCGAAGCTGATCGCGCCGGGCGTCACCACCGACGAACTGGACAGGGTGGCGCACGAGTACATGTGCGACCACGGCGCCTACCCCTCGACGCTGGGCTACCGCGGCTTCCCCAAGTCGCTGTGCACGAGCGTCAACGAGGTGATCTGCCACGGCATCCCGGACTCGACGGTGCTGCGCGACGGCGACATCGTCAACCTCGACGTGACGGCGTACATCGGCGGGGTGCACGGCGACAACAACGCCACGTACCTGGTCGGGGACGTCGACGAGGAGAGCCGGCTGCTGGTGGAGCGGACCCGCGAGTCCCTCGACCGCGCGATCCGGGCGGTCAAGCCGGGCCGGCAGATCAACGTCATCGGCCGGGTGATCGAGTCGTACGCCAAGCGCTTCGGCTACGGCGTGGTCCGGGACTTCACCGGGCACGGGATCAACTCGTCGTTCCACTCGGGCCTGATCATCCCGCACTACGACAGCCCGCACGCGACGACGGTGATGCAGCCGGGCATGACGTTCACGATCGAGCCGATGCTGACGCTGGGGACGCACGAGTACGACATGTGGGACGACGGCTGGACGGTCGTCACCAAGGACCGCAAGCGGACTGCGCAGTTCGAGCACACGCTCGTGGTGACCGAGACCGGCGCGGAGATCCTCACCCTGCCGTAGCGCCTTCCGGGAGCCCGGGCGGGCGGCGAACGGCCGGGCCCCCTCCGCGACGGCGGAGGGGGCCCGGAGCCGGTCCGTCAGAAGTGGCCGACGCGGCAGTCGGCGCCGCCGTAGAGGATGCCGGCGGTCTCGGCGTGGACCACGCCGAAGTACGGGCTGCAGACGGCGTGGTGGTCGCCGCCGCGGTCGTGCTGCGGCTCCTCGCCGGCGGCGGCGCCGGCCGCGCCCGCGGCGGTCAGGGCGGCACCGAGGGCGACTGCGGCCAGGGCTGAACGGATACGCACGGGTTTCCTCTCACGACGGCTGGCTGGTCACGCCCAGAGGGAACCGCTCGCCGCCGCGCGCACACGCGGGACCACCCGTACGGGCGCCGTCAGCGCTCCAGATACACCCGCCCGCCGATCTCCACCCAGCCGTGCGGCTGCGGGGCCGTGAGGATCTGGGAGCCCGCGCCCTGCGTGATGTTGAGCGCCCTCCCCAGCCGGTCGGTCAGCAGCAGGGCCGCCGCGCCGGTCGCCTCGTCCTCGTCGATGCCGTCGTCCCGGCCGGGGAAGGCGCGCGCCCGGACCCGTCCGGCGGCCTCGTCCTGCCAGGCCCAGGCGTAGATCCACTCCCCCTTCGGCGGCACGGGCAGCGCGTCGACCTCGGCGGCCGTGGCGTACTGGCGCAGGGTGCGCGGCGGGGCCCACTCCGCCCGCGCCTCGATCCAGCTGAACTCCCCGTCCTGGCGGGCGCCCACCACCCCGGCGGGCGTGACCAGTTCGGGCACGTCCAGCAGCCATGCGGCGCCGACGCAGGGGTGCCCGGCGAAGGGCAGGCGCAGGGTCGGGGTGTAGATGTCGATGACGCCGCGCTCGGGGTCGTCGACGAACACGGTCTCGCTGAAGCCGAGCTTTCCGGCGAGGTCCTGCCGGTCGCCCCGCTCGGGCAGCACCGATCCGTCGCGCACGACGCCGAGTTCGTTGCCGTAGCCGCCGTCCGGGGCGCAGAAGACGCGCAGCACGTCGTAGTCAGTCACGCGGGCATTGAAGCATCACGTCGCCGGTCGGGGGCACGTCCGGGACGCGGCGCGCACCGGGCCGTGATCCGGTGCGCCGGGCACGCCGCGGCCCGCGGCCGTGGGGCGGGTGTGCCGCCGGGCAGCCGGAAGGACGATCCTTGACGTTCTCTTGACTTTTCCTTGGGGTTTACTTTTGGCCACCGTGACGGATCCGTGTCCGCGGGCCGCCCATGAGAGCTGAATCACCGCATCGACGGGTAGCAGGCAGGCAAGGCTTAGATAAGTTAGGTGAGCCTCACCATCCCGGGTGAGACGGACCCGCGATTTTCCGCCAGCCTTATGGAGCCTGCATGCGAGCCGCCAGACTCTCCGTCGTCACCGCCGTCGCCACCGCGGCGGCTCTGACCGCCGTCACCGGCTGCACCCAGAAGAGCACAGCGGACGACGCCGGGACGATCGAGGTGACCGCGGCCGACTCGAAGTGCGACACCTCCGTCAAGTCGGTCCCGGCCGGCCAGGTCACGCTGAAGATCGAGAACAAGGGTTCCAAGGCCACCGAAGTCGAGATCGTCTTCCCGGACGACCGGATCGTCTCCGAGAAGGAGAACATCGGGCCGGGCACGAAGTACACGCTGACGGCCGAGGTGAAGGCCGGATCGTACGAGATCGCCTGCCGCCCGGGCATGAAGGGCCACGGCGTGCGCCAGAAGCTCACGGTCACCGGCGGCTCCGCCGCCAAGCGCGACCCGCGCCTGGACAAGGCCGTCGCCGCCTACCGCGCGTACGCGCAGGAGCAGGCCGACGCGACGCTGCCGGCGGTCGAGACGTTCGTGAAGGCGGTCAAGGACGGCGACGTCGAGGCCGCGAAGAAGGCCTACGCCCCCTCCCGCATCGGCTGGGAGCGCACCGAGCCGGTCGCCGAGTCCTTCGGCGACATCGACCCGAAGGTCGACGTCCGCGCCGACGGCCTGGAGGACGGCCAGAAGTGGACGGGCTGGCACCGGCTGGAGAAGGCCCTGTGGCAGGACAAGAAGATCGGCGCCGAGGAGAAGACCCTCGCCGACCAGCTGGTCACCGACCTGAAGGACTGGCAGGAGCGGGTCGGCAAGGCCGACATCACCCCGACCTCCATGGCCAACGGCGCCAAGGAACTGCTCGACGAGGTCGCCACCGGCAAGGTCACCGGTGAGGAGGAGCGCTACTCGCACACCGACCTGGTCGACTTCAAGGCCAACGTCGAGGGGGCCCAGAAGTCCTACGAGCTGCTCAAGCCGGTCGTGCAGGGCAACGACAAGGCGCTGACCGCCGAGCTGGACAAGCAGTTCGCCGCGCTGAACACGCTGCTCGACAAGTACCGCGCGGACAAGGACTCGTACGACTTCACCTCGTACGACAAGGTCGGCAAGGCCGACCGCAAGGAACTGTCGGACGCGGTCAACGCGCTCGCCGAGCCGCTGTCCACGCTCGCCGCCGCCGTCGTGAAGTAGGGGACGACCATGACGGACACCCAGGAAGCCACCACCGCGCCGGCCGCCGGCCCGCGACCCTCCCGGCGTTCGCTGATCGGCTGGGGCGGGGCCGGGCTCGCGCTCGGCGCCGCGGCGGCCGGCGGCGCGGTCGCGCTGGCCCGCGCCGACGACTCCGCCGACGGCACCGACCCGGCCGGCGCCGCCGTCGCCTTCCACGGCGCCCACCAGGCCGGCATCGCCACGCCGGTGCAGGACCGGCTGCACTTCGCCGCGTTCGACGTGAAGACCGACGACCGCGCCGAGTTCGTGCGGATGCTCAAGGAGTGGACGGCGGCCGCGCGCCGGATGACCGCCGGCCAGGCGGTCGGCGAGGGCGCCTACGGCGGGCTCGCGGAGGCGCCGCCGGACGACACCGGCGAGGCGCTGGGCCTGAAGCCGTCACGGCTGACGCTGACGATCGGCTTCGGTCCGTCGCTGTTCGAGAAGTTCGGCCTGGCGGACGAGCGGCCCGAGGCCCTGGTCGACCTGCCGAAGTTCCCCGGCGAGAACCTCGACCGCAGCCGCAGCGACGGCGACCTGTGCGTCCAGGCCTGCGCCGACGACCCGCAGGTCGCCGTGCACGCGATCCGCAACCTGGCCCGCATCGGCTTCGGCAAGGTCGCCGTCCGCTGGTCGCAGCTCGGCTTCGGCAAGACGTCGTCGACGACGCCCGACGCGCAGACCCCGCGCAACCTGTTCGGCTTCAAGGACGGCACCCGCAACATCTCCGGCACCGAACGGGACCGGCTGGCGAAGTTCGTCTGGGTCGGCGAGAAGGACGGGCCCGGCTGGATGACCGGCGGCTCGTACCTGGTCGCCCGCCGCATCCGCATGAACATCGAGACCTGGGACCGCACCTCGCTGCAGGAGCAGGAGGACGTCTTCGGCCGCGACAAGGGCGAGGGCGCCCCGGTCGGCAAGGCGAAGGAGCGCGACGAGCCGTTCCTGAAGGCGATGAAGCCCGACGCGCACGTCCGCCTCGCGCACCCCGACTCCAACGGCGGCGCGACGATCCTGCGCCGGGGCTACTCCTTCACCGACGGCACGGACGGCCTGGGCCGTCTGGACGCGGGCCTGTTCTTCATCGCCTACCAGCGCGACATCCGCGAGGGCTTCATCCGCATCCAGCGCAACCTGGCCACGGACGCGCTCAACGAGTACACCCAGCACGTGAGTTCGGCGGTCTTCGCCGTCCCGCCCGGCGTCCGCGACAGCGACGACTGGTGGGGCAGCACGCTGTTCACGAAGGAGGCCTGAGCCGTGTTCTCCAACTACCTGATCGGCCTGCGCGAGGGGCTGGAAGCCAGCCTGGTCGTCTGCATCCTGATCGCCTACCTGGTGAAGACCGGCCGCCGGGACGCCGTCCGGCCGATCTGGATCGGCATCGGCGTCGCGGTGACGATCGCGCTCGGCTTCGGCTGCGCGCTCGAGTTCGGCTCGCAGGAACTGACCTTCCAGGCCCAGGAGGCGCTCGGCGGCTCGCTGTCGGTGCTCGCCGTCGGCCTGGTGACGTGGATGGTGTTCTGGATGCGGCGCACCGCCCGGCACCTGAAGGCGGAGCTGCACGGCAGGCTGGACGCGGCGCTGGCGATGGGCACGGGCGCGCTGGTCGCCACGGCCTTCCTCGCCGTCGGCCGTGAGGGCCTGGAGACCGCCCTGTTCGTGTGGGCGTCGGTGCACGCGGCCAGCGACGGCACCCCGCGCCCGCTGATCGGCGTGGCCCTGGGCCTGGCCACGGCCGTCTTCCTGGGCTGGCTGTTCTACCGCGGCGCCCTGAAGATCAACCTGGCCAAGTTCTTCACCTGGACCGGCGGCATGCTGGTCGTCGTGGCGGCGGGCGTGCTGGCGTACGGGTTCCACGACCTTCAGGAGGCCGGCTGGCTGCCGGGCCTGACGAACCTGGCCTTCGACGTCAGCGGCACGATCCCGCCGGACAGCTGGTACGGCACGCTGCTCAAGGGCGTGTTCAACTTCCAGCCCGACCCGACGGTCCTCCAGGTCACGGTGTGGCTGCTGTACCTCGTCCCGACCCTCGCGCTCTTCTTCGCCCCGGTAGGGTTCGCCTCCGGGAAGGGGAAGGTGAAGGCAGTCGATGAGCAGGGATCGCAGCCGTCCGAGGCTCCGCGGGCTTGACCGGAGCGCACTGATAGCGGCCTCGGTGACCGCTTTGTCGTTGACGGCGAGCGGGTGTGTGGTGGTGCACGGGGAGCGCGAAGTGATCCCCGCGACCACCCGCGCCGAAGCCGACCGGGCGCTGCGGCAGTTCACGGCCGCGTACAACAAGGCGGACGAGGCGTACGACAGTTCGCTCGACGCCGGCCATGTCACCGGCGCCCTCGGCGACATCGACGCCGCCCGGCTCAAGGCCGGCCATGCGAACAACCCCGCCGGCAATCCGGCGCACACCCCGCTGAAGCTGAGCGACGCGACGTTCACCATCCCCAAGAAGGCGGGCTGGCCACGCTGGTTCGTCGCCGAGGCCCAGGGCAACAAGGGCGGCGACCTGCACTGGCTGCTGGTGTTCACCCGCGCCGGCCTCGACGAGCCGTGGCAGGCGGCGTACCTGACGCTGATCGCGCCCGGCTCGCTGCCCGAGATCAAGAAGGACGCGGACGGCTGGGCCGAGGCGGTGCCCGCGGACTCCGCCGGACTCACCGTCGCACCGGCCGACCTGAGCAAGGACTACGCGACGTACCTGAAGAGCGGCGGCAAGACCTTCGCGGCCGGCACGCACACCAGTCAGTGGCGGGCGCAGCGCGCGAAGGCCGCCAGGAAGCCGGGCCTGGCCACCCAGTACATCGACCAGCCGCTGACCTCGGGCGACTACGCCCCGCTGGCGCTGCGCACCGCGGACGGCGGCGCGCTGGTGTTCTTCACGACGCGCCGCTTCGAGAAGCAGACCGCCGCGCCCGGCGCCTCGATCCCCACCCCGAACGAGAGTGTGCGCGCCCTGACGACCGGCGAGATCAAGCAGTCGCTGACGATGGAGTTCGTCTCCAACGAGGTGGCCGTGGACCCGGCGAGGGGCTCGGGCGGCGAGCAGGTGTCGGTGCTCTCCCGTCTGGAGGGGCTGACCTCGGCCCAGGGTTCGTAGCGCCCGCTCAGTAGTTGATGCAGGTGATGGTCCAGCCGTTCCACGCGTTGCAGATGTTCAGTTTGATGCCGTTCTGGTTGTACTGGTAGGCGGACCAGTACTGGCCGCGCTGCCGGTTGATGCCGCCGTAGTCGACGCACGTCACATGGCGGCCGCTCACCGTGCAGCCGTTGACCGGGGCGGCACTGGCCTGCGGTGCCACGGCCAGCAGCGCGGCGGCGGCCGCGGTCGTCCCGAGCGCCATCGCTTTTATGAGCATGTCCCTCTCCCGTCTCGTGAACGGGGGCCGACCGGCCCCCTCTTGATCACGGTCACCGGCCGGGGGGAGGGCCGCAACGCGGACGATCCGTCCGGGTGGTGGTCAGGCGGTCAGCGCCGACGGTCAGCGCACCGGGGGTCTGCCGCTCAGTGGCGCAGGGGCCAGGGAGCGCCCGTCCGGTCGGACTCCTCGCCGGCGTGGCGGGCGCAGGCGTCGGTGAGGGTTTCCAGGAGGGTCAGCGGTTCGGGCAGCGGGTGCTCCGGGCCGCGTACCCAGTGCACGGCCTGGCCGTCGTCGCCGGGGAGCCGGGCGGGCGGCACGAGGACGTAGGAGCCGCGGCAGTGCCAGCGCAGGCCGGGGTGCTCGTCCATCGTCTCGGGGTGGCAGTCCAGCTCGCAGGGCCACCACTCGTCCTCGTCCTCGGGGGTGCCGCGGGTGAGGGTGAAGAAGAGCATGCGGCCGTCGTCGCTCTCGGCGACCGGGCCCACCTCGACGCCGGAGTCGAGCAGCCGCCGGAGGGCCTCGCGTCCGGCTTCCAGCGGCACGTCGAGGACGTCGTGCACCATGCCGGTCGCGGTGATGAAGTTGGCCTGCGGCTGGTGGCAGGCCCAGCGCTCGATCTGGGCGCGGTCGGTGGTGGACTGCGTCTGCCAGGCGAACGACACCGGGTGCCGGGCCGGGGTGGGACAGCCGACGCGGTCGCAGGAACAGCCGTAGCCGGGCGCCGGGTGCGCGGCGGGCGCGAGCGGCAGCCCCGCCGAGGCGGCGGCCAGCAGCAGGGCCTCCCGGCCGCCGTCGTCGGCGGTGTCCTTCGGGCCGCGTCCGCGCAGCCAGTGGGAGAGTTTGCCCCGCAGGCCGGATTGGCCGCCCAACTCCGCGCTCATCTATCCCCTCGCCTCGCCGTCGTGCGGACCAGCATGCCTCATGCTCCCATCATCCCGCGCTCCGGGGGGCCGGAGCACACATCAGGGACAGGACGGACGAGACCTGCCCCACACCGTGATCGGGGTGCATGGGGCGCTTTGTCGTGACGTGCGGGACCGGTGGGTTGTCCGGCACACGACGGCCGGTCGTCGGCGGACGCGGTCGTCGGCGGAGGCGACCGTGCCGGTCGGCGCCGGGCGGGCCGGGCCCGCGCCGGACG